>DATAIH010000080.1:0-22224 GCA_036262755.1 Candidatus Acidiferrum sp.
GATGGGATATCCCAAAGACCGTCGTTACACGAAAGAGCACGAGTGGATTGCGGTGAAGGGCGACCAGGCGACGATCGGGATCACCGATCACGCACAGCACGAATTGGGCGATGTGGTTTTCGTCGAGCTGCCCAAGCCCGGCACGAAGATTGAAGCGGGAAAATCGTTTGGCACGGTGGAGTCGGTGAAGGCCGTCAGCGAGATTTATGCCCCCGCCTCGGGCGAAGTCATCGAGGCCAACGGCGAGCTACAAAATAAACCGGAGACGATCAACAACGACCCGCACGGAGCCGCATGGCTGATCAGGGTGCGACTGACCAATGCCCAAGGGATCAGCGAGTTGATGGACGCGGCCGCCTACGAAGGCTATATCGCGGAGAAGGGCAAGGAAACCTCCGCCTAATGCGCTACCTCCCGAAGAGCCCCATCGAGCGGCAGGAGATGCTGGCCGCCATCGGCGCAAAATCCATCGATGAGCTTTTTTCGAGCATTCCGGAAAAGTACCGGATGCGCGAGGCCTTGAAGATTCCCGGGCCTTACTCGGAGGCGGAAGTCATCCAGTATTTCAAGGAGCGCGCGGCGGAAAACGCAGCAGGCTATACGAGCTTTCTCGGCGCGGGCGTTTACAATCACCAACGCTCGGTGGTGACCGACACGATCATCCAGCGCGGCGAATTCCTTACTTCGTACACGCCGTATCAGGCGGAAATTTCGCAAGGCACCCTGCAGGCGATTTTCGAGTTTCAGACGTTGATGTGCCAGCTCACCGGACAGGAAGTGGCGAACGCCTCGATGTATGACGGCTCGACGGCAACGACGGAAGCGGTGTTGATGGCGGAGAGGCTGACCGGGCGGCGGCGCATCCTCGTGGCGCGATCGGTCCATCCGGAATACCGCGATGTGCTGAAAACCTACGCGAAGAATTCCGGACTGCGCATTGAGGAGATTCCTTTCACCGCCAGCGGAACCGTCGATGGGAAAGCCTTGCAGCACGCGCTCGGAGACGACGTGGCTGCGGTGGTGGCGCAATCTCCCAACTTTTTTGGCGCCATCGAGTCGTACGCGTCGCTGGCCGAAGCGGCACACGCGGTTGGCGCGATGCTGGTCGTGGCCATTGCCGAGGGCGTTTCGCTGGGACTGCTCCGGCCGCCGGCAGAGGCGGACATCGTGGCGCTCGAAGCGCAAAGCTTTGGCTTGCCGCCGAGTTACGGCGGACCATTTGCCGGCGTGATTGCCACGCACGAAAGATATGTTCGCCAGATGCCGGGGAGGCTGGCGGGGCAAACCACGGACTCAGCGGGGCATCGCGGATTTGTGCTGACGCTTGCGACGCGCGAGCAGCACATTCGGCGCGAGAAAGCAACTTCCAATATTTGCACAAACCAGGCGCTTTGCGCGCTCGCAGCAACGGTGCACTTAACGCTGCTCGGCAAGGAAGGCTTGCGCGAAATGGCCGAACAGAATCTTTCGAAAGCGCAGTTCGCGCTGGCGGAATTGCTGAAGATTCCCGGTGTGCGGCGCACCTTTGACGCTCCGTTCTTCAATGAATTCACCGTCGAGCTGCCACGCTCGGTGAAAATTGTGAATTCGCACCTGTTGCGGGAAAAAATTGTCGGGCCGCTGGCTCTCGGCACGCCGTACCCGGAGCTCACCAAGCGTGCGCTGGTGTGTGTCACGGAAACCATTCCTCGCGCGGAAATTGAGCGGTTTGCGAGCTCGGTGAAGCGGGCGCTGGAACAGCCGGTTTAGCAGAAGGACAAAAATTGCCCGGCTGGCGTTTGCACCGCCTACCCGGGCACCTGGGAGACATGAACAATAAGATAAAAAAAGCGTCGCAACACGTGAATCAGAACGAGGGCCTGATTTTCGAGAAATCGTCGCCCGGCAAGCGCGCGTTCGAATTGCCGCCACTGGACGTACCTAAGGCGGAGCCATCAAAAGTGCTAGGCGCGCATCATCGGCGCGAAGGCATCGAGGGGTTTCCGGAAGTCAGCGAGATCGAGGTGATCCGGCACTTCACGCGTCTTTCCACCTGGAACCACGCGATTGACCTGGGGATGTATCCGCTGGGTTCCTGTACGATGAAGTACAATCCGCGCGTGAATGAATTTGTCGCGCGGCTCGAGGGAATCGCTACAGAGCATCCCTATCAGCCGCAAGAACTTTCGCAAGGATGCCTGAAGATTCTGCGGCTGCTCGAGAAATGCCTGCTGGAAATTACCGGCATGGATGCCATCACGCTGCAGCCGGCCGCTGGGGCGCAAGGAGAGCTCACCGGCCTGCTGCTGATCCGCGCGTACCTGCAAAAACAGGGGAATCCGCGGAAGAAAGTGTTGATTCCCGATTCCGCGCACGGCACGAACCCGGCGACGGCGGTGATCGCGGGCTATCAGGTTGAAAACATCAAATCCGGCGCGCAGGGACAGGTCGACATCGAAGGCCTATGCAAGTTGGTGAACGAAGACGTTGCGGCATTGATGATCACCAACCCTTCGACGCTGGGGATTTACGAGCAAAACTTGCCGGAAATTGCGCAGATTTTGCACGCGAAGGGCGCGTTGCTGTACATGGATGGCGCGAACATGAATGCGCTTGCCGGCATAACACGCCCGGGCGATCTCGGCGTGGACGTCATGCATTTGAACCTGCACAAGACATTTTCGACGCCGCACGGCGGCGGGGGTCCGGGAGCCGGCCCGGTCGCAATGAGGAAGATTCTGGAGCCGTTCCGCCCTGTGCCGATCCTGGTGGAGAAAGAGAGCGGCCGGCTGGCGCTTGAGCCCGTGCGGCCAGACTCGATCGGCAGAGTGAAGGCGTTCAGCAGCAATTTCGGCGTGCTGGTTCGCGCGCTGGCGTACGTCCTCGCGTACGGTCCAGGCATGCGCCAGGCCACGGAAGACGCCGTGCTGAACGCAAATTACATTCGTAAGCACCTGGAAGGCGTTTACGAACTGCCTTATTCCCTGCCCTCGATGCATGAGGTGGTGTTCAGCGACGCGCTCCAAAAGAAAAACGGGGTAAACACCATGGATATCGCCAAGCGGCTGATCGACTACGGTTTTCATCCCTACACCACGGCGTTTCCGCTGATCGTTCCCGGCGCCTTGATGATCGAGCCGACCGAATCCGAGTCGCGGGAAGAGTGCGATCTGTTCATAGACGCGATGAAGGCCATCGCAGAAGAAGCCGCGACGGAGGCGGAAGTTGTGAAGACTGCGCCGCACACGACCCGCGTCCGGCGGCTGGACGAAGTTGGCGCCGCGCGCAAGCCGGTGCTGCGCTGGAAGCCTAGAGCACCGCGAAGCACCGCCGCGGATTAGCTCGCGCGGGCGGAGAGGATCCTTTTTCCTTGCCCTGCTCCTACAGACGCCAGCGCTGTTCTCTAGTTGACCACAACCTTTTGTTTCTCAATCATTACGCAAGCAAGAAAAAAGAAGAAAAGAAGAATTGATGCACAGCAACCCTGAATAGAAATCTGCCTCGAGCACTCTGTCTATTCCTAAGAGTTTCAGTACCCCGGCCGCGGTGATTCACCGAGCCGACACGCTCCGTTTTCCTTTCTGTAACAAGGCGCACATAGTGTCTACGGCGGGACCATCGTTTCTATTGCTCTTCCCAATTAAAGGAGATTGCCTTTGAAAAGAATTGTCGCTGTCACTCTGTTGTTTGGCCTGATCGGATTCGCGATTCCCGCCTCCGCGCAAGACAACCAAGGCAACATCACGCACGTTCTGCTCATCAGCATCGATGGCATGCATGCGGTAGATTATGCAAACTGTGTCGAGTCCGGTAACTGCCCTACGCTGGCGTCTCTCGGGAAGACCGGAGTCAATTACACCCGCACCACCACTTCCCGGCCATCCGATTCCTTTCCCGGCCTGATGGCCCTCGTGACCGGTGGGAGCCCCCGAACGGTAGGCGCGTACTACGATGTGGCTTACGACCGTGTGCTGGCACCACCCTTAGTGACCACCGGCAATGGGCTGCCAGGCACAAGTGACCCGAAGAACAGCCCTGCCTTATCACGCTGTGTCCCAAATCAGGTTTACGGAACGCAGACCGAATACGAAGAAGGCAACGAAATTGATCAGACCCAACTCAATGGCGGGTTTCCCGGATACGCCCTTACCGACGGCGGCGTTAAATCCATCGATCCCAACAAGCTGATACGCGATCCCTTCAACAACTGCAAACCCGTCTACTCCTGGAACTTCGTTCGCACGAACACCGTCTTTGGCGTGATCCACTCTGTCGGCGGCTACACGGCCTGGTCTGACAAGCATGCTGCTTACGCCTCAGTCTCGGGGCCCAACCCATCGCCCGACCTGCACCCCGAAGTGCCCGCCAACGTGGATGATTACTATTCGCCTGAAGTCAACTCACTTCAGATTGCGATTCCAGGCCTTACGACAGCTACCGGTTTCGATTGCAGTAAGCTGGTTCCCAATGGCGATGACTGGACCACCGATTTCAATGCCATCAAATGCAATGACCAACTGAAGGTCAACGCCGTAGTCAACCAGATCCATGGTAGGACACACCTGTGCCCGCTGAAACCATGCGCGAACGCCCCGGTCCCAGTGATCTTTGGGATGAACTTCCAGGCCGTCAGCGTTGGAGAGAAGCTGATTGAACCCAAGTCCGCCATCAGAACCGACGCAAACTCTGGCGGTTATGAAGATGCCTCGGGCAAGCCGAGACCCATAATGGTGGCCCAGATCCAGTTCGTGGATGCGGCGATCGGGCAGATGGTCGCTGCTCTCAAACAGCAAGGTCTTCTGGATTCGACCACCATCATCATCACTGCAAAGCACGGGCAGTCACCGGTCGACCCGAACCGCCTTTATCCCATTCCTGGTCATTCCGGAACGAACGGCACGCCGCCATCCGGCATCATCGGAAATCTTCTCCCGGCGATTTACAACAACGCCAACAACGGGCTCGGCCTTGCCGAAGACGACATTTCCCAGATCTGGCTGACAGATCCAAGCAGCACGGCGGACGCCGTAGCGGCTCTGGAGGCTGCCCAGGCAAGCCCCAACGTTATCGATCGACCGGGGTTGGGCCAGATCTACTATTTCGGCTCACTGAACACGCTCTTTAACACACCTGGGGTGCCGGAGCACCCGGGCCCCTGCTGCAAGCTTCGGGAAGGGGGCGACCCGCGTACTCCCGACATCGTCGTGATTCCAGACTATGGTGTGGTCTATACCGGAAACCTAAAGAAGCAATCCGAACATGGCGGCTACGCATGGGATGACACCAACGTGATGTTGTTGGTATCCAATCCTCACACTCAGGCCCGCACCATCAACAGCTTTGTGGAAACCGCTCAGGTGGCTCCCACGATCCTGAAAATCCTGGGCCTGGACCCGGAGGCACTGGATGCTGTTAGGATCGAGGGAACACCAGTGCTGCCGTCCCTCTTCGGCCAAAACCAACAATAGCTCGATCGGCTAGAATGAAAACAAAAGGGCGTTCCCCAGCGGGAGCGCCCTTTCTATTTCAGCCTTCTCCGGTTAAGCGAGCGACGTTACCGTCACTTTTTCGTGAACCGCACGCTGTCGAGGATGGCATTGAACGTTTTGTCGTATTTTTCGTACGCGGCCTGCGGAGCAACACAGACGAACGAAACCAGCCCTTCGGGGCGTAATGTCGTGATCATCCAATCGGTTTCCTGACCGCCTAGTGGAGAATCGTTGCTGAGATAGGCCGCGATGGCGGGTTGGCCATTCAAGCGGACGTGCTCGGGCTGGCGCGTAATCTTCATGTTCGGATTCGACTTTTGGAGGTCGTGAATGGCCTGCTCGGTGGCGCTGTTCAGGGCGTCCCAATCGCTGGGATCGCCGCTCGCCTGCGACACGCTGGCGATAAGGCCGTAAGCGAGCGCAGCATGACCCGTGCCGTCGTCCACCACGCCGCCTTCCGGCGCGAACGAAACGTTGTTGCCGCTAGCGTCGGCATACTTCTTCCAGTTGTCGGGATATTTCAAGGTGTACGCATTCGCCTGATAAGCAGCGAAATTCCTTGAAGGACGCGCGGGAGTTTTTGCCGCACCCCCGGCCCCCGGCGTCGGCCGTTTCACCACCGGCAGAGCCAGCACTTCGCGCTTGATCGCTTCGAATTCCGCGGAGTCCCGCTTGGCATTGGCAGGGACAGCGCCCAGTTTGTCGACTTCCTCTTCCACACGCTCGACTCGGTGTTCGGGATTTGGATGGTCGGAGAGAAACTCCGGCGGATTCTTCCCCTTGGTCTCGGCTTCGAGCTTCTCAAAGAACTGCGCCATGGCGCGGGGATCATAGCCGCTGTCGTAAAGCACCTGCGTGCCCATCACATCTGCTTGCGATTCGGCGCTCCTTGAGTAGCGCAGCAGCACCCCTCCCGCGGCAAACGCGCCCAACTCGCTCAACAGTGCCCCGCCGCTCGAGCCGCCGAAAATGCTGCTGGCAATTCCGAGGAAACCTTCCGCCGCCTGAGCCTTGGTGGCCTGATTCGTCCCGTGGCGCAACGCTACGTGCGAGAGTTCATGCGCCATCACGGCGGCTAGCTGTGCCTCATTGTCAGCCACCTCGATCGCTCCACGATTGACGAAGACGTACCCGCCGGGCAAGGCGAACGCGTTGATGGCCTTGTCATTCACACAATGAAATTGGAAGGGGTATTGCACCCCGCCGGTAGGCAGCTTCGCCACCAACCGCATCCCCAGCTGCGTCAGATAGGCGTCCACTTTCGGCGCGTTGCAAAGAGGCAATTGTTTCTCAGCATCCGCGGCAGCTCGCTTGCCCAACTCGATGTCCTGCTGCGGCGTGAACATGTTCCATCCCGGCCTGAGCGCGGTGCGCTGCGCGGAGGCTATCGGCGCGAGTAGAACGAGCACGCACAAAACGCCGATACAGCCGAGGGCCGCACGCGCACCAAGGCGCCGGCGCCCTTGGCCCTCACCCCCCAGCCGTGGATCCCTTTGCGACTCGACGTACTCACTACCGCCTGGGCAATGACTCATACGATGGCCCTTCCCCCTCCAGAGGTACTTTAGCACTCGGGGGAGAGAAAAAGAAAAAGCCCGGGTGTCTGGGGCACCCGGGCGGAGCTGAGGGCTTTGAAGGGCCTTGAAGGAATTTGATTACCGAGCCAGGCGCGGCGAAGGCTCAGCAGAAGGCGCAGGGCTCTGGGCATCGGCCGACTTGCCATTTCGGGCAGGGGCGGCTTTCGCTGCCGGAGCCGGCTCCGGTCTGCGCGCCGGGATGGCCAGGTTTTCGCCTTCGCGAACAAAGGTCAAGCGGTCCTGCTCCCTGTTCCAGTCGATGCAAATGAGGTCACCCAGATGAACCTGCTCGGTGGCCAGCAGATTGGCCAGAGGATAGACCACGTGGCGCTCGATCGCTCTTTTCAAGTGGCGCGCCCCATACCGCTGGTCGGTGCCTTCTTGCAGAAGAAATTCGCGGCCCGGCTGGGTCACGCGGAAGAGAAACTGCCCTTTGGCCGTTTCCAGAACGCGCTCCTGCACTTGCGCCAGTTCAATCTCGAGAACTTCCTCCAACTGTTCGCTGCGCAGGGGATGAAAAACCACCACTTTGTCCAGCCGGTTCATGAACTCCGGCGAAAACTTACGGCGCGCTGCTTCGACCGCGGTGCGCTCCACTTTTTGGTCCAAACCAGCGGCGGGCTTGTCCGCCGGCTGAATGAAGCCCATGCCGCCCTGCATCAATTCGGTAATCTCACCGCCGCCAAGGTTGGAGGTCAGAAAAATGACCGCCTGCGAAAGGTCGACGCGGCGATTATCACCCAGGGTTAGGGTCGCCTTGTCCAGCATGCCCAGGAGCAGTTGCCAGAGGGCGTCGCTGGCCTTCTCGATCTCATCGAAAAGCAAGAAACTGAGCTTCAGCTTGTCGCTGTGGCACGCCGCCAGGGCCTCCTGGGTAATCAGCGGGTGGGTTTCACGGTGCCCAAGGTAACCCGGAGGGGAGCCGATGAGCTTGGCAATCTCGTGGGAGTGCTGAAATTCCGCGCAATCCACCTTGATGACCGCTCGGGCATCCCCAAACAGGATCTCCGCCGCCGCTTCCACGATGCGGGTCTTGCCCGAGCCGGTGGGACCGAGAAAGAGCAGATTTCCTACGGGGCGGCCCGGCGAGTTCAATCCCGCACAGAAGACCTGGTACATGTCCACCAGGGACTGCACGCCTTCTTCCTGGCCAACAATCTTGGCCCGCAAGGAAGAATGAAAACCCCGCGTGTCGTTGCTGCGGATGCTTGGGTCCAGTTGATGACGGACAGCAGCTCTCATCGCTTTGCCTCTTCTCCGCGTCTGTTCCCCCAAACGCGGCGCGCGTCTCAAGCTCGCGCGAAAAATGAGATAGAGCATGGAGGATGCCAATCTTTTTCGTGGTGTTGCCGGAAAGGAAACGCAATAATTTCAGTCAGATAGAGGATTTCGAAGTTTTGCAGGCGTCTCACAAACTGAGATTACGTTCCATTTGAGTCAAAAATGAGAGAGCAAGGGCCGAGGCCGGGAACACTTTGTGTCACGCCACGGGCGACAAAAAGGGGCGCAGCTTCCGTGCGCCGCCTTTCCGAGGAGTTAAAGGTTTACTTTAAGACGCTTCTGGCGAAAGCAAGGGTCATGAATTAGAGCGATCTTGCTTTTTGCGGCTTTGTGGCGCAGCGGCCGGTGCGGCTCCGGGCTGGGCCGCGCGAGTTCTCTTTTCCTCGCCGAGGGTCTCCTCGGGCGCGCTCGCGGACTTGCCGTCGGTCGCCTCCGCCCCGGCTGCCGCGGCTCCCGCGCGCTTAGCCGCCGGCTCCACTAGGGCTCCCTCGCCCTCCCGCACAAAAGTGAGCCGATTGTTTGTCTTATCCCAGTCAATACACACCAAATCTCCCAGATTCACCTGATCGGTGGCCAGCAGATTCGCTAGCGGATAGACGACGTGCCGCTCGATAGCCCGCTTCAAATGGCGTGCTCCGTAGCGCTGGTCCGTGCCTTCCTGCAACAGGAAATCGCGACCAGCAGGTGTTACGCGAAACAGAAACTGGCCCTTGGCGGTGTCCAGTACGCGCTGCTGCACCTGACCCAATTCGATGTCCAGGACTTCCTGCAGCTGCTCCTTGTGCAAGGGATGAAAGACCACGACTTTATCCAGGCGGTTCATGAATTCGGGAGAGAACTTGCGCCGGGCCGCCTCAACCGCGGTGCGCTCAACCTTTTCATCCAGGCCAGTTGCCGGTTTATCTTTCGGCTGGATAAAGCCCATGCCCCCTTCCATCAGTTCGGTAATCTCTCCGCCGCCCAGGTTGGAAGTGAGAAAAATCACCGTTTTAGACAAATCCACTTTCCGGTTGTCACCCAGCGTCAAAGTAGCCTTGTCGAGGATGCCTAGCAATAGCTGCCACAGGGCGTCGCTGGCCTTCTCGATCTCATCAAAGAGCAAGAAGCTTAGTTTCAGCTTCTCGGTGTGGCACGCCGCCAGCGTCTCCTGGGTGATCAGGGGATGGGTTTCGCGGTGCCCCAAATAGCCCGGAGGCGATCCAATCAATTTGGCGATTTCGTGGGAGTGCTGAAACTCCGCGCAATCCACCTTGATGACCGCGCGGGCATCCCCGAACAGGATTTCCGCCGCCGCTTCCACGATCCGCGTCTTTCCCGATCCGGTGGGCCCTAGGAACAGCAGATTCCCTACCGGGCGGCCCGGAGAATTCAAGCCGGCACGAAACACCTGATACAGGTCAACCAGAGCCTGTACCGCCTCTTCTTGGCCCACGATCTTCGATCCGAGCGCCGACTGAAAATCAATCGTATCGGTGCTGCGCTTGTTTGGATCGAGAGACACGGTGTAGTCGTCCATGACCGCCTCCTAGCGAACCCGCCCGTGCGGGTTGCCGTACCGCCCGCGTCCCCGGTCAAACTGTTCCAATTTGACCTGGATGGTCGACTGCAGGAGCCGTAATTGTACAAGCAACTCCCTTGCCACCACGGGCGATTCTGAAATTCGGACGAGCGGCGGAAAAACATCCGCCAATTCGAGATTGAGGGTACGAAGAGAAGATACGAGTTTTTGAACCGTCGGGGAGTTGCGATCCGCCAGGTCCGCGGAGTGATTGCACTGCTCTCGGAGAGCCCTCCAATTGAGCTCCACGAACGGATGTTTCTTCGATACTTCCCTGACGACCTCATCGGTAATACGCGCGCGCTGTCCAAGCCGCGCTAAATGCAGTTGCTGTACTTTCTCGCCGCGGCGCACATTGTGCACCAGATAGAACGAGTTCCCTTTGCGGCGAACAAAAGCCATGACCTTACCTCGTCTCGTGTCGCTCCAGCCCGCGTAGTGTAACGAGCTTCCACTACGCTCTGCAATATTAGACACGAAATTTCACCAAAAGTTGCACCGTATCAGTAACGGCTTCACCGTAAACGTGATAGCGGCTATCGCCTCATCTTTTTCGCAGCGCGGCATTGGTTTTTCCTCGCTTGTTGGTCTTCGACTGCTGCTTTCCGGTTTCGGCCGAGTCGCTCGCTGCCGGATCCATCGCCGTTTCCAGCTGCCATCGGCAGACTCTAACCATTTTATTAAACCCCGTCACGGCATTTTTCACTTGTTCTTCGGTGTGCTCGCACCTACGATACGCAATTCGCTCTTTGGAGTCCTCGAATTTCTGGAGTGGTTCCGCACATGTCCTGGGATAAGGTATACCGTCTCGTGCAACGCATTCCTCGTGGAAGGGTTCTAACGTATGGAGGGCTTGCCAGAGCCCTCGGTTTGCCCGGCGGCGCGCGCACCGCCGGACGCGCCATGGCTGCCACTCCGTCCGGAAAGGGCATTCCCTGGCACCGCGTGATCGGCGAGCGCGGAAAAATCCTCATTCGCGGCCCCCACGCCCTGCTCCAAAAAAAGCTTCTCGAAACCGAAGGAGTTTCCGTCGTTGAATTTCGTGTGGACTTGAAACGACACCTGTGGCGGCCGGCGAAAATTCGCAAAGCGAGAGCCGCTGACCTGCGAACAAAGCGCCGGAAGTAAGCTCAGGCAGACATCATGCTCTGGATTATTTTCCCATCTGGAGGCTGCGGGCAAATTTGCTGGAGAGCAATCTCCGGTCGATCGGCAAACGGAAAAGCGCTCTTCCGCGGATTACTCCTCGCGCAGAACCTGCATGGGGTCGACATGGGCGGCGCGAAGGGACGGTATCAACGCGGCCAAAGCCGCAACCAGGAGCATGAGCAAGGCGACGGTTGAAAGCGTTACAATATCAGAAGGCGAAACGCCATAGAGCATTCCCGAGAGCACTCGCGTGAAGCCCGCCGCGAGCCCCCAGCCCGCGGCGCAGCCCAAAAAGGTGACGGCCAAACCTTGCAGAAGAAACCGCCTCACGATTTGGCCCTGCAAAGCTCCCAAGGCGAGGCGCAAACCGACTTCGCGGCGCCGTACGGTTACGGAATAGCTCAGCGTTCCGTACAGGCCGATGCAAGCGAGGGAGACAGCGGTCAAGGCAAAGAACGTCAGGAGAATCGCGCGCAAACGGTTCTCGGAAAAGGCGTCGTTTACATGCTCTTCCAGGGGCATGACGTCGAACACCGAGCGCGCCGGCTCGATTTGCTTAATCTTGCTGCGCAATGCACTGGCCATGGCGGTCGGGTCCACGCCTGTTCGCACCAGGTAAGCAGGATCGGGACCGCCGGGGGCGCCCAAGCACCAGTACACCGTGGGGCTCGGAGGATGGTTGACTCCTTCCTCGCGGGCATCTCCAACCACGCCACGGATTTCCCCGGCTTCGTCTGGCTTCAGGAAGGAGTTGTCCAGAACCTGCACATGGCGGCCGAGGATGGTCGACCCACCGGGAAATGTCTCGGCGAAGCTGCGGTTTACGAGGACGTTTATGGAAATGGGCTCAAGGATCTGTCCCGTCGGGCTCAGCGTGCTCGGCACCGTGCCGAATTGCGGCTCTCGGCAAACTTCGCCGGCGAGGAGAGGAATATGCATCGTGGCGAAATAGTCTGGTGTAACGAAGCGGCTCTCTGCCACCATTTTGCGTAGCGGGTCCTGCTCGCCTTCGACAAACCTCAGCTCCGTGGGATAGTTCGTGGGCACCCCCGGGAGGGTGGCCGAAGCCGCCGCGGCTTCGACGCCGGGAACAGACCGTAGCTCTTCGATGGTGCGGTCTATTCGCTGCGTGAGCGCTTTCCAGTCAACGGTTTCGCCGTACGAACCACTGATGCGGAAAGTCAAAACGTGGCCGGGGTCGAAACCCGGGAACACCCGTCCCAGCTCCTGAAAGCTTCGGAGCAGTAATCCCGCGCCGCTGAGCAAGGTCACGGCAAGAGCGACTTGCACGCCTACCAGGAACCATTGGAGCGGAGTGCGCGCGGATACTTGCGAGCGGCTGGCCTGCGCCAGCGTTCCGGACAGATTGCCGCGCGTGCCGCGAATCGCCGGCAACAAACCGCATAGGAGGGTCGCAAGGACCGAACACGCAAGCGTGTAAAGCACAATGCGGACATCGAGATGAATCTCTTCGACGCGCGGAAGCTCCTTGGCTAGAGATCGAAATACGTTCGAGGCAGCACCCGCGATAAACAGGCCAAGGAGTGCGCCCGTGAGCGCCAAGACAAAAGATTCGGTGAGGAGTTGGCATACGACGGTGAAACGAGATGCGCCGAGCGAAAGACGGACGGAAATTTCATGTTGACGTTGCACGCCGCGAGCCAGAAGCAGCGCGACGATGTTCGTGCATGCGATCAGCAGAAGAAGCGAGACAGCTCCAAACAACATCCAGAGCGAGCTGCGTGCACCGGCCACGATCGTCTCTTTTAAGGGCCGGACCTCTATCGTCAAGTTCCCATCCGTTTTTGGATATTGTTTTCCGAGTTGCGACTGGACGGCATTCAGGTTGGCGCGCGCTTGCTCCAGCGTCACGCCCGCCCTCAGGCGTGCGATGACCCGATACCACGTGTATCCCCTGTTCTGAGCGTAAGGCCCGTCGGGAGGGCCCACGGTCCAGAGGTCAACGTCGCTGTCCGGGAAACGGAACGACGCCGGCAGTACGCCGACGATCAAATCCGGCCGGAGAAACCCGCTGAGCACAACCCTCTTTCCGATGACCTCCGGGTCAGCTGCGAAGCGACGATGCCAAAGGCGGTCACTGATCAGGACGGCATTTGGTCCGCCAAAATGCTCTTCCTCGGAATTAAAGTCGCGGCCCAGCTCGGGAGAGATTCCCAACAGGTTTAGGAAGCGCGGCGTAACGATGGCCAGTGTCAACTTCTCCGGGAGGACTCCTGAGATTTCGGACGCATTTTCAATGTAGTAGCCGGCGACGGCCTGGCATGTGGAGTTCAAGCGATTCCAGTCCTCTACCCGGAGCGGAGCAATGAACGGCTGTGAGGCCTGTGCCTTGCTGTCGTACTCCGTCAGTTTCATAAGCTGATCGCCGTCCGGAAACGGCAGCGGCCGGAGCAGAATCGCGTCGATCGCCGAAAACACGGCGCTGTTTGCGCCAATTCCGAGCGCCAGAGTCAAGATCACGGCCACCGAGAACGAAGGGGTCTTGCGTATGAAACGTATTGCGGACTTTAGATTGGCCACCGTGCCGTCGATGACTCGCACGCGGTACACGTCGCGCACTTCCTCTTTCACCTGTTCTTGGCCGCCGAATTCCAGCAGGGCCCGGCGGCGCGCTTCACTCGGAGGCATCCCTCGGGCGATGTTGGCTTCGGTGAGCTCGTCAATATGAAAGCGCATTTCGGAATCGAGTTGCGTGCCTGACGCACGCTTGGGCAGAAGGAATTTCCACCAGGACATAGGACGCTCCTAACTCGCTGTTTGGAGTATCTGCGACACCGCGCCGGCCAAACGATGCCAATTCGATTCCTCGCTGGCCAACTGCTTGCGGCCCTTCGCCGATAACTTATAGAACTTCGCTTCTCTGCCGTTGCTCGATTGGCCCCACTCGGCCTCGAGCCAGCCTCGTTTCTCCAAGCGGTGCAGCGCGGGATACAGCGAGCCCTGCTGCACCTGCAAGACTTCTTTCGAAATCTGCCGGATTCGCTGCGAGATGCCGTAGCCGTGAACCGGACCGAGCGCGACAATCTTCAGGATCAGCAGATCCAGTGTGCCCTGCAGGAGATCCGATTTTTCGATGGGCATATTCTCTCCTAGACATTCGACATATACATACACGTCGATAGGTAGATTGTCAAGGAGAGGGAGCGGGAGCCCTTCGGCAGAACATCTCCCGGCGGAATCCGCACAAACTGAACATCTGCGGTATGCTATCTCTCTGATCCGATCAGAAGCAGAGAATATGGGCAACGCCATCCTCCAAGTGGAAAACCTCGTGAAGCGCTACGGCGACGTGGAAGCCGTGCGCGGCGTCAGTTTCTCGGTGGAGGAAGGCGAGGTTTTCGGACTGCTTGGTCCCAACGGCGCGGGTAAAACCAGCACGGTCGAAATCCTCGAAGGCCTGCGCACTCGGGACAGCGGCCGCGTATCCGTCTGCGGGCTGGATCCGCAGGGCAATTCGCAAGCGCTTAAGCACGAGATCGGCGCGGCGCTGCAGTCCACGGCGCTGCCGGACAAGCTCAGGGTCATCGAGGCTCTGCGTCTGTTTGCCAGCTTCTACAAAAAGCGCCGCGACCCGGAGGAGTTGCTCGAGCGTTTCGGGCTCGAGGAAAAACGCCAGGCATTCTACAGCCAACTCTCCGGCGGCCAAAAGCAACGCCTGGCGCTGGCCATGGCCCTCGTCAACGATCCGAAACTTCTCTTCTTCGACGAACCGACGGCCGGGCTCGACCCCCAAGTCCGCAGAGAAATCTATGACGTCATCGAAGAACTGAAACGCGACAAAAAAACCATTCTCATGACCACGCATTACATCGAGGAGGCCGAACGCCTCTGTGACCGCGTGGCCATCATCGATCATGGAAAAGTGATCGCCCTCGGCACCCCTCGCGAATTGAAAACCCGCTCCGGAGGCACGACGCGCATCGAAGTGCGGCTTTCGAAGGCCGAGTGCAACGGGACGCTAAGAAATCTCGAAGGCGTCGTGGATGCCCGCGAACTCGATGGCACTTACGTCCTGCATTCACAACGTCCGCCGCAAACCATCGTCTCTCTGGTCAAACATCTCGAATCGGAAGGCAACGAACTGGTCAGCCTTGAAATCGCCACTCCTTCCCTCGAAGACGTCTTCATCGAAATGACCGGAAGGAGGCTCCGCGATTGAGCAACTTTGCCAGCCTGACCCACATGCGCATCCGCCTCGCTTTGCGCAACAAAATGTTTTTCTTCTTCAGCATCGTCATGCCGTTTATCTTCTTTTTTGGCTACCTGGGCTTCTTCGGCAAAAGCGTACCCGCCGGTGCCGCGTATTTCCTCGGTCCAGTTCTGGCGCTCAACGTTATGGGTAGTTTCTGGGGACTTAGCGCCACGATCGTGACCTTTCGCGAACAGGGCATTCTTCGGCGCTTTCACGTTTCTCCCGTTAGGGCCAGCGACTTGCTGGCCTCCAGCGTGGTGGCTAACCTTGCCCTCACGCTCCCCACGGTGATTCTCGAGCTTCTCCTTGCCCGCCTGATTTTCCAGGTCCGCACGCTCGACAACCTTGGCGGCATTTTTGTCCTCGTTGCCGTGGGCACCATTTCCTTTGCCTCTCTCGGATTGGTTATTGCCAGCGTCACCAACACCATGCAGGAGACGCAGATCCTCAACCAGCTCATTTGGCTGCCGCTGATTTTCCTCTCCGGGGCTACCTTGCCGCTTGCGTATCTTCCCCGCGTCGTGCAGCGCGTGGGGCTCTTTCTGCCCGCTACCTACCTTGTGAACGCCTTTCAGCAGGTCATCATCAATTCCGCGACCGTGCTGAGCCGTTACACGGAGATCGCCTCTCTCGTTTCCTGGGCCATCCTTACTTTCTTCCTCTCCATGCAACTCTTCCGCTGGGAACCGGAAACCAAGATCCCGCGTCGCGCCAAACTTCTCGTCCTCGCCACCGCAATCCCTTTTGTCCTCCTGGGCGTCTGGGAAAATCGCACGGACCGCATTCTCCAGGAATCCCAGGCGGCATTTGGCGCTTTTCAGACCGTGCTTGATTCCCTGCGCCCGGGCATGCGAATGACCCTGCAACCCGGTAGCGCCGTTAATGCTCCCAAGCCCCCGAAATAGCGGCTTCTCGCCACGCCAATTTGGATTTCGAGCTCTGCCTCGCCCATCGAAAGCGCATTGACGCTCGCAGCCCTGTACCGTATTCTGAATTTTCGGGCTGCACCGCAGTGCGCGGCATTTTCCAAGGGGAGCGTACATGGCCATTCAACCGACAGAGAAAATCTGGCACAACGGAAAATGGATCAATTGGGACGACGCGACGCTCCACGTTCTTTCTCACGTCGTCAGCTACGGCTCCGCGGTTTTCGAAGGCATCCGCTGCTATGAAACCAAGCAGGGCCCGGCCATTTTCCGCCTCCGCGAGCACATGCAGCGGCTAATCAATTCCGCCAGGATCTATCGGATGGAGCTTCCGCACTCGGTCGACGAGTTCTCGAACATCGCCTGCGAACTGGTGCGCATCAACAAACTGAATTCCTGCTATGTGAAGCCGATTGTTCTGCGCGGGTATGGCGACGTCGGCGTGAATCCGCTGAATTCGCCAATCGATCTCTACATGGCTTGCTGGAGCTGGGGCGCGTATCTTGGCCCTGAAGCGCTGTCGAAAGGCGTCGATGTCGGCGTTAGCTCCTGGACACGCATCGCGCCGAACACGCTTCCCGCCATGTCCAAGGCTGCCGCGAACTACATGAATTCGCAGCTCATTCGCATGGAAGCATCTTTCAATGGCTTTTCGGAGGGCATCGCGCTCGATTCCGACGGCCACGTCAGCGAAGGCTCCGGCATGAACGTTTTCCTGGCGCACGATGGAACACTCTACACGCCGCCGTTGGCCACTAGCATTCTTCCCGGCATTACCCGCGACGCGGTGATGAAGATTGCGGAAGATCTCCGCATTCCCTGCAAGGAAAGCGTGATCCCGCGCGAGATGCTCTACATTGCCGACGAAGTCTTTTTCGTCGGCACGGCCGTGGAGGTCACGCCCATCCGTTCGGTCGATCACATTCAGATCGGCAAAGGCGTGGCCGGGCCGATCACGCGCAAGCTGCAAGAAGAATTCTTCGCCATCACCAACGGCACCAAGCCCGACCGTCACAACTGGCTCACGCCGGTCGGGGCTCCTGTCGGCGCCGCCTCGCGCTAGCCGCAGATTGAAAACGCCTACATCGCAACCCGAGGGTTTCTCCCGGGGTTAGCTGTCATTGGCTTCGTGAACACTCCGATATCGCGACCGTCTGACTCCCTTGGCGGATGGGATGCCGGTTCCTGCGTCCACCCTTCCATTGCGTTCCTTCGCCACCTTGCTCTGCCAACGGCAGCGGCCTCTGCAGAGAGGTGTGCAATGCCAGCAGTCGATGACCACCTCCTTATTCTTTGGCAGTTGCGTATCTCGAACCCTCCCAATTTGGCTCTGGCCCCTTTTACCGCATTCGTGTTCTTATGCGACGAGGCCCTTTTTATTCCCCGGTTTGGTTTTACGGGGCTTGTGTCCATTCGAGAATTTCGATCGGCAGGCGAAGTTGCCGGGGAATTGCGCCTTTCGGAGTCAACTATGACTCATGCCATTCGTATCGGCATCATCGGAGACTTCGAGCCAGCTTACCATTCGCACTTCGCAACCAATGCCGCGCTCTACGATGCCGCAACGAAGCTGAACCTCCCCCTCATGGTGCGCTGGGTCGCGACACCTGCACTCGACAGCAACGAGTGCCCGAAGATCCTCAGCCGCTGGGACGGGCTCGTCGCCTCCCCCGGGAGTCCTTACAAAAGTTTCACGGGAATGTTGCGTGGCATCGAGTTTGCCCGCACGCGGGATTGGCCTTTCACGGGAACTTGAGGGGGATTCCAATATACTCTGTTAGAGTATGCGCGAAATGTGCTGAAGATCAGCGACGCGGACAGCGCGGAGAACAATTCCGGATCGTCCCATTATGTGGTCACTCCGCTTTCGTGCAGCTTGCCCGATCGACGCGAAGGAGGCCCCAAAGCCTCGGGTGAGGAAAGGCTGAAGATTCTGCCCGGGACTCGCCTTCATTCCATTTGCGGAAGCGAACATGACTCCGAGCAGTATTACTGCAACTATGGCGTGAACGAAGAATACGAGAAGCAATTCCAGGCCGCCGGACTTAGCGTAAGCGCCCGCGGCATCCAGGGCGAGACCCGTGCCGTCGAACTGCCCGGCCATCGATTCTTTATCGCCACTCTGTTCCAGCCGCAACTGTCCTCGCGGCCGGAGGCACCGCACCGATTTTGGCTGGCCTTCTTGCGCGCCGCCATCGAATTCCAGAAATCCCGACCCAGGCAGAGCACAACGCGCGTTTCTCACGGGAAGCTACGGGCTAAAGCCGCCGAGCCCGTCCGTTCAAACTTTTTGAAGGGAAATCCAAGCGCAGCCGTTACGGAGTAGCGGCGCGACTGCTCTGAGCGCCGCGCACCGGCATTGCGCAGTAACTTCCCTTCGTGAATCCCTCCGCCTCGATTCCGAAAGCATGGTCGAATCGCGCGCGATAGTTTTCCCATGCCAGCGTTGCCGTTAGCTCCACCAGTTGCGCGTCCGTGAACTTGGCTCGCAGCTTCATAAACAGCGTGTCGCTCACTTCTACCGGCGTCTGCGTTATCGCGTCGGCGTATTCGAGCACCAGCTTCTCCATGTCTGAAAATAGCGGGCTCGTTCGGTAATCCCCGAGCGCTTCCATCTTCTCCTTTGAGATGCCGTTCGTTCTGCTGACCGCAGAACCAATGTCAATTCAAAACGGACACCCCACCAGCGTGGCCACCCGCAGTTCTCCAAGATTCTTCAACGGCTCTTCCAGCAGCCGGCTGCCCAGCAGCGATTGTTCCATCTGCCCGTAGCCCCAGAGCAGTTTTGAATGATGAGCCGCAATACGCACGGGCATCACTGTGCGGCCCACTTTGCGTTTGGTCAGCGAATAGACGACTCGCGTAAACAATCCCTGGAAAAGACCTTGCTTGCTTGGGTCGGCCCCTTCAATTCGTGCCATGACGTTCACTCCTGTACTTCTTGCCTCATTGTAATTCCGTTTTCCCGGGCTTCTTGCTCTCAATTTTGAGCCGTCAACTGCGGACTCTCTCAAAGGGACTGGCGTTCCGCGCGCCTTTGCGGCTAGAATGCAGCCGTTCGATTCCGGTGCATCTTCCTTTCCAGCTCGGGAGGAATCTCCATGTACAGCATCACGCAAAAACTGGTCGCGGAATTTCTCGGCACGTTCGCCCTGATTTTCTTTGGCGCCGGCTCTATCTGTGCGGACCAGTATCTGCACAGCTCCGGGGGGCTGGGCCTTCTCGGCATCGCGCTCGCGCACGGTCTCGCCATTGGCATCATGGTCTCCGCGCTTGGCCACGTTTCCGGCGGGCACTACAATCCCGCAATCACCATCGGCGTCTGGGTTACCAAGCGCATCAACACGATTGAAGCCCTCTTGTATTGGGCCGCGCAGCTCGCAGGCGGCGTCGTTGCCGCGTTCATCCTGAGAGCCGTCATTCCGGATGACACCTGGCGCGCCGTCGCTCTCGGAACGCCGGAGCTGGCGCGTGACTTTCCCGTCTGGGCGGGAATGTCCCTCGAAGCGGTAACCACTTTCTTTCTGGTGCTGGTGGTTTTTGCCACCGCCATCGATGAAAAAGGCGCGTTCAAAGCCATCGCCGGCTTCGGTATCGGCCTCACCATTACGATTGGCATTCTGGTTGGCGGCCCGCTGACCGGCGCCGCACTGAATCCTGCTCGCGCGTTTGGGCCGGCACTGGCCGCGAATCACTGGGCGCACCACGGCGTTTACTGGATTGGCCCGCTTGCCGGAGGCTTCATCGCGGGCCTGCTCTACGATGGCCTCTACCTGAAAAAAGGGTGATCGCTGTTGCGTTCTTAGAGTGAGGGGCGCGAGTACTATCGTTACCGAGACGAAGCTAGAGGCGACTAGTCACGAACCAGCCAGATAGTCCAGAACGGGTCGGTAAAACCCCACGACCTGTGGTGATTCTCTAGATTGTCGAGGCGCCGCTAATTTCCGTCCCGCGACCGTGCCGAAGCATCGCCGTTTCCCAGCGCCCAAGGCCCGTGTACCAACCGAGTCCCTTCGGCGTATCCCCGACGGCTAGGATTACGGATGTTACCGTCACGGCTTTCCTCTTCCGTTGCTTCCCGAACGTGGGCCTACGGTCGAAAACGGTTAGCTGTGCTCTTCCGGACAGGTAACTAGCGCGCAACCAGCCTGTCCGGGCGTTCTTGCCCGCCCCTCCCGCGGATGCTACCGTCGCTCAATAGCTGCACACTAGCTGCACTTTTGCGGGGTTTACACATTTATGGCAACTAGCGTTGACGATCTGCTCCGCCGAGCCGTCGAAAACAAGTCCTCCGACTTACACCTGAAAGTCGGAAACCATCCGTATTTGCGCGTCGATGGCCTGCTCACCCCGCTCACCGACGTACCCCGCATTACGCCGGAAGAGATGCTTTCCATGGCTTTCAGCATGATGACCAACCGCCAAAAGCAAAAGTTCAAAGAAACCGCGGAATTGGACATGGCCTACGGCGTCGCGGGCCTCGGCCGCTTCCGTGTGAACGTTTTCCAGCAGCGCGGGAACGTCGGCATGGTCCTGCGCGTCATTCCCACAAAAATCCGCACCTCTGAAGAGCTGAATCTTCCGCCGGTCACCAACAAAATCTGCGAAGAGCAACGCGGCCTGGTGCTCGTCACCGGAACCACCGGTTCCGGCAAGTCCACCACGCTCGCGGCCATCATTGACCGCATCAACGCCACTCGCGCCGACCACATTATCACCATCGAAGACCCTATCGAGTTCCTGCACCGCGACAAAAAGAGCTTTATCAACCAGCGCGAAGTCGAGGTCGACACGGCCAACTTCTCGACCGCCCTGCGTGCCGCTCTCCGTCAGGACCCCGACGTGATTCTGGTCGGCGAAATGCGCGACCTCGAAACCATTTCGACCGCCTTACTCGCCGCCGAAACCGGGCACCTCGTGCTGTCTACCTTGCACACTCTCGACGCCACCGAAACGATTCAGCGCATTATCGCGGTCTTCCCGCCGCCCGAGCAGAAGCAGATTCGTTTGCAGCTTGCCGCTACCCTGAAAGCCGTCGTTTCGCAGCGCCTCGTACGCCGCGCCGACGACAAAGGACGCGTTCCGGCCGTCGAAATCATGATCGCCACCGCCTACATCCGCGATTGCATCATCAACCCCGACAAGACGCGCCTGATTCATGACGCCATCGCCGCCGGCACCAGCCAGTACGGCATGCAGACCTTCGACCAATCGCTCTTCGACCTCTACTCCAAGCAGCTCATCACCATCGACGAGGCTCTGGCGCGCGCTTCGAACGCCGACGAATTCAAGCTGCGCATCCAGGGCATCCGCTCCGCGTCCGACGCCGCCCGCGAGGAAATGGAGCGCCAGATGGCCGACTTCGAGCGCTTTGCCCGCAGATAAGAGCAGAGTTCTTCTGGCTGATCTCATCTGCTTCTGTCCCAACGAGTTAGGCCACTCTCGGGATGACCATCGGTTGCCCAGGTTGCCCAACTTTTGGAACTTGGAAACCGGTGCCGATCCTCTCAGCCTCTTTGAGGCGGTACTACGCGTTAGCTACCCGCGACAGCACAGAGTTTATTATCTATAGCGTATGCACGGTTGTTGCGATTGCCACGCACGCAAAAGGGCAGGAATTGCTCGCATCACTCGACCCACCTTGAGTCTTTAGTCGTTGCTGCGCGTTCGCTCCCAGTACTCCATCCTGCAAGGCGCCGAGTCGAAGTGCTGCTGCTCCCGCGTAGCTGAAGACGACGACGCACAAACGGCATTGCATCGGCTCAAAAACGAGGCCCTCAGAACTAGGCTGCACCCATTCGCTACGGCATCCTGCGTACTTCCCGGGACGCCTGGAGCGATTTTAGGGTTGCCCTTTTGGGTTTGGTCCTTTCCATCTCCTGCTGTTCAGGCCATAGGCCCATATGATGATCAAGGCCAGGCCGATTCCGAGCCAAGCGACAAGTCGAAAGTGTCCGACCACGAGGACGTACACCGCAAACACGGTTGCGGTGGCACAAGCAAAGAAGTAAAAAGAACGGGAGAAATTCACGTCGGTCCGCTCTCCTAGCTA
>DATAIH010000081.1:0-27147 GCA_036262755.1 Candidatus Acidiferrum sp.
TTGGCGGCAAGAATGAGAACGGCACTAAGGATGGGGCCGATGCAAGGAGTCCAACCGAAAGCGAAGGCGAAGCCCAGCAGGAAGCCGCTCCAGATCCCGGGCTGGGTGGCCTTGGAGCGCAGGTGGACGTCGCGATTGAGCCAGCGCGCCATCGGCGGACCAAAAAAACCAATCAGCGAGAGCGAGAAAAAGTGTATCGCACCGAGTCCGGCAAAGAGCGGAGCGTGGCGCAGCAGCGCGAGAACTCCAAGCCCGGCGAGAATCACGCCGAGAATCACCCCAACGCGCACCTTGAGTTTCACCAGGGCGCCGGTGAGATGCAGGCCAAAGAGCAGAATCAATGCGCCCGCAATCGGGGCAAGCAGCGCGCGGTTCTTGAGGAGGAAGGACCCGACGACGCTGGCCGAGGCGCCAAAGGCAATGAACACCACGGAGAAGCCCGCGACGAACGCCACGGCGGAAGAAAACAGTCCGGAGCGCGGAACCTCACCCTGACGCAACTGCTCCGTGCCGATGCCGGAAAGCATCGAGATATAGCCGGGCACCAAAGGCAAAACACACGGGGAAAGAAACGACACCAGCCCGGCCAGAAGCGCTCCCGCGAGTGAGACATCGGTTGGAGTCATGTTGGTATCCTACCTTCAGCTTCGCATCATACCTGCAATGGGGGGAACCGCGTAAACCTCGGAATATTCCCGTGCCCGCTCGCGCGTTCGCAGGTTTTTCGGTCGAGGACGGAGGACCAGTCCAATCCTTTCATTAGACGCGCGGGGAAAGAAAAAGAAACACTCGACGATCTGAAGCCAACCGACGACAGATGAAGCGTTTGGCTGGCGCGTCCGCGAGACCACGATTCCACGCGAAAATTGCATTTCTTTGATTCTAAAGGGATTGCCCCGCCCGGAAATTGGCACGGGGGTTGCGGTTTGTTCCGCGGAAAAACCTTAGGAGGTGCCGACGGCCATGCCCATCGAATGGACCCCCAACAAAGTCACGTTGCTTCGCGTGGCGGTAGGATTCGCGGCGGTCAGTTTGTTTGGCCGCGGCGCTTGGCCGAATCTGCTTGCCGTGGCACTGACCGTTCTGTCGATTTCGCTTGACGCTCTCGACGGGCACCTCGCGCGCAAGAAAAAGATGGCCACGGCGGTGGGTGCGCAGCTTGACATTCTCGGCGACCGCATGATCGAGAACGTGTATTTCACGTATTTCGCGGTGGTGGGCATGGTTTCGCTGTGGCTTCCCGTTTTGTTCTTTGCACGCGGTGCGGCGACCGATTTTCTGCGCGGGCTGGCGATGAAGGCCGGCCGCTCCGGCTGGGGAGCGAACGCGATGCTCGAAACTTGGTGGGGCCGCGTGCTCGTCGCGTCGCGCTGGAGTCGTGGGCTCTACGCCGCGATGAAGTGCTTGTGCTTTTGCTACCTGGGTTTGGAGTTGGCGTTGACGCGCGGGCCGGTGGCGCTACTGAGCAGGCTTGCGGGCGATCGACACGCAATCATGCGAACCGGCGCGTTCGCGCTCACTTGGGCCACGGCGGTGTTTTGCCTGGTGCGCGGCTTGCCGGTGCTCGTGGAGGGCTGGAAATATTTCGCGGGAACCCTGGGGCAAAGCAGAGGCGCAAAACGCGCCGTCGAGGAGGCCGCATGAGCGCCGAGATCGCAGCGTTTTTTGACTTGGACGGAACCTTGATGCCCTTGCCTTCCCTCGAGCGCCGTTTCTCGAGAATGTTGCGCGATCGCCGCGAAATCCCGCTGAAGAACTGGTTCTTGTGGTTGCGAGAAGCGCGGAAGCGGTTGCCCCGTGGAATTCGTGCCGCGGCCGGGGCCAACAAAATGTATCTGAGCGGGGTCAAAAGTTTCGACGAAACCAGCACGGGGAATCCAAGCGATTCCACCGTGCGCACGAGCGGCCACCAGGACGAGGGACGGGCGTCGAAGCCTCCGAAGCACAACCCACGATCGCCCGTCCCTCGCTTCTTTGAAGAGGGCGTCGAACGGGTTACCTGCCATGCCATGCTGGGCCACTCGGTTGTACTTGTCAGCGGAACGTTAGAACCCCTGGCCAAAGCTGCCGCGCGCGCCCTGGAAGGGGCAATCGCCGCTCGCGGATTTTCGAGGAGAATCCGCGTGTGCGCCACACGGCTCGAAGAGGTGAACGGCCAATGGACCGGCGAAACGCGCGGCGAACCGATCGTCGGGGAAGCCAAAGCCAGGGTGCTGGGCGCGTTAGCCGAGGAGATGCACCTCGACCTCTCGCAATGCTGGGCGTACGGCGACAGCGCCGAGGATCGCTGGATGCTTGCCGCGGTGGGAAATCCCGTGGCCACGAATCCGACATTCGGGCTTCGAAGGATTGCCCGGAAGCGCGGCTGGCCCATTCTGCGGACGACCGATCGCGTCCTGATAACGCAAAATCTCCTCCCGCAAGCGGAGCGATGCGCATGAGCGGCGTCGATCGAGGGAACCGTCCCGATGGCGACGGCGTCATGGCCTGGCCACCCGAGGCGGAGCGGTTCGGATTTGCGACGGGGATCGCCAGGCGATTCGCCGAGGCATGGTTGGCTTGCGGCGTCTTCGAATGGATCGCCCTGGGATACTTAGGACTCTCCAGCGTGCTGATCGCCGCGTTCGCGGAAAACTTGATCCATCCGGCGCGGCTCGTCTCGACCCAAGCGCTCGCTGCCGCAATCATTCTGTTCCTGTGCCGCGCGGGCAGCCGATCGGAGGAGCTTGCCGGGCCAACCGAGGCATTATCGTCAAGATTCTGGTATTTCTGGCGCCACTGGTATCCCCACCTGTTTTTTCTTTTTTGTTTCGAAGAATTGCGCTGGCTCGTGCATCTGGTGAATCCCGGATGGCAGGACGCAAAACTGCTCGCGTTTGATCGCCGGCTCACCGGGGTGAATCCTTCGCTCTGGTTCGAGCATCTGGCGCGTCCGGCGTTGACCGAGTTCATGCAGTTTTCGTATTTCACCTATTTCGTTTACCTGCTGATCCTCGGCGGCGTTCTCTACTATCGGCGCGACTGGGAAAGTTATTGGGCGGTGATGACGTACTCCGCGGTCGGCTACGCGTTTGGCTACCTGACCGCGATGCTGTTTCCCGTCGAGAGCCCGTGGTTCATGCTCGCGGGCCAGTGGCATAGCGAACTCACCGGAGGGCCGTTTACGGCGCTGATTCATTTGATCGAGAAATACGGGCGGGTGCACGGCGCGGCCTTTCCTTCGCAGCACGTTGCTGGGGCGACGGCGGCGCTACTGGGAGCGTGGCGGCACTGCCGCTGGCTTTTCTGGACGTTTCTCCCCTTCGTCGCGTGCATGTGCATTTCGACGGTGTACGTTCGAAACCACTATGTCGCCGATGTGTTGGGCGGGTTGCTTACGGGAACCCTGGGGTATTTCGTGGGCTGCTGGACGATCGAAGCATCCGGCCGAGCGACGAACGCGACCTAGACCGCCCCCGAAAGCGCGCGGACTTCAACTCTTAGCGACATCGAGAGATCGCGAGATACCATGCGGGCTCTGCCCGGCGCCCCGCTCCTTTCTACTTCTGCCGGAAACGAGCGCCCCAATTTGGACGTTGTACCCGACTTCCTCCCTGCGAATCTAACGTTTGGCGTCCCGTGCTTGTCCGGAAGGAGCGGTCCCATGGTTGCCACCACAGCTTCTCTCGAAACCGACTGGCGGCAGGAGTGGTTTGAATTTGACGACGCCACGTATCTGAACCTGGCAGGCCAGTCGCCGCTTCCCCGGGTTTCCGTCCGGGCCGTGCAAGCTGCGCTTGAAGCCAAAAAGTTCCCGCATCACAAAACGGACGCCACGTATTTCGAAGTGCCCAACCGCATCCGGGAAAACATTTCGCGACTCATCGGAGGCAAGCCCGAGGAGATTGCGCTGTCGAGCGGCGCGAGCGCGGGCGCCGCGGCCGTGGCCTACGCGCTCGCGTGGAATCCCGGCGACGAAGTCGTCGTCGCCAAGGGTGAATTTCCCTTGCAATACACCACCTGGATGCCCATGGAAAAGCGCGAAGGCTTGAAGGTGAAGATCGTGGCGCCGAAGGAGCGATTTATTTCCGCCGACGATTTGATTTCGGCGATCACCGGAAGAACCCGCATCGTTTCCGTGAGCCTGGTGCGCTACGACGATGGCTCGCTATTGGACGCGCCGCGCGTTGCGGCAGCTTGCCACAAACAAGGCGCTCTCCTGCTTCTCGACGTGAGCCAGTGTTGTGGGGCCATGCCCATGGACGTGCAGCAACTGGGCGCTGATTTTCTCGTCTGTGCCGGGTACAAGTGGCTGCTTAGCCCGTTTGGCACGGGATTCTTCTGGGTGAAGAGCGAACATCTTCCCGGTGTTCGTCCCGGGCCGTTCTACTGGATGGCGGTCCAGGGTGCGGACAATTTCTCAGCGCTGAATTTCGACGATCCGACCCCGGCCCCCAGTGCCAAGCGCTGGGACGGCCCCGAGTGGGCCAGCTATTTCAATTTCAACTTGGCGGCCATGGACACCTCCGTGGAATTGGTCTTACGGATGGGCCCGGAACGCGTCGCTGCGCACAACCGGAAGCTTATCGATTTCATGTATGAACGTCTTCCCAAGGATCGCTGCCTTCCGGCGAGCCCGCTCGACGGGGCCGAGCGCGGACCGTATGGCTGCTTTTCCGCGCGCCGCCGCGAAAAGACTACCGAGCTCTACGAGCGCCTGCGCAAACAAAACGTCATCGTCAGCTTGCGCGAAGGCAACATCCGCGTGTCCCCTCACCTGTACAATTCCGAACGCGACATCGACCGCCTCATCAGCGTGATCACCCCATGACCGGCTTGCCGCCGTGGCCCAGGGTTGCCGTTGTCGGCGCGGGCGCCGTGGGCGGGTATTTCGGGGGCTTGCTTGCTCGCGCGGGCGCACCGGTGGTCATGATTGGACGCCCTGCCTTCGTCGAGACCGTTAAGAAGAACGGACTCTTCCTGGACACCCTCGAGTTCCAAGAAAAAGTTCGCCTGGAAGCATCCACCGAGATGGCCGCCCTCGGGGGCGCAGAAGTCGTGCTTTTCTGTGTGAAGACCACGGACAACGCCGCGACCGCACGCTCGATCGCGCCGCTCGTTTCAAAGGACGCGCTGGTCCTCAGCATGCAAAACGGCGTGGACAACGTGGAACAAATTCGCGCCGCCGCTCGGATCGAAGCACTCGCGAGCGTGGTTTATGTGGCTGCGTCCGTGCCCCAACCTGGCTTGGTGAAGCACGTTGGTCGAGGAGATCTCGTTGTCGGCCCCAAGAACGGCAAAACCGAACGCATTGCCGCGCTCTTTGCTCGCGCCAGTATCCCCTGCCGCATCTCGGAAAACATCGAAGGCGAGCTTTGGACCAAGCTGGTCTGGAACTGCGCGCTGAATCCCGTCTCGGCGCTCGGCCGCGCGAAGTACGGCCAGATTGCGGGAAGCAAGGACGCCTGGAAAGTCGTTGAGACCGCCGTCTACGAAGTACTTGCCGTAGCCCGAGCGGCGAACATCCATCCGCCTGGGCTCGAAGACCCGCAAGCGGCGCTAGCCGGCGCGCTCGAGATTGCCACGCAAATGGCCGAAGCGCTGTCTTCGACCGCTCAGGACATGAACCGCGGCAAACGCACGGAGATCGATTCGTTGAACGGCTACGTTGCGCGCCGCGGTGCGGAACTCGGCGTCAAGACGCCCGTCAATGAAGCACTCTATGCTTTAGTGAAACTCGCCGAAGGCCGCGCGTAAGCCCCGAGGAACGCTCTGCGCTTTTTCGGCTATTTGCCGAGGGGTTGTGCGAAGGTGATCCAGAATCGCTTGAGATCGCGAATGGTGAACTCGCGCATGCCGTAGAAAGTGTCGTGAAGGTCTTCGACGACTTCGACTCGCCCCTGAAGGCTTCGCCGGAGGTCATCCGCATCTTCGGCGAGAACGTATAAATCCATGCGTGCTGGCCGGATCGCATTTGGCGGCGAAGACTCCCGACGGTGGTCTCGACTGGCTTTCCCTCCGGCGTTGAGCATCACTTCACTATTTCCGTAGGTCAGGGCCGCAGGAGACGATTTCGCCCCGATCCTCCTTACTCTGGTCGCGCAATTTAAACCAAGCGAGCTGTACCAGTCGATCGCGGCGCTGACGTCCGGAACATGGATCATCGGAACGACTTGTTGTTGCATGATCACGGCTGGCGCTCGAGATAAAACATTAATAGCGCGCCGCCTAGCCTAGCACATTGGCCTTGGCGGAAATGTGCTATCGATCGTCTCGGGCGCGGAAAGGGATGTGCACAATGGCCTCGAGCTCGACCGGCTCGCCTTGTCGCGTCGCTGGCCGGAACTTCCATTGCGCGAGAGCATTCATCGCGTTCTTGTCGAGGCCTTCGTCGAGCCCGCGAATCAGCTGGATGCTGTCCACCGAGCCGTCGCGGCGAATCACGGCGTAGAGGATCACTTCGCCCTCCACGTGCTCGTTGACCAGTGTCGGCGGGTATTTCGGGTCGATTTTGCGAATCGGTGAGGGAGGGGACAAATCCGGCGAAGCCAGATGATGTTCCGCGGAGTTCGTGAGCAGCTCGGTAAAATTCAGGATCCAACTTCCCGTCGCGCTGTTCAAGTTCGGCATGTCGATCTGCATCTTGTAAATCTTTTTGGATTCGAAGATCAGCTCGGGTTTTGCGCCCGGCGGAAGCGCTGCGAAGTTGCGCGGGCCAGTCCTTGCCGGTCCGGAATCGGCGTGCGGTTCAGGGCGAGTAATCAGCGTATGCGGCGTGGGCGCGCTGATTTTTGCCGGATCGCCAAGGCCTGAAATTCCTTTGTTCGCGGGAGGATTCCCGCCGCGGATGCTCACGTCGATGCCACTATCGGCGGCGCTATTCCCGGTGCTTGTTCCGGCGGTGCTCGGGGACGCACCGGCAACCCCGCCGGGGGTTCCTTTTGGCGCGCCGCCCGGCACGCCGGGTTTCTTGCCTTCAGGCGAAATAGAAACCCGCGCGGCGAGATTCCCTTCGGGCGGCGCGACGGGCGCTGGCGGAGCCGGAGCTGTCGAGAGAGCGATCAGTGCCGAAGGGTTGCCGTTCGCGCCGGCAAGTTCCGTAGGGCCAACCTCCGGCGCAGGCGCCGCATTGCCCGCTTGCGCTTTGCGCGCGATGAGCGGCGCAGATCCTCCATTCAATTCAAGATCCGGCCGCTTCGGTCCGTTGGGGGAGGCCACGAGCGTCATCGTCCCTGGCTTCTCGTCGAAAGCCGGCGCGTCCGGCGGAGGCGCGTTCGTCACCGTGGCTACGCGACGCTGCTTCGGATGCAGCTTCTCGAGCGCGTCCTTGCTGATTTCCAGGCGCGGCCGCGCCGGGCCCGGCATGTCCTGGATCTCGACCATGTTCGGCAGGCTCGGAAGGATCTTGGGCGGCGCGGGCGGAGCCGCGGAATTGATGAGCGTCTGCCGCGGATGATTCGGATGCACCGGGTCGGTCGAAATGTGCTGCCGCGGGTGGAAGGCGTCCGCGCCTTCCGGCGGCAGAGGCTTCTCCGGCTCGCCGCGCGGGCTCGGATCGGGCTTGCGAGCTTTAAGGTCGAGCAGAGGCAAATCGTTAATCGGTCCGGACCAGGAAAGCTCCACGTTGTCGAAAGAGGGATTATGGTGCGCTCTTGAGGGGAGCTGCGGGTACGGCAGCACGAAAAAGACGATGTGCCACAAAGCCGCGGCGATTAAAGCGCGGCGCGGCAGCTTGCCTTCGATCCAACAGTACTTGAAGAATCCTTCGAACGAGAAATTCTTGGGCACCGGGGATCTGCGCAAGAGAACGCCCAGGCTGCTGCCGATCCCTTGGTGAAAGCTTCCCCAGGCAATACCCAGTTGTGGCGCGCGGCCCCCGGGCAAACGCAGGGGAGCGCGTGCCACGGCGGTTGCCTGTCCGGTACTGCCGAAGGAGCCAAATCGGTTCAAAAGCACATCCCTTTCGATTCCAAGGTTCGGCGGGTTCGTTGCCTCGAAGGGCGACGAGCGCCTCGGAACACACCTCGCTGTAAATAATACCCTCGACGGGCGGGCTTACGGAGCAGAGTCATTCCTTACCGGAAGCCGGTCGAGCGCGGCGGTAAAAACTCAGAGCGGCGTCGCCCTGTTGGAGAACGCGGTAGCAACGGAACGCGCCCGCTTCTTCCGGCAAATCGAAGCTGCGCCGGTGCTCCGCGATCACCACGCCTCCGGGCACAAGCAGATTCCGGGAACCCAACGATTCTAGCACGCGAGCATACTCGTTAGCTGCGGCATATGGAGGATCGAGGAAAATATAGTTAAATCCTGAAATTCCGGTTTTTTCCCGAGCGGCGAGCATGGCCATTCCGCGGAGTGCATCCACGGCAAGCACTGTCGCGCCATTTCGAATGTCCAGAGACTGGAGATTGCGGCGAATCAGCGCGGCGGCAGGCGCGTGATTTTCCACGAACACGGCTTCGGCGGCTCCGCGGCTCAGCGCCTCAATGCCAATCGCGCCCGTTCCCGCAAAAAGGTCAAGGAATCGCGAACCGGCGACCTCCGGCCCCAGCACGTTGAAGAGCGTCTCGCGCAGGCGGTCGCTGGTCGGGCGTAGCGCCCGGCCTTTCAGGCTCTTCAGAATGCGACTGCGGTAGCTACCGGCGATAACGCGCATAACTAAGGCCGGCTATCCCACTTTTGCCAGATGATAGCGGCGCTGCCATTCTGCCGGGAGCGTTCCCAGCACTCGCTGCAATTCTTCGCGCTGCGGTCCGTCTTCGACAAGAGCAAAGGCCTCTTTGCGCGCGAGCTCGAGCAATTCCTTGTCGCGCAGCGGGTTTGCGACGTGAAATCCCAGCTCTCCGGATTGCCGCGTTCCAAAAAACTCTCCCGGGCCGCGCAGCTGAAGGTCCGCTTCGGCGATTTCGAAGCCATTCGAGGTGCGCACCATGGTATCGAGCCGCGCGCGCGCTTCATCGGTCATGCGAAACGGCGCCACCAGGATGCAGTTGGACTTGTGGGCGCCTCGGCCGATGCGCCCGCGCAGCTGGTGGAGTTGCGCGAGCCCGAAGCGCTCAGCGTGCTCGACGACCATCATCGTGGCGTTCGGCACGTCCACGCCGACTTCCACGACCGTGGTGGTCACCAGGATTTGCACCTCGTTCCGTTGGAAGCGTTGCATGACTTCATCCTTCTCGTCGCTCGAAAGCTTGCCGTGGAGCAGCCCGAGTTTCAACTTGGGGAAAGCTTCTTTGGAAAGCCGCTCGTAGGCGTCGGTGGCGGCTTTCAACTCGAGCTTGGATTCTTCAATCACCGGATAAACGATGTAAGCCTGATGACCCGCCGCCACTTCGCGGCGGAGCGATTCCCAGACACCCGGAAGATGCCTCTCGCCGGTCACGCGGGTCACGATGGGCGTGCGGCCCGGCGGCAATTCGTCAAGCACGGATACGTCCAAATCTCCGTAAAGCGTGAGTGACAGCGTCCGGGGAATCGGCGTAGCCGTCAGCACCAGCACGTGTGGTGCGTGGCCGTGCGAAGCCGCCTTGTCCATCAGCCGCTTGCGCTGCAGAACACCGAAGCGGTGCTGCTCGTCTATGGCCAGGAAGCCGAGACGCGCGAACGCGACATTGTCTTCGATCAGCGCATGCGTGCCAATGACAAGCTGGGCGCGCCCCGTGCGAATGCGTTCGAGAGCCGCTTGTTTCTCGGTGAACGTCAGGCCGCTGACGAGCAATTCCACGCGATACCCTGCTTTGCCGAGAATCCGCCGGGCAGAAAGGTAATGCTGGACCGCCAGAATTTCCGTGGGCGCCATGAGCGCAGCCTGCGTGCCGTTCTCGATGGCAATGACCGCGGCTTCGAACGCGACGATGGTTTTCCCGCTGCCGACGTCGCCCTGCAGGAGCCGATTCATCGGCGCGGGCTTTTCCAGGTCACTGACCATTTCCGCAAGCACGCGTTTCTGGGCTTCCGTTGGCTTGAACGGCAGGATGCCTTTGAGCGCTTCGCGGATGCGGTCTTCCCGCACGCGAAGGGCGATGGCGTTTTCTTTCCGCGTGGCCCGACGATCCAAGCCCAAGCTGAGCTGGTAGAGAAAGAACTCCTCGAAGATCAGGCGCTGCTGCGCGGGCGAGCGAAAGGTGTTCAGCCGATCGAGCGATTCGCTGGGCTCGGGGAAATGCGTGTGCTGGAGAGCTTCCCCGCGTGTCGGATATCCCAGCCTGGCGCGAAGGTTTTCCGGCAAAACGTCCGGGGTGTGCGGATCGATAAGCTGCACCGCCGCATGCATCGCGCGCCGAATCTGCTTCGAGCTGATCGTGCCAATCGCTTCGTAAATCGGCACGATGCGCCCCACTTCCGTCGAATCGATTTCGTCGCCGTTCAGCAGTTCGATCTGCGGATTAATCATTTCCAGGCGCGCCGGCCTCAGCCGGTCGACTTCCGCCTTGCCGTGAAGAATCAAAAGCTGCCCGGCCTCGAGTCGCCCTTCGAGATAGCCGCCGTGAAAAAACTTGCAAGGCAGCAGTCCGCCCGCCTCGTCCTGGACCAGCAAATGATAAATAGCGTCGCGGCGGAAACGCCTGCTTCGAATGGCCTGCCCGCTCATCACCCGCGCGCGAATGGTGTAGGTTCCGTTTGGCTGAATGTCTTCGACCTTCGAGAAGTGCATGCGGTCTTCGTAGCGAAACGGCAGGTACACGAGCAGATCTCCGAGCGTCGAGATGCCGCGCTCGGCGAGCAGTTCGGCGCGTTGCGGGCCCACGCCCTTGATCATGCGCACTTCGCTGCTGAGGCTCATGGCCATGGCCTACTCTTTATATCACTGCCGCCATGCCGGTGCGGCAAGAGCGAAACTTGCGTCGCGCCCCCGCGTACCGATACAGTGAGTGATTCGTGTCTCCGAAAGGTTCATCCAAGCTCGGGCAACGGAGGGTCGCGTGGCTGGTGAGCGTTTAACCGGTTCGGAAAAGCGCGCGCTGCTTCTGTGGGTGGCGGCGGGAATCCTGGGCATACTGTTTGCTCAGAAATACTTTTTTCAGGCGTTTCCCGAAGCTTCCGTCAATTTTCAAGTCTCGCGGGGCCAAGCACTCGCGCGGGCGCGGAATTTCGTTACTGATCTCGGCGAGAACCTCAGGGGTTACAAGTCTTCGATCATTTTTGACGTGGACGACACCGCCAAAGTGTACTTGGAGCGCCAGCTCGGCGCGCGCGAGGCCAACCGGCTGATGTCCTCGGAGCTGCACATCTGGTATTGGGAGGTGCGCTTCTTCCGACCCCTGCAACAGGAGGAGTTCGGGCTACGCGTTAGTCCTTCCGGGCAAATTGTGGGCTACACCCACAAGATCGAGGAAGCCCGCCCGGGTGCGTCACTCGATCGTACCGCCGCGGAATCCGTCGCCCAGAATTTCCTAACCGCGAAACTCGCAATGGATCTCCGCGCCTGGGATGCCCTCCCCGAAGAAGCGAATTCCAAGAAAAAGCCGAACCGGACGGATTGGACTTTCACCTGGGAAAAACACGGCTTTCGCGCGAAAGATGCGCCCTACCGGTTGCAAGTGACCGTCGCGGGCGACCGCATCAGCGGGAGCGAAGAAGCCCTGAAAGTGCCGGATGCCTGGGTACGCAGCTTCGAGCGGCTGCGTTCCACCAACGACACGTTGCAGCTGGTTTTTACCGTCCTGTACATCGCGCTGCTGGTGGTGGCGGTTTGGTTTGGAATCAAACTCACCTTGCAAGGGCAGACGCGCTGGCGAGGGGCCATTTTGTTGGGCTTATTGGTGGCCGCGCTGCTCTTTCTGCAGGGGTTGAACGAATGGCCGCTGTGGAGCGCCAGCTACGATACGAGAGTCTCTTACGGGACCTTTCTGGCGGGGAAGCTGGGCGGCGCGCTCTTGTTCGCCGTTTTATCCGCCTTGACCATCACGCTGGTGTTTCCGGCGGCGGAACCGCTCTACCGCTTTTTTTCGCCGGAACGCCTGCGGCTCGCAAAAACCCTCACGCTAGGCGGGTTGCGCTCCAAAGAGTTCTTCTCCGCGTCGGTGGTGGGCTTGTCCCTTGCCGCCGTGCACATCGGCTACGTGGTGGGATTCTATGTAGTGGCCAATGCGTTGGGCGCATGGGCCCCTCAGGAAGTCAATTACCAGGATGCCGTGAACACGCTGTTTCCCTGGATTTCGGGGGCGGCGATCGGTCTGCTTGCTGCGACCAACGAAGAATTCACCTTCCGCCTCTTCGCCATTCCTTTCTTCACCAAATTTGCCAGGTCACGTTGGATTGCGGTCATTGTTCCGGCTTTTCTTTGGAGCTTTCTGCACAGCAATTATCCGCAAGAGCCGGCCTACACCAGGGGCATCGAAATCGGGCTGATCGGCATCGTCGCAGGAGTGGTGATGCTGCGGTGGGGCATACTCGCGACGCTCATCTGGCACTACACCGTGGACGCTTCGCTGGTGGGTCTGTTTCTCCTTCGCTCGAACAGCCTTTATTTCAAAGTGTCCGGCGCGATTGTGGCGGCAGCGGCGGTTGCGCCGCTCTTGTTCGCCGGCATTTCTTGCCTGGTGCGCGGCGGGTTCGAACCCGACGAACAGCTACGCAACAGCGCGACTGCTCCGCCGAACCTGGAGCTGGCCCTCGCTCAACCGTCGCCTACGTCGGCTGGGGCGAAGCGCCGGTACGACGCGCTTGCGCCCAAAATGATTGCGTTTCTCGCCGCCTGCCTGACCGTCGGAGGGCTCATCGCCTGGCGTCTGAAGCCGGAAGCCATAGGCGACTATTTGAGGCTGTCGGTGGACGCCCGGACCGCGCGCGCCAAGGCGGATCAAATCCTTCGCGCACGCGGCGTGGACCCGGGCTCTTACAAATGCGCCGTGGTGTTTGCGGACCTCGTCGACCCGGTGACGAACGAATTTCTTCGCCAGCGCGTGGGCATCGCCCGTGTGAACGAGATTTACGACAAACAAGTGCCGGGAGCAGTCTGGCAGGCGCGCTATTTCCGCGACAGCCAGCCCGAGGAGTATGCCATCAAACTCAAGCCCGACGGCTCGCTCTTCGCACTGCAGCACAAAATCGCCGAAGACGCCGCCGGGGCCTCCCTGAAAAAAGAAGAAGCGGCGGCCCGCGCGGAAACCTATCTAAGCGAAGAAAAACACCTGGACCTCGGCCAATGGACGCTTGTGGAGACGGACTCGGAAACGCGCCCGCATCGCATCGATCATCTGCTTACTTGGCAGCAGAACACGCCAATCGATTCCGATGCCTCACCCGCAGCGGGCTCAAGCGGGCACGCCTATATTCGCGTCCGCGTGGCAGTGCTCGGCGATGCAGTCACCGATTACCGGCGCTCCTACTTCCGGCGTTCGGGCTCCGCCGACGAAGACGAGCCCGCCAGCGAGGGCTTCAGCACGTTCATTAAAATTCCCGATGACTGGCGGCGCAAGCAGGAAGAAACGACCCTGCCGCGCGAGGCCTTGACTTTCGGGCCCATCGTGATTCTCGGAGGTTTAGGTCTCACGGCGCTGATTCTTTTCTTCAAAAACCTCCGCTCGGAGGCCGCCCGCGCGATTCCGTGGAGAAGGCTGGCACTCTGGGCGCTCTGGGGACTCGCCGCTTTTTACCTGGTCTTTGTCCTGGGCGATCGGATCTCGAACTTTATGAACGCTTACAACACGGCGATCCCTTTCAAAACAACGCTTGGAGTCCTCGGGATTCTCGCCTTGCTTGGCGGGCCAATTAGTTTTGGCTTCCTGGTGTTGCTCTTTGGGGCGGGCTGGTATTACTCGACGGTGGCATTTGGAGAAGAGCGCCTCACCGGCTGGACAGCAATGCCCCGGCCCTATTACCGCGACGCGCTGTGGATCGGCCTCGGAGGCAGCGCCGGGCTGATCGGATTGGAGCGGCTCCTTGAGGCGGGGTCGACGCACTGGCCGACGGTGCATCGCTATCTCGATGTTTCCTTCGGTCAATACTTCGGTGCGGTTTCTCCGTCGGCCGCAATTGTTGGAGAAACGCTGCTCGACGGTCTGAGAATGACCGCGTATGTCGTGGTCATCGCCTCTTTCGTTGCCGCCAGAGTCAAGCAGGCCTGGCTTCGCGTTCTGCTGTTCCTTGCGGGTGCGCTCGCCGTGGTGGGCGGGAGCTGGGGCAGCCCGGCGGACTTTGCCAAACAATTTTTGGCGCGGCTCATCCTTCTCGGCGTTCTCGTTTTTGGTGTGCGCTTGGTGATGCGCTTCAACCTGCTCGGATGCTTCCTGGTGGTTGCGGGAACATCGCTCGCCAGCGGAGCCGCGGAGTTGCTGGCGCAGCCGAATGCCTTTTACCACCGGAATGGCTACGCCGTCGTGCTTGTGCTGGTGTTGCTCTTTGCCTGGCCTTTGGCAGCTTGGCGGCAGAACTCCCTCGGCCCGGCCGGCCCAAGCGCAGGACTTGCGGCCAACCCCTGAGCAAAGCCACGCAAAGCGCGGCACTGGACCCGAAGAAGCCTCTCCGGTGGCTTTTTCGAAACAAAATCCACAGGATTGACGTCGTTACCAGAGGGGAGCTACGCTCACACTTCAGGTATCAGTCCGTCCAATTTGGATGATACCGAGGCAGCCAGGCTCAAACGGAATGCGGGGTTAAGCCCTAACCCGCTGTCCTGCAATCGGTAAGCCGGCCGCACGCGAAAAGAAAGCGAAAAATGCAGCTCCTCAGATGGGCTTTTGCCTTGACCGATGAAAACGGTTGCTCGGGCCGCAGCGATGCCGCCCTTGCCTCGGTGACCTCTTTGCCCAATCTCGACGAGCGCGCGCTGGTGGCGGAAGCGCAGGCCGGCAACCGGGCCGCTTTCGAGGAATTGGTGCGGCGCTTCGACCGCGACGTGCTGCGCCTGGCCCTGAACCTGATGAAGCGGCCGGAAGACGCCCGCGACGTTTATCAGGAGGCGTTCCTCAAGGTTTACCGCAACCTGCACCGCTTCCGCTTCGAATGCAGCTTCTACACCTGGCTCTACCGCATTGTTACCAACGTCTGCCTGGATCACCTGCGCCGCCGGCAAGCGCGCCCCGAGGATCAAGCGCCGGAGCTCAGTCCCAACCACCGCGACGAGGGCATAAGCGATTTTTTTGAACGCCAGCGCGAGCACCGGCCCACACTGGACCCGGAGCGCTCCATGATGGGTCAGGAGATCAAGGCGCGCATCGCCCACGCCATGGAACGCCTGTCTCCCCGCGAGCGCGTGGTTTTTGAAATGAAGCACTATCAGGGCCTGAAGCTCCGCGCCATCGGCGACGCTCTAGGCACTACCGAGGAAACTGTAAAAAATTCGCTGTTCCGGGCTACCCGCAAACTCCGCAACGAGTTGGGAGGCTTGCGATGAGCCCCTTGGAAAGGAAAATGAGCTGCAAGGATATTGCCCCGCTTTTGGTTTTTTACGTTTGCGAAGAAGTCAGCGGGGAGGAGCGCGCGAGGATCGAAATGCATTTGGCCAGTTGCCAAGCGTGCTCCGAGCAGCTTGCCGAAGAAAAGGGATTTCACTCAACCCTGCTTTCCGCTCCGCAATCCGCTGACGAACTCGACGGTTCCGGAATTCTGCTCTCGCAGTGCCGCAGCGAACTCGAAGAAGCCCTCGATGATCTTTCCGCGCCGCCGCTTGAGGAACATTGGCGGCCTTTCGGCTGGCTGCGCCGCTGGATGGCGCTGCGGCCGGTCTGGAGCGGGGCCCTGCTGGTGCTCGTCGGAGGGCTCGCGGGAGCGCAACTGGTTCCCTGGCTCCAGCAGAGTTCAAGCAATACCGGCCAGGCCTTGAACGTGCGCGCCCGTCAGCCGCTGACGGCCGATCAACTTCAAAACATGGTGGTCAGTGGCCTGAGCGTCTCGCCGTCTCCGGGTTCTGACTCTCCCACCGTGCAATTGCAACTCAGCGCCGAACAGCCCATGGTGCTGACCGGCCGGGCGGACGACTCGAATGTGCGTCAGGTGCTTACCTATGTGGTAGAAAACAGCGAGCGGTTCGATGCCGGAGTGCGCCTGGACTGCCTGGATGCCCTGAAAGCCGCGGTGCGTGACCAGCAGGTTCGCGTCGCTTTGCTCAACGCCGCGCGCAAAGATCAGAATCCGGCGGTGCGCATGAAGGCTTTGGAAGCTTTGCGCGAGACGGCAGGGGAAGACGATGTGCGGCAGGTCCTGCTGGATGCGCTAGAGCATGACGGGAATCCCGGCGTGCGGGTGGAAGCGGTGAATTTGTTGGTGGGCTCGCTCGATAACCGACCGCCAGATACAGACACTGCGCGCGAGGCGCCGGAGCCGCCAGCGCTTGCGGTAGTGCCCCCGTCCCGCACTTCTGACGAGGGAGACGCCTCGTTCGAGCATGTGGTGAAAGTGCTTCAGGAGTTACAGCGCCGCGATCCAAACCCCTACGTTCGGCTGCGCAGCGCAGCCGCTTTGCGGCAGATTGGTCCGCGCGAAATGCAGTGACCGGGCCTCGTGACCCCAGGGGCGGAGACTCTAACCTCGTGATGAATTCGGATTTCGATCGCAAGATTCCCTTCCGGGCGGGCCGGCTCGGCTTGTTTTGGTCCCTGGGGGGACTTTTTTTTGTCGCGCAATTTTCAACTCCGGCCTTGGCCTTCCCGGCGAAAGATCCCGCCGCTTCACCGGGAAATCCGGGCGAGCCGGGCGCCTCACGAACCTCCATCTTTCGGAGCGGCACGTTCGCGACGAAAGATGGGTTAACCCTGCGCCTAACGGCGGATCTCGGCTCGGTAAACATTACGCAACTGGAGCCCGGTGCTACCCCGGTGGTGCGCTATACGGTACGCATCGAAACCGATGCGCGCGAGTCCCTGGCGACGCAACTGCTGAATAGCTATTCCCTGAAGGCGGGAACTTCTTCGACGGGCGTGGAAATCGCAAGCACGCTCTTTCCGCAAACCGCGCGTTACACGAACGCGCAGTTCTGGGTGCAATTCCAGATCGCCGTCCCGCGCAATTACAACGTGGAGATAAATACGGGCGCGGGCGATATCTCGACCGGAGATATCGGCGGAACGGCGTTTCTGAGAACCCAGGGCGGAAACATTTCCGCAGGACGAATTGGTCGCGCAGGACTGCGGGAAGTTTCGCACGGACGCCCGGTCGCCAAGCTGGAAACCGAAGGCGGCCACATCAAGGTCCTCGATGTTACCGGAGACCTCATGGCTTTTACCGCCGGAGGGCACATCAATGCCGGCAACATCACCGGGGACGCCTCCTTGCACAGCGGCGGCGGACACGTTCGCGCGGGGAAAATTGCTGGACGTGCGGATTTGGAAACGGTCGGCGGCAACATTGCGGTGGGTCAGGCGGAGAGTTTTGTCAACGTGCGTACCGGAGGCGGCCAGATTGATTTCGGGGAAGTGCGGGGTTCGGTCCGCGCGCAGACCGGCGGCGGCGGCATTCACATCATGTACGTTTCGGGCCCCATGGAAGTGGAATCGAGCGGCGGCAGCATTTGCGTGACGGGCGCGTCCGGCGCGGTACAAGCCGCGACCTCCGGCGGAAGCATCACCGCGTGGATTAATCCCACGGCGCCGGCGGGGAATGGACCGGTGCGCCTCGAAGGCCCCTCGCAACTTGCTTCCAGCACCGGCGACATCATTGTCTATCTACCGCGAAACCTTGCGGCAAACATCGATGCGCTGGTGGCCAACGGCACCGGGCAGCACATCGAAGCCGACTCCGCTCTGCATTTGACTATGGTGGCGCCCCCGAACGGAGTCGGGCCGGTCCACGCCAGTGCGGTCTTAAACGGCGGCGGCGCGCTTCTGAGACTGCGAACCACGGCTGGCAAGATCCATCTCCAGTACATCGATTCCCAGGTTGCACTTCGCGAATCACTCATGCATGAACAAGCCGAGCGGCTCAACAAGCGTCTCACCGAAGCGGGGCTCGCTCCTGTTTCGTTCCCTAAATGGATGTGGCCAGTCGAGCCCGCGATCGGTAATCCGGAACCTCCGGGCGGCCAGCCCGACCCACTGAACAATAACGGCGATTGGCTCGAGAACTGGATCGCGAGCCTTGAGCTGACTTTCCGCGGGAGCGTCACGCAGGATCCGGATGAGTTTCTGAAGCGGCTCACCTACCGACCTCCCCCTTCCTATCCGCCGCTTGCCCAGCGCGCGGGAATCCACGGTTTTGTGACCCTGCAAGTGAGGCTGACCAAGGACGGCCGGGTCCAGGTGCAAAAAGTTCTGGAAGGCGAGCCGGCGTTGGCCGACGCCGCCATCGACGCGGTGCAGCGGTGGCGCGCAAAACCCGCCAGGCTGAATGGAAAGCCCTGTGAGGTGCTGTCGACAGTCAAATTCGATTTTCAGTTGCCGCGCTGAGCGGCCGACGTTCAAACGATTTCATTGGGGCCCTCGGTTCCGTAGTTGCAGATTCAAGGAGGTAGAACGTTATGTCACGTCACGGTTTCCGCGCGACAGTTTTTGCCTTTTGCCTTCCTCTTGTGGCCGCACTCTGGGCCACTTCCGGCTACGCCATCAGCAAGGACTTTGACCAGACCTATCCGCTACAGCCTTGCGGCACGTTCGAATTGCAGAACGTGAACGGTGTGGTTGACATCCAGGGCTGGGATCGCAACGAAGTGGAGATTCACGCGGTAAAAACCGCTAAGCAGCAGGACACCGATCTCGAGCGCGTGTCCATTGACGTCGACGCACGTCCGGACGCTATCGCCGTCACGACGCGCTATCCGCAGAACGAGGGAGTGGAAGTCGCCGTGGAATACACCATTCATGTCCCGCATCGCGTGCACGTCGAACACATCGGCACGGTCAACGGCACACTGCGCGTTTCCGGGCTGGATAACCTGGAAGATCTGCACACCGTCAATGGCGACATCGAAGTGTTCGAAGGCGGCGGAAACGTTCACGCCCACACCACCAATGGAAACGTGCACCTCGAGCTGGCCCACGCCCCGGACAAGGCCGGCGCCACCGCGGAAACCACCAACGGATCTTTGGTTGTCGCCGTGCCGTCCGACCTGCAGGCCGAAATCGAAGCCAAATGCCTGAATGGAAACTTCTATTCCGAACTCCCTATAACCATGGAGAGCACGCAGCGACCGCGAGAGATTCGCGGCAAGTTGGGCGAGGGCGGAGTTCCTATTCACCTCCGCACCGTGAACGGGAGAATCCGTCTGATGGTGCTGCGGTCAAGCGTCTGACGATTTCCTCGCGGCTGCGTCTAAGTGCTCGAGAGGATGGGACGAAAATGAACACACGCAATGTTTTGATAACCGGAGGAGTTGCCTCACTCAGCCTGGCGCTCGTGGCTCTGCCAGCCCCTCCCGCCAACTCGCAAACACCCTGTCCGGATGACTCGACCCTCGCCCGGATGGAGCGGAAACTCGAGCGGCTGGAGGCCAAACTCGCAGGGCGCGACGACGAGGCCGCGAGGCTCGCGGGCCTGCGCGCCAGGCTAGCTGCCTCGCAACTGACTCTCGCGCAGCACCGCCAGAGGATCGATCAGCTGCAAGTTTTCCCTGGCCTACCCGGTGACGACGACGGCTCGGTCGGGGTGCTCGACGGTGAGGACGCCAGCTGGCTCGGCGTGGAACTTCGCGAAGTCACCGGGGAAACCGCCAAGGACCTGAAGCTCCCCGCCGAACGCGGCGTGGTCGTTAGTTCCGTCGTTCCCGACAGCCCGGCCGCGAAGGCGGGGCTTAAGGAAAACGACGTGGTGACGGAGATCAGCGGGCAACACGTCGAGGGCGCGGTCCAATTTCGCCGCATGATTCGTGAAATTCCCGCCGGGCGAACGGTCCAGCTCACACTGTGGCGCGATGGTCATGCGCAAACGCTGAGCGTGACTCTCGGTAAGGGCGAGGAACGGCACCGCTCTTTCAAGGTCATTACCCCGGGGCCCGGCGCTCCCGGGAGTTTCACCTTCAACATGCCGGAAATCCCGATGGTCCCGCCCATGGAATGGGACGGCAGTCGGTTCCTCGCGGGCGGGCAGGCGCGTCTTGGCATTAACGCGGAAGACCTCAACGGGCAGCTCGGCACGTTCTTTGGGGCGCCCGACGGGGAAGGCATTTTGGTTCGCGAGGTGAACCCCGGCTCACCCGCAGAAAAGGCGGGCGTCAAAGCCGGCGATGTCATCACTTCGGTCAACGGGGAACGCGTCCGCACGGTCGGCGACTTGCGCGAGAAGCTTCTGGCGAAGCGCGGAGCGAAAGAGAAGGACCAGGGCCAGAAGGACCAGCGCCAGAGCGTGACGCTCGGCGTTTTGCGCAACAAGAGCGAGGTTTCACTCACCGTGGAGTTGCCGGCTCCCACGTCGCGTTCGAGACGCGCCATAACCTTCGGCGTCACCAGCATCTGAGCGGTACGTAATTCGGGAGCCTGGCTTGAGAAACGAGCCAGGCTTTTTCTTCCGGATCCGTCGAAGCTATCCGCCGCCTAAACGCCTCAGCGTTCTTCCTCGGGCAACGACGCGAGCTCTCGGTCGAAGGCGGCGTAGTGGCGGTGAGGCTCTTCCGGCTCATTGAGCGCAGCGCCCTCGCGCTCGACCCAGGCGTGAGCCTCCAATTTGCCGTTTTCCTTGCGAACACCGATGCGCAACCGCGAGCGAATCCCCTGCCGGCCGAGCAGCCACCACAGCGTGAGAGATTTCGCCAGACACGAAGGATGAATCACGCCGTGCCGGTCCGCGGCGTGGACCATGTGCGCGGTCAAGGCTGCCTGCTTCGTCACCGCCTCACAATCCTCCTGGGCAACCGAGTGAAAAAGATTCCGCTCCAGTGTGGTCCGTGTTGGATGAAAACCGCGCAGCCTTAAACTCAGGGAAACCAGCGGCAGCATCCCGAGCGCGCGCAAAAACAGCGCCTGCGCGGGGCGTCCCAGCGCGCTAAACCTCCGCAAGCTTTCCAGCATCAGCGGGCAGGATTTGCAGCAGGCCGTGTTCGACGAGGTGCCCCAAGAGTTCCAGGAGGTTTTCGCGAAGCAGTTCCGGCTGGACATCGTATTCGGCAAGAAGCTCCTGGTACGCCGCGTCGATCGTGGGCGAAGTCGTCAGCAATTGCCACATGCGCGTACCGGTCTCATCGAGACCGAAGTAGCGTTCGGTTTCCAGATTAAGCAAAACCGATTCCTGATCCAAAAGCCGCACCAGAACGTGTTTGGGCGCGGTTGCGCGTTCCTTAAATGTCAGCATCGGCACGGCTCCTCGTTCAAAACTCCCTGGCCTGGCCGTCAAATTCACACGCAAATCGATTCGGGCATTCGAAAGCATTCTACCGGGGATTCTTCGGCTTCGCTATCCGCGCGACCGGGCAGGCGAAATCGTGCTCATCATGCCCGGTGACCCTGAAACTTGCCCTACGCGACATGGCCAAAGCAAAAGGCCGGCTCCGCAGGACGGAACCGGCCTCAGGTGCCATTTCCTAGTTAGGACTTCTTTTTCTTCACGTTCACCTTCAGGTCGATTCCCGGCGCCATTTGCTGCAACTGTTCGAGGCCGGCTTTGGCCTGTTGTCCGTACGTGCCGTTGGGATCCAGTTCGATAGCTTTCTGATAAGCCTCGATGGTTCCGGGAGCAAACTCCGGCACCTCTTTATCCCCGACTTTCTTCAAGGTCATTTTGTAGACAAGAGAAGCGCCCAACAGGTACCAGGTCTGCGCGTTCTTGGGATCCAACTCCGCGGACTTCTTCAGCGGTTCTACCGCGTCGCCCAGGCGGTTTGCGTTGTACAAGCTGATGCCAAAGTTTCTCCAGGCGGTCGCCGCGTTCGGCGGGTCGAGCTCCGCGCTCTTCGTATAGGCCGCCTTGGCGTCGTCGATTTTCCCCATCCGCGCGAGCACGTTGCCGAGGTTGTTGTAGTAGCCCGGCACATCCGGCTTGGCGGCAATGGCTTGCTGATACGACTGAGCCGCCTCTTCGTTGCGTCCCGCGGTGTCGTAGGCCTCGCCGAGCTTGGCCCACAGCAGGTGCACGTTGGGATCTTTCTCGCCGGCGGATTCCTGTGCTGCTTTGTATTCCTTCGCCGCCTGATCGGCAAGGTCCGAAACCTTCTGTTTGGCGGCATCGCGCTCGGCCGCCGGCGCCTTCTGCAGCTCGGTCTTCGCGGCTTTCTCCTGCTCGAGAATCGCGTTCCCTGCGGTAAAGTGCGCCTTCATGCCTTCAAACTTGACTTTGGCCTCTTCCTGCTTCTTCACCTGTTCCTGAACGGCCGCGCCTTGCTTGGCCATGATGTCTTTGAAATTGGCGTCCGCCTTGGCCTCTCCCCCGCTTTCTACACGCACCTTTGCCATGTCATAGGGCGGCTGCTTGTCGTTCGGTGGCGGGAAGGCGGCAACGGTGACGAGATAAACTCCGGCGCGCAGGCCGGGAATGCTGTACTTGCCGTCGTTGTCGGTCTTGGCCGTCTGTTTCGCGCCTTGCTCGCTCACTGCCTGTACGGTCAAACCGACCCAGGGCTTCCCGTTGATGTCCATGACTTGCCCGCTGATGGTTCCCGTCTGGGCCGCGGCGCGCGGCGTGGAAAAGAGAGCCGCAGCAAGAATTGCCGTTCCCATCACTGACTTATTGAAAATCTTCATGCTCCATTCTCCTTTTTCATGAGGAGCTGGTCCGGAGTCCCCGGACCGTTGTTCGCCCCATTATCTCTCTTGTTTCGGCTGGATTCCAAGTCTGCTTCCCTCCGGCCTTGCTCGCGGGCGCGAACGCTGCAAATAAAGACGCCGCACCCGCCGCCCTCTCGGTTCGAAACTTCATCGCCCCGCTCGAACGGCGCGCCGGTAGGGAATGGGATCCTTCGCTCCGGCTTCGGCAAACGCGCGCAGCCGCAGGAGGCAACTGTCGCAAACGCCGCAAGCCATTTCTTCTTCCTGATAACACGACCAGGTCAGATCGAGCGGCACGCCCAACGCGAGGCCGCGCCGGACAATCTCGCTCTTTTTCATCTGGATGACCGGGGTGACCATCTCAATCTGCGTCTCCGGCCGCGTCCCGACGCGAATCAATTCCTGAAACACCCGGTAATACTCCGGCCGGCAGTCCGGGTAACCTGAGCTGTCTTCCTCGACTGCGCCGATGTAGATCGCGCCCGCGCCAATGACCTCCGCCCAGCTCACGGCCACGGACAGAAAGTGCGCATTGCGAAAAGGAACATAGGTCACGGGAATCGCGCTGTCGTGCGGTCCGGGCGCGCCCAGGGTATTTTCCGGCACGGCAATTTTTTCGTCCGTGAGCGCCGACCCGCCAATCGCTCGAAAATGATCGAGCTCGACGACCAGCCGCTCGCGCACGCCGTAGAAGTCTGCAATTTCCTGGAAGGCCCGGCGCTCCCGCCGCTCGGTTCTTTGCCCATAGCCTGCGTGAAGCAACGCGATGTTCCGCGCGCCGCACTGTTCGCGCGCGATTGCCGTGCTCACGCAGGAGTCCATGCCTCCGCTCAGAAGCACTACCGCTTTTCGTGCATCGATCATTCCTGGTTCACCATCGGGATTTACGCGTTCGGTTTATTCTCCTTTACTTCCCTTGCCTGCTCACACTCCTTTCGTTGCCGGATCCCAAATAAACTTATGCAATTGCAGCCCGAGGCGCACCGGCAGGCGGTCCGCCAAAATCCACTCGGCCAAAAGCCGCGGCTCGAGCCCCGGCCATTTTCCCTCGGGATCTTCAAACACCGGAGAAAACAAAACCTCGCGCACTTTCCCGAGCAAGCCGTGCCGCCGCGTAAACTCCCGGGCAAATTCGTAATCGCACCGCGTCGAAAGCACAAATTTCACTTCATCGTTTTCCGTCAGCGCGCCGAGATTCCTCATGTCGAAGGTATCCGGCTCGCCCGAATCGGGGCACTTTACGTCTACAATCTTGATCACTTCTTTCGGGAGCCGCCCAATATATCGTTCTCCGCTGGTCTCGACCATCACCGTATAACCGGCAGCCAGCAAGTCTCCCGCAAGCGGGTAAATCTCCTCCTGGAGTAGCGGTTCCCCGCCCGTCAACTCCACCGGCGGCAGCACGGCTTCCGGGCCTCCTCCGCCCGCGCCGCGGCAAGCCAAGTCGTCCACACGCGCGAGAACTTCCTCGGCGCTCATCTCCTTTCCGCCGTGAAAGGCATAGGCCGTATCGCACCACGTGCACCGCAGGTTGCAGCCCGTCAGTCGCACAAAGATGCACGGCAAACCCGCGCGCGTGCCTTCGCCCTGGATCGATTTGAAGATCTCCGTGATGAACATTGCCGTCCTTCGAATTCCTTTACGCCTTTTGCGCGCCTCTCCCCCGTTTGGGCCACAGCCAATAAGCAGCGCTGAGAAAAACCACGCCTCCCAAGATGAATTTCAGATAGCCCGGGGAGAGCCCTAGGAAACGGAACACTAAGACATAGCCCAGGGCAACCAGGATCGCGGGAACGAGGATGATAAGAAAGGCGCGGTTCATTTCCCTACCTCAGGCCCGCCCGCGGGAATCGTCCTCCGCCCATAGGGGGAGACCGCAATGGGGGGGCTTGGCTCGAAAGGAGGGCCAGCGAAACATCTTACCGCGAAACATTTCGCCACGTCTTCGGCAGGGTGAGCCCACCGCGCGAGGTCATCACGCTTTCGAGCGGTGCCGCAAGGCTAGCTTCCCGGCCGGTACTGCGCGCGGCTCGTGTCCGTCTCCCACAAAACCACGTCGGTCACCTTCGCGCCCGGCGGCATGTCCTTCAACTGTTTGGTGATCTCGTCGTAGAAGTATTTGGCCACGTTTTCCGCCGACGGATTCACGCTCTTGAAGGGCTCCAGGTCGTTCATGAACTGGTGATCCAGCCGCCCCAAGACTTCGCGAATCACCTGCTTTACGTGCACGAAGTCGACCAGCAAGCCGATGGAATCAAGCTGCGGCCCCTCCACGGTCACGCGCACCCGGTAGTTGTGCCCGTGGGGGTTTTCGCACTTGCCTTGGTAGCCGCGCAGGGCGTGCCCGGCGGAAAACGTTTCTTCCACGCTGACTTGAAACATGTCGCTCCAAATTGCGCCGCCTGCTTCACCGGATTTCTTGTTCGTAACGCTTCAGGCGGGACTTGCCGGATGCGGCGCTTTCTCCCTGCTGTTGCTGTCCAGAAACCGGGCCACCTCGGTCGATTCGTGCGTCACCCGGTAGCGCGGCAGCGACTCCAGAAAAATCTTACCATAGGGCATGCGCTGGATGCGGGCGTCGAGCAGCGCTAGCACGCCGCGATCGGTTTTTGTTCGAATCAACCGCCCGAATCCTTGTTTCAGAGACAGCACCGCTTGTGGGATTTGAAATTCCGCGAACGCATTGCGTCCGTCATCCTGCAAAGCTTGGACTCGCGCGGCCACCACCGGATCGCTCGGCACCGCGAACGGCAGCCGGTCCACGATCACGCACGACAACTGCTCGCCCGGCACGTCCACGCCTTGCCAGAAGCTGGCCGTCGCAAACAGCACCGCTCCTTCTGTGTTTTTGAACCGCTCCAGCAGCGCCGAGCGCGGCGCGGTTCCCTGCAAGAGCAGCGGAAAGGACACCCGCGAACGCACCCGTTCGAACAGATCGTTCATCTGCGAATAACTGGTGAACAGACAAAACGCCCGGCCCTGGCTGTGCCCCAGCAATTCGACGATTTCATCAGCGGCCTTTGCGGAGAAACCCGGGTTACGCACATCCGGCATGGTCCGCGGCAAATACAGCAGCGCTTGGCTCGGATAATCGAATTCCGGTGGCAGCTTGCGTTCCTTTGCGTGATCGAGTCCAAACCGCTGCCGGATGTAATCGAATCGCCCGCCCACCGTCAGCGTCGCCGACGTCAGAATTACCGTGTCAAACTGCTCGAACAGCCGCCCGCGCAGAATCTGGCTCACGTCAATGGGCGTGGCCGTCAGGAAAACTCCTTTGTTCCTGCGTTCGTACCAATACACGAAATTCTTCTCATTCGATTCGAACAGGAACAAGAGTTCCTGCCGCAGCTCGAAGCTGCGCCGCGCCATCCGCGTGAGCTCTTCCGGTTTGTCGGTTTGCGCGGTAATTTCGGTTTCCAGGCTCTTCAGGGAAGAGACCAGCACATCGTACGTTTCGCGGTTCTGCTCCAAGAAAGCCTCGCGCTCCTGCTGCGAAAACGAGAACCTGCCCTCGCGCGGCGGAAACAGTTCAAAGAAGCTGCGGCTGCGCTCGCGGATGCGCTGCGTTTTCCGCAGCAACGAAGGGGCGCCCAAATTCAGCAGCCGCAGCGTCTGGTCCGTGTCTCGCGCCAGCTCGTCGAACCGGAAGTTCGAAATTTGCCGGCCAAAATATTCGCTGGCCACATCCTCGATCTCATGCGCTTCATCGAACACCACTGCCGAATATTCCGGCAGGATGCTGCCGAAGTCGTCCTGCTTCAGCGCCAGATCCGCGAAGAAAAGGTGATGGTTCACAATAATCAGGTCGGCGTCCTTCGCCCGCTGGTGCATTCCGGTCACAAAACACGGATCGAACGACGAGCATTTCTGCCCCGTGCAGGTGTCGCGCCGCGCGTCCAGCCGTCCCCACAATTCCGAATCATCCGGCAGGAAAGTCAGCTCCGCGCGATCGCCCGTCTCGGTCAGCTTGGCCCAGTCCTTGATCTGCCGAAAATAGTCCGTTTCGTCGATGCCTTTCAGCACCGTCTGGTCCGGCATCTGGTCGAGCTTCGAAAGACACAGAAAGTTCGACCGCCCCTTCATCAGTGCGACTTTCAAATTCGGCGCAAAATGTTTCTGCAAAAACGGGATGTCTTTTTGGAAGAGCTGTTCTTGCAACGATTTCGTTGCCGTGGAGATCACCACGCGACGCCCGCTCGAAATCGCCGGAATCAGGTACGCCAGCGTCTTGCCCGTTCCTGTCCCCGCCTCCACAATCGCGTGATGATGCGTTGCGAACGCATCGTTTACTACTTCCGCCATCTCCAGTTGCGCCGCGCGGTATTCGTAGTCGGCGCCTACGACCGAGCGGTCAAAGCCGCCCCTCATGCATTTCTCGAGGAATCCGCCCGGGCCAAACACTTCTCTCATCGACGGCCCGGCGGCCTCCCTCCGGGTTTCCTTGTTCGTGCTTTCTAACCCTCGATCGCCCACCTCGAGGTCACCTTCGAGAGGCACGTACCTCCTCTCGCCAGTCCTCGCCGCCGGCCTGGCCCGTTCCCCCGCCCGAGCGCCGCTCGAATTGGTCGTGTCCTTGCCCAGCATTCCGCCTTTGCTCCCCGAG
>DATAIH010000082.1:0-8285 GCA_036262755.1 Candidatus Acidiferrum sp.
TCGTCTTCGAGTTTCGAGAGTGATTTCCAGATGGCCGTCTCGCCAAAAACCTCTCTGAACCAGCGGCGCAAGGCCTCGGCTCTGACTTCCTTGCTGAACAGGCGCTTCAGGCTGTTGCCCAACTCCTTGGAGGCCCACCCCAGGTGCGTCTCGAGAATCTGTCCTACGTTCATACGCGAAGGAACGCCAAGCGGGTTCAAGACGATCTCGACCGGGGTGCCGTCCGGCAGATAGGGCATATCTTCCTGCGGCACGATGCGAGCGATGACGCCCTTGTTGCCGTGGCGGCCGGCCATTTTGTCGCCGATGGAAAGCTTGCGCTTCATGGCGATGTACACCTTGACCAGCTTGATCACGCCGGGGGGCAGTTCGTCACCCTTCTTGAGCTTCTCCTTGCGCTCTTCGGTGATCTTGCGCAGCACGTCGATTTGCCGCGAAGTCATCTCCTCGATTTCTTCGATCTTCTCGATGAGCAGCGGATCCTTTTCGTTGAGCTTCAGGCGTTTGAGGTTGCGCGTGGAGATTTTTTCGATAATCTCTCGCGTCAGCTCCGTGCCCTTGTTCAGCAGGCGCTTGTTGGTTTTTTCGTCGTGCAAGTCGGCTTGCAAGACCTTGCCGCCGAGCAGGTCGGAAAGGCGCTTGAGGCGCTCGTCGGTGAGGATGCGGATCTCGTCGGCCAGGTTCTTCTCCAGCTTGAAGACCTGGTTGGCTTCGATGGCCTTATGGCGCTCGTCCTTCTCTCCGCCCTTGCGGGTGAAGATCTTGACGTCCACGATGGTGCCCTCGATGCCCGGCGGACAGTAGAGCGAAGCGTCACGCACGTCGCCGGCTTTTTCGCCGAAGATGGCGCGAAGCAGTTTTTCTTCCGGAGTGAGGGTGGTCTCGCCCTTGGGCGTGACCTTGCCGACCAGAATGTCGCCCGGCTTGATGACCGCGCCGATGCGGATGACGCCGCTTTCGTCGAGGTTGCGCAGGAACGATTCGCCGATGTTGGGAATGTCGCGCGTGACTTCTTCCGGCCCGAGCTTCGTGTCGCGCGCTTCGATTTCGTACTCCTCGATATGGATCGACGTGTAGTAGTCGTCCTTTACCAGCTTTTCACTGACCAGGATGGCGTCTTCGAAGTTGTATCCGCGCCACGGCAGGAAGGCCACCAGCACGTTGCGTCCGAGCGCCAGTTCGCCGCGGTCCGTGCACGGGCCATCGGCAAGAACCTGGCTTTTCCTGACACGGTCGCCCACGCGAACCAGCGGCTTTTGGTTGATGCAGGTGTTCTGATTGGAGCGCTTGAATTTGATGAGCTGATAGATGTCCGCGCCCACTTCGCGGCTCAACACCCCGGAGTGGTCGGATTCGACGCGGACGATGATGCGTTCGGAGTCGACCTGGTCCACGACGCCATCGCGCTTGCACAGCACGACCGCGCCGGAATCGCGCGCGGTGACGCGCTCCATGCCGGTGCCGACCAGCGGGGCCTCGCCCTTGATGAGCGGCACGGCCTGGCGCTGCATGTTCGAGCCCATCAGCGCGCGGTTGGCGTCGTCGTTCTCGAGGAACGGAATCAAGCTGGCGGCCACCGAGACGAGCTGCTTTGGCGAAACGTCCACGTAGTCCACTTCGTCGCGGTTCTTCAACACGAAGTTGCCCGCCTGCCGGCAGTTGACCAGTTCGGTGGTGATGCGCTGCTTTTCATCGAGTGCCACATTGGCCTGCGCAATGACGTACTTGTCTTCTTCCCAGGCGGAGAGATAGAAGCAATACGGCTCGTAGACCACCTTGCGGCGCTTCAGTTCTTCGTTGAGCTCCTCGACCTTGTCGCGCTCGACGATTTCACCGGCTTTGAATTCGCTGTCGCCAGCGTTGACGATGTGCACGTAATCGATGATGCGGCCGCCCTTGACCTTGCGGTAGGGCGATTCGATGAAGCCGTAATCATTGATGCGCGCAAAGCAGCTCAGCGAGCTGATCAGCCCGATGTTCGGACCTTCCGGCGTTTCAATCGGGCAGATGCGGCCGTAGTGCGTGGGGTGCACGTCGCGGACTTCGAATCCGGCGCGCTCGCGCGAAAGACCGCCGGGCCCGAGAGCCGACAGGCGCCGCTTGTGCGTGATTTCGCTGAGCGGGTTGGTCTGATCCATGAACTGGCTGAGCTGCGACGAGCCGAAGAACTCGCGAATCGCGGCCATGACCGGCTTGGCGTTCACCAGGTCGTGCGGCATGGCCGTGGACATTTCCTGATACACGCTCATCTTTTCCTTGATGGCGCGCTCCATCCGGACCAGGCCGATGCGGAACTGGTTTTCGAGCAACTCCCCCACGGCGCGGACGCGGCGGTTGCCGAGGTGGTCGATGTCGTCAACCAGCCCGATATTCTTGCGCAGCTTGAACAGGTACTTGATGGCCGCGACGAAGTCGGGCGTATCCAGGGTGCGATTGTCGAGCGGGGTGTCCAGCCCCATCTTGATGTTGAATTTCAGGCGGCCGACGCGGCTGAAATCGTACTTGCGCGGGTCGAAGAACATGCCGCGGAACAGGTTGGTGGCGGTTTCGAGCGTCGGCGGGTCGCCGGGACGCAGCTTGCGATAGATCTCGATGAGCGCTTCCTTCGAGGAGCGAATGGCATCCTTGTCAAGGGTGCGCGAGAGCACCACGCCGATATCGTCGCGGTCCGGGAAGAACACATCGACTTCGGTGATGCCGGCTTCGGCGAAGGCTTGCCAAAGGTCCGCGGTCAGCGGCTTGTTGGCTTCCAGCATGATCTCGCCGGTCTGTCGGTTGACGACGTCGGCGACGCTGTAAGCGCCTTCGAGGTCGGTGAGCGAGGCGCGCACCTGGGAAATCTTGGCTTTGATCAATTCCTTGAACAGGGTTTCGGTGATGCGCTTGTGCGCGCCTACAATCACTTCGTCCGATTTGGGATTGCGAATTTCGTGGGCGAGCTTGCGGTCGACGATGCCCGGCGAAACGTTCCAGAAGAGCTCCTTATCGCGCAACGAGATGCGCTCCACCTGGTAGAACGTGCGCAGGATTTCCTCGTTGGACTTCATGCCCAGCGCGCGCAGGAAGATGGAGCCGAGGAATTTGCGCTTGCGGTCGATGCGCACGTAGAGAATGTTCTTGGTGTCGTACTCGAATTCCACCCACGACCCGCGGTACGGAATGATTTTTCCGAGGAAGTAGGTGCGGTTGTTGGCGCTCTCGAAAAACACACCCGGGGAACGATGCAACTGGGAAACGATGACGCGTTCCGTACCGTTGATGATGAACGTGCCGTTCTCGGTCATCAGCGGAATATCGCCGTAGAAAACTTCCTGCTCCTTGATGTCGCGGATGGTTTTCGCGCCGGAATCGGGATCCTTGTCGTAAATGGTCAGGCGAATGGTGACGCGCAGAGGCGCGGAGTAAGTCATGCCCCGCTCCTGGCATTCGTTCACGTCATACTTCAACTGCATGGCCACGGGGTCGCCGCACTTGTTGCAGAACGTCGGGGTGTTCTTGTTGAAGGTGCCGCACTTGTGGCAGATGACGTCGCCCGTCTGATACGGATTGGTCACCACCGAGGCTCCGCAGTTGCGGCAGGTGGCGCGCAAGTGGTGCAGGCCCTTCAGGTTGCCGCACTTGCACTCCCAGTTGCCGATCGAGTAGTCCACAAACTCGAGCTGCGACATTTCGCGGAAATCCCTGATCGGAAACACCGATGTAAACACCGACTGAAGCCCGCCGTCCTCGCGCTCGCTCGGCAGCAGGTCCATCTGCAGGAAGCGCTGGTAGGATTTCATCTGGACTTCAATCAGGTTGGGAATCTGGATCGAGCCCTGGATTTTCGCAAAATCCAGCCGCTGATGTTCCCTGGCGTACTGATTGCTATTCGGCATGTCTTGATCTACCTCATCCCTTTCGGGCAACGTGCGGAAATACTCGAAGGAGACACATAGCCGCCGCGCTCGAAGACTTGCCCGAAGTCAGCGCGCAGACGGCTAAAGGCGTTCCCTGGGGAACGCTTGGTGTTGTGAAAATGCCCAGCTTCAACGTGCGTAGCTGATGCCCTCTGGCACGGCCCCTCGCCCGAAAAGCCGCGCCGGTCCGGAAACCCCCGTCGAAGGCGAAAACTACTTGATCTCCACCTTGGCGCCGGCCTCTTCGAACTTCTTCTTGATCGCCGCGGCTTCGTCCTTGTTCACGCCTTCCTTGACGGTCTTCGGCGCGCCATCCACCAGGTCCTTGGCTTCTTTCAGGCCCAGGCTGGTGACTTCGCGGACCGCCTTGATGACGTTGATCTTGTTTCCGCCCACCTCTGTAAGCACGACGGTGAATTCCGTCTTCTCTTCCACCGGTGCCGCGCCGCCGGCTGCCGCTGCTCCGCCGCCCGCGGCGACTACGGTCGCCGCAGCCGCGGAGACGCCGAAGGTGTCTTCCATCTTCTTCACCAGTTCGGACGCCTCAAGCAACGTCAGCCCCTTGATTTCCTCCAGGATGGTATCGACTTTCGCCATGACTCTTTTCTCTCCTCTCAAATCGATAAATTGAACTTACTCAGGCCGCGGGTGCGGGTGCCGCGCCGCCTCCGCCGGACCCAAACTTGTCGGCCTTGATGGCCTCATTGACGGTTACCGCAAGGTTGCGCGGCAACGCGTTGAGCGCCACGGCAATACGCTGCGCCGGGGCGTTTAGCAGGAACATGATCTTGCTGATCAGCTCTTCTTTCGACGGCAGGTTCGCCAGCTGCCTGATGTCCGCGATGGACACCACGCGGCCTTCCACCACGCCCGCCTTGAACTGGAACGCGGGAACGTCCTTGGCAATCTTGGTAATGGCTTTCGCCAGGGCCACCGGATCCGCTTCGGTGTACGCGATCGAATTCGTGCCGGTCAGGTTCTTCAGCAGGTTTTCGGCGGGCGTTCCCGCTCCGGCGCGCTCCGCCAGCGTGTTCTTTACCACTTTGTATTTGCCGCCGGCGGCCTGCACCGCGCGCCGGAGCTTGGTGTCCTCGTCCACCTTGATGCCCTGGAAGGTGGTGAGAATCACGGTGGAGACTTTGGCCAGCTCCGATTTCAGCTTGTCGAGGTCTGCTTGCTTTTCGCTGCGCTTTTTCATCCGTCCGCTCCGCTACGCTCCAGCGCCGATCAGGCGGCTGTTGCCAGCGCCTCCGCTTCGGCCAAGTCGATGGTGATGCCCGGCCCCATCGTCGAGGTCAGTGTGATTTTCTTGACGTACTTGCCCTTGGCGGCGGCCGGCTTGGCCTTCACCACGGCTTCGAGCACCGCGTGCGCGTTCCCCACCAGCTTCCCCGCGTCAAACTGAATCTTGCCGATCGCACAATGCACGATTCCGGCTTTGTCCACGCGGAATTCCACTTTGCCGGCTTTCACTTCCTTGATGGCCTTGGCCACTTCAAACGTGACCGTGCCGGTCTTGGGATTGGGCATCAGGCCTCGCGGGCCGAGCACTTTGCCGAGCTTTCCGGCGGAGCGCATCATGTCCGGAGTGGCAATGACGGCGTCGAAATCCGTCCAGCCCTCCATGATTTTTTGCACCACGTCGTCGCCGCCGACGAAGTCCGCGCCCGCTTCCTGCGCTTCGCGCACTTTTTCCCCGCCCGCGATGACCAACACGCGCACGGTCTTGCCCAGCCCGTTCGGCAAACCCACGGTTCCGCGCACCACCTGGTCGGAATGCTTCGGATCGACTCCCAGATTGATGGCCAGTTCCACGGTTTCGTTGAACTTCGTGTGATGCAGCTTCTTCAACAGCTCGGCCGCTTCGCCGAGCTTGTACAGGCGCCCTTCCACTTGCTTGCGCGCATTCTCCACGTGCTTCCCGGACTTCTTCATTCGCTACCTCGTTCGTCCTCTTGGCGCCTGAAACCTCTTAGGCTTCCACGACTTCCAGGCCCATGTTGCGCGCCGTGCCCATTACGGTGCGCATCGCAGACTCCAGATTGGTGGTGTTGAGGTCGACAAGCTTGATCTTGGCAATCTCTTCCACTTGCTTCCTGGTCACTTTGCCGACTTTGTTGCGGTTCGGCTCCGCGGAACCCTTGGCGATGTTGGCCGCGCGCTTGAGCAGCACCGAGGCCGGCGGCGTCTTCAAAATGAAGGTAAACGTGCGGTCGCTGTAGACCGTCACCAGGACCGGGAAAATCATCCCGTCCGGTTCTTTGGCGGTCTTGGCGTTGAACTGCTTGCAGAAATCCATGATGTTCAGGCCGTGGGGGCCGAGCGCCGTGCCCACCGGAGGCGCCGGCGTAGCTTTCCCCGCGGGTAATTGCAACTTTATCGTCGTCTGAATCTTCTTTGCCATGTCCCTGCCCCAATCCTTCTTTGCTTTACTGCCCGGCTCCCTCGCTCGGGCTTACCCCAGCTTTTCCACGCTCGCGAAATCCAGTTCCACCGGCGTGGAGCGGCCAAAAATCGTGACCGAAACTTTCAGGCGGCTGTGGTCGTTGTCGATCTCCTCGACGCTGCCGTTGAAGTTTGCGAACGGACCGTCGACGATGCGCACTTGCTCGTTGCGCTCGAAGACCACTCTCGGCTTCGGCCGATCCGTCGGAACGTGGACGCGGTTGATGATGGCGTCGACTTCGGCATCGCTCAGGGGCGACGGCGAAGTGGCCGACCCTACAAAACCCGTCACACGCGGCGTCGAGCGCACGATGTGCCAGGTGTTCTCGTCCAGATCCATTTCGACCAGCACGTAGCCGGGATAGGACATCCGCGGCGAAACCACTTTTTTGCCGCCGCGCACTTCGACGACTTCCTCCATGGGGATCATCACGCGGCCGATCTTGTCCTGGAGATTGAACGCCGCTACCCGGCTCTCCAGGCTCTCCTTGACCTTTTTTTCAAAGCCCGAGTAGGTATGGATGATGTACCACTGCATTCCCATCGGTTGCTTTTCCCCTTCACACGCCGAACTTCTTAAAAATGGCTTGTACAGCGCGGTTCACACCCAAGTCCACCACCCACAAAAACACTCCGAAAAAGGCCACCGTAGCCAGCACCACCCAGGTGGTTGACACCACATCCTCGCGGGTTGGCCAGGTGACCTGCTTCAGCTCCACGCGGGTGTCGTGGAGGAATTCCTTTGCCTCAGCCAGAGAGCTAGTGATCTTTTCACCCACGCCCGCCGCTGCTCCGGTGATGATGTTCCCTTCGCCGTTTTTCACTTTTACTGCCTGCGTGGCCATCTTTCCCTCGATTACTTCCTGCGGAAGCATCGCTGCCGCTGGTTACCGCTGCGCTCCGTTTGGCCAGGAACGCTCAACTCTGGCAGGGGAGGAGGGATTCGAACCCCCATACCCGGTTTTGGAGACCGGAGTCCTGACCGTTGGACGACTCCCCTAAATTCAAATCCGGTCTGCCCAGAAAACCCTCCAACGCAAAAACTATTTCACTTCCTTGTGCGCCGTTTGCTTGCGGCACGTATTGCAGAACTTCTTCGTCTCCAAACGCTCGCTATGCTTCTTCTTGTTTTTTGTCGTGGTGTAGTTGCGGTTCTTGCATTCCCCGCATTGCAATGTGATGGTTTCGCGCATTTCTCACGTGGCTCCTAAGCACTCGCCGATTTCGCGTGATCGCCCAAGTTCAGGAACCGGCGCACGGCCGACTCCGTAAAAGGCCAAACCTGCGTTTCTTCCCAGCGCTGACTCTCTTTGTCATAGCGGCACCATCCGCCGGGCCATCGTCCAAGCCGCTCTTCCGCGTTGGTGAGCGCCTCCTGTATTTTGACCCCCCAAACCAGATCGCGCTCGGTGTCCGGACCCATTTCCTTCGGGCTGCAAATCGTAAACCGGAGAAACTGATGGTCCTTCCAAACCTGCAGGCTTTCCCCGTGCAGCCCGTCCGGCATGGTCTTTACTTTCAGTCCCCACGCCTGCCCCCATCTCTTCAGCTGCCCTCCCAACGCCTTCAGATCGTCCCGCAACAGCGAGTAGTTGTGCTGCTCCTGCTTCTTCATGGCGACCGCTCCCCGTTCTCCGCGACGCTCCCTCGGCTGGGGTAGGGGCAAGTCGCTGACGTTCTTACTCCAGGATTTCGGTGACCGCGCCGGCGCCGACGGTGTGGCCGCCTTCGCGAATGGCGAAGCGCAGGCCCTTCTCCAACGCTACCGGTGTGATCAGGCTGACTTCGCAGCTCACGTTGTCGCCCGGCATCACCATCTCCACCCCTTGCGGCAGCTTCACGTCCCCGGTCACGTCCGTGGTGCGAAAGTAAAACTGCGGCCGGTAGCCCGTGAAAAACGGCGTGTGCCGCCCGCCCTCTTCCTTCGTCAACACATACGCTTCC
>DATAIH010000083.1:0-1715 GCA_036262755.1 Candidatus Acidiferrum sp.
AAGCCGCATCGACGATCTGTCCCAGTCCGCTCTTGGTGGTGCCGCCTTTGGCTTGGCGCATCTGCCGCGTTGTACGCAGGTGCGCCATCAGCGCCTTCTTCAGCACGCCGCGGGTCTGGATAAAGAGTCGCCCGTGAAGAATTTCTAACCCACTGAGCGAGAGTCGTTTTTCGGCGGCTTTGTTGACTTGAGATTGCAAGGTTTCCGTGTCTGAGGCCCTGGAAGCTTGCAAATTCGTTTTCGCGATTCCCTCGAATCGAGAAGCATGATTCGGTCGCCGCATCGGAGGGAGCGATGCGGCCGAAGAAGCACGAGACGACAGGATCGGGTGATCTGTTCCGCGCGCGGCTGGACCAGATCATCAACATGAGGCACGAGCTAGTGCAGCTCGCGGGCAAGATCGACTGGGAGTTCATCGACGGCGAGATCGCGCCGCTGTACAGCGACGGTGGCCGGCCTGGAATTGCGACACAGTTTGTGATCGGGCTTTTTTTGCTCAAGCATATTTACGGACTGTCCGACGAAGGCGTGTGCGAACGCTGGGTCTATGATCCATACTTCCAGCACTTCACCGGAGAGGAGTTCTTCCAGCACGAGTTTCCGCACGAGCGCTCGGACTTGAGCCATTGGCGCAAGCGCCTCGGCGGCAAGCTGGAACTTCTCCTGGCCGAGAGCTTGCGGGTGGCGCACGAGAGCGGGGCGCTGCGGACGAAGGATTTGGCGCGGGTCACGGTCGATACCACCGTGCAGCCCAAGGACATCACCTTCCCAACCGATGCGAAGCTTTTGCACGCCGCGATCAAGGGGCTAACCCGACTGGCCAGGAAGCGCGGCGTGCGGCTGCGGCAATCGTATGTGCGCATCGCCAAGCGCGCCGCCATGATGGCAGGGCGTTATGCCCATGCCAAACAGTTCAACCGCCACCGTCGACAGCTGCGCATTTTGCGCACCCGCCTCGGCAGGCTCATTCGCGACATCCGGCGCAAGATCGCAGGCAACGCGGACCTCGAGGCGGTATTCGCCTGGCCACTCTCGCGTGCCGATCAGATCCGCTCGCAGCAGCAGCGCCAGCGCGGCTGGAAGCTGTATTCCTTCCACGCTCCGGAGGTGGAGTGCATCGGCAAGGGCAAGGCCAGCGCGCCTTACGAATTCGGTGTGAAAGCTTCCGTCGTCACCACCAATGCCCGGGCACCGGGTGGCCAATTTGTTTTGCACGCCAGGACGCTGCCCGGCAATCCTTATGACGGCCACACGCTGGGCGCCGTCATCGAAGCCACTGAGAGGCTCACCGGCCGCGAGATCGAGCGTGCCTATGTCGACAAGGGATACCGCGGCCACGATGCCCCAAACCCGCGCCGCGTCTTCATCTCAGGCCAAAAACGCGGGGTCTTCGGCCGCATCAAACGCGAGCTCACGCGGCGCTCCGCCATCGAGGCGGTGATCGGACATATGAAAGCAGAGGGCCATCTCGGCCGCTGCTATCTCAAAGGTCGCGCCGGCGATGCCGCCAACGTCATCCTCAGCGCCGTCGGTTACAACCTTCGCCTCGTTCTCGCCTGGCTGAGGATCATTTTGCGCGTCATCCTACTCGCGCTACTCCAGACCTTCACAATTCGGCCAGCCCTCAAACCGGCTTCTTAACACGCGACTAAATAGTAGCTACCTCCTTCGGCCGCAGTTTCAACGGCTAGCCGAACTCTGACGCAAGGGATACT
>DATAIH010000084.1:0-15037 GCA_036262755.1 Candidatus Acidiferrum sp.
CCAGAACCTGAATTTTTATTTCCTGGAGTTGAACACGCGCTTGCAGGTGGAGCATCCCGTCACCGAACAAGTCACCGGGCTCGATCTCGTAAAGTTGCAAATCGCCATTGCCGCGGGGCACCGCCTGCCGTTTGTGTGGGAAACCATCACCCCGCGCGGACACGCCATGGAAGTCCGCCTCTACGCCGAAGACCCGGACAACAATTTCTTCCCATCGCCGGGGAAGATTCTTACCCGGCAGGTTCCCAGCGGCCCGGGAATTCGCGTTGACGAAGGCGCCTACGAAGGCTGGACCGTGCCCAACGATTACGATCCGCTGCTGAGCAAACTCATCGCCTGGGGCAACAGCCGAGAAGAGACCATAGCTCGGTTGCGCCGCGCGCTCGATGAATACACCATCACCGGCATCCGAACCAACGCGGGCCTCTTCCGGCGGATTCTTACCGAACCCGAGTTTCTTCTCGGTGAGATTCATACGCGATGGCTCGATGAGCTATTGCCACGACCGCCGGCCGCAGCGTCGTCCGCCTCGGAGGGAAGTGCGGAAGCCCGTCGAAATGCGGCGCGTGACGCAGCGGCTATCGCCGCCGCCGTTTGGCAATCCAGGCAGAGTGCCGCGCAAGCCTCTGCCGCCTCCCCGCCGCAGGAAACTTCGTCACGCTGGAAAATGGAGGGGCGTCGACAACAACTGGACCGCACGCCATGAAATACGAGGTCCGCATCTCGGGCAAAACGCGAATGGTGGAGTTCGCACGCAATGGCGATGGCTGGCAAGCCAAACTTGACGGGGAAGGGGGCGTTGCCGACGTCGTCGAAACGGCGCCGAATACCTTCTCGATCTTGGTTTCAGGGCAATCTCACCAGATTTGCGTGGTTCCTTCTGCGGAAGGACCGCTCGAGCTGCAAACCGGCGGCTTCGAATTTTCTGCCGAGGTGATCGACCCGCGTTCGTGGCGTGGCCGCCGCCACGGTGACGCGGAAGCGGAGGGCCGCCAACACATTGCCGCGCCTATGCCCGGCAAGGTCGTACGACTGCTGGTCAAAGCGGGTGATGCGGTGGAGGTAGGGCAAGGGCTGCTGGTGGTAGAGGCCATGAAAATGCAAAACGAGATTCGCTCGCCAAAGCGGGGGACGGTCGAACGGGTGCTGGTCGCGGAAGGTCAAGCGGTAAACGCCGGCGAAGTGTTGTGTGTGGTCTCGTGAAGTTCAAAACGGGACCGATCCATGAGCGCAAAAGACGATACCAGGCTCAGTGGCCGGTGGAGCGAGGCGGCATGTAGGTCTTGGCGGCGTCCGGGAGCTTGCCCCCGGCTTCGATGACCTGCTGCGCCAGGTAATTGGTTACCTGAGCGTCATCGCGCGCCATCGCGAGATACGCGGATCGCAGCAGCTGCTCCTTGCGGCTGCGCAGGGTATCGCGGATGTTTTGCTGCACCTGCGCTTCGGCAAGGCTGCGCTGGCCCGCGGCCTCGCGCGAAATAAGCTTGAGAATGCGGTAACTGACGCCGGCCTGATCGCGCGCTTCGATGGGCTGGCTCACCTGCCCGGGCTTCAGCGCCAGAACCGCTCTTTTGAGGGCCGGATCGACCTGCGGGGAATTCAGCGCCGATTCCGGCACGTAGCCCAGATCTCCGCCGGTCGAAACTGTGTTCATATCCTCGGAGTAGTCCATGGCCAGCTGAGCGAAGTCCGCGCCGCTGTTGAGGCGGTCCATCAGCATTTTGGTCTTCCGCAGCGCTTCGGGCTCGCTGGCGGCGTCGTCGTTCTTACGGTTGCGGATTTGTGGTTCCTTCCGCGGGGTAACCACGATCTGCGCTAGATGGTAAGTAGGCTCCGCGAAATTGAACTGCGCTTTGTTGGCGTCGTAATATTCGGCAACTTCCTGATCGGTGATGGTAATTTTGGCCAGCACTTCGCGATTCAGAAGTTTCTGAATGGAGAGCTGCCGGCGCATATCCTGCTTCCAGTCGTCCACGGTCATGCCCTGGTCCCGCAATTGCCGCTGAAATTCCTCCTCCGTATAGGGGCTCTTCCGCTCGGTGAATTTATCTTCGACTTCTCCGTCGGTGGCCTCGAGGCCCAGCTTCTTGGCCTTTTCGAGTAGGATTTCGTTGTAGATCAGCTCATCGAGGACATTCAGCTTCAAGGACAGGGCTTCTTCTTCCGAAGGCTCCTGACCCTCGGGGTTGACGCGCGTGCGGTAATACTTGTCCACCTCGTCGCGCTTGATTTCTCGTCCATTGACCGCCGCCCACACGTCGGGGGCGTGCTGCGCCTGCCGCAAGCAGCCGGCCCCGAGCGAAACAACCAGGGCGGCGAGCGGCAGCCAGGCTGTGCCGCGGAGGATTCCTCTTGAGCGGTCCATTGCGTGCCCCACCAATCGCCGGTGCACAAAAGGTATGTTCAAGGTTGGAGGCTCAGGCGGCTTTTTTCACGCGGCCGGCGCGGATGCACGCCGTGCACACGCGGACGTGCTTCTTGACGCCCGCCACCACCGCGCGCATGCGCCTCAGATTCGGATTCCAGCGGCGCCGCCGCGTATTGTTTGCGTGGCTGATGACGTTGCCGTAGTGCGGCGCTTTGCCGCAGAAATCACACTTCAGTGCCATTCGGTTATCCTGCTCGGTCTACTTTAAGCCTGAAAATGTTGCCTGACGGAGATTTAAACCAAGCGCTTCATTCTAACAGAGGCGCCACACTCCACAAAGCGCCGCTTTTCATCTCTTTCATCTCGGACAAGACCCTGTTCGACCGGACGGGCTTCGAAGGTGTGGAGCCAACCAGTAACCCCCAAAGGCGTTGAGGTGACAGGGTTTCCGGGGAAATTTCCTACCTTGGCCCGCCGTACCATTGTTGCCTTTTCTCCTGCCTCTTATTTTCACCTTGAGACTGCGCGCGAAACCGATCCTGAGGACGAAACCTTGGCAAATTTCTCGAGCCCTTCGAAAACTGTTCCTGGAACTACACAAACTACGGGTCCGCGGGCAATGGGGGCTCCGCGGCGTTGCTGTGCTTACCTGGCGGCCTCCCTGGCCGCGGCTCTGCTATCGACGGTAGCGGGATTTCTTGCCGGGCAGTACCAAGGCGCGGTCGCGAATTGGCTGAAAATTCATGGCCTCGCGGCCCGAGCTACCGAGCAGGCGGCGAAGGCACCGGTTTCAACGCCGCAACTGCGCCCAACCGATGGCGAGCTCGAAGCCATCTCGCACCTGGCGCCGCAGCAGCAAGCGGAGCGCTTGCTGGAGCTGGCCATCCAGCAGCCGGACCCTTCCCTGAGCTTGATTCGCAGGAACTTCACTTCCTGGCGCGGCCGTCTGGAAGATTCGGACCGGCTTTTCCACCTGGTGCTCGAAGCCCTCAATTCCGATGATCCGCGGGTGCGCAGGACCGCGGTCGAGATCGATTTGGCGGCCAACAACCTCGGGGAATCACCCGAGAGCGTTGAAAAACTCCGGCGTCAGATTCAGAGCGGAACCGAAGATCGGTTTATGGCCCTCTGGAGACTTGGTTCGCTCGGGAATCGCGGCGTCGAGCCGGCGGAGGCATTGCGTGCGCTGGAGCTCCATGCACACGGTCGAAACCAGGAAGTGCGCTTCTGGGCGGTCGAAGGGCTCGCGATGTTGGGCAATGCTCCCGCAATGAACGCGCTGCTCGATATCCTGGTGCACGACCCGGCGCCACAAATCCGGCAGCGCGCCGCTAACGGCCTGTCGAAATCTGGACTGCTCACCGGAGAGCAGCGGCTGACCGCGGTTCCCCATCTGCTGAACTTGCTTGATGACGATTCTCTCGACGAGGCGACGCAAAACCTGGTTTGTGCCGCGCTCGAGGCCATCACCGGCGCATCGTTCGGCAAAAATTCGGGCGCATGGCGCGACTGGTGGGCGCACCACGACCGCCGAGAAAGGCACTCTTCGCGCCGCTCGGGCCTTTCCCTGGCATAGTACGTGGGCGCAGGTGGATCCCTTTAGGTCCTTTTGGTAGGAACAAAAACCTGTTGACCTATTGCCCGGCTCTCGTAAAACTTAGGCCTGCCCACCCGTTTTCGGACCCGGCTCCGCAAAAATCACGCCCAAAGGATTTCTATGCCGGGACACGAGCGTCGTCATGAACACCGCTTCATCATGAGAGTTCCGCTGCGGCTTCATGCGAGCAAGGAAGCTGCTCTCAGGGAAGAAGCGGTTTCATCTTTGAACATTTCCGCTCATGGAGTTTATTTCGCCACGGATCAAAAAGTGGCCGAGGGGCTGAAGGTCGAGCTGCATTTGAGAATGCCGAAAGAAATCGTCGGGGACGCAGTGGAGGAATGGAGTTTCACGGGCCGCGTCGCACACGTGGAGTCCTTGAGCCGGAAAAACGGGAAGTCAGGTGTCGGCGTGCAGTTTTTGTTTTACGAGCTGCCACGTCCCGCATTCGAGTGAGCGGCTATAGCTCCCAGCCCCTGCGGCGCTCGGGTGCAACCATTTTCTGGGCAGTTTCGGAGTTCCGCACTTTCAGGTTTCTGCGATCCCACTCCAACCTTTGCCCCGCGCGCAGGGCGAGGTTGCCCAATTGAAGCGACTCGGTGACCATTCCTGAAAACTCAAAGTTTCCGCCGGGCTTGACCTTGCCGCCTTTGCAGGCATCCAGCCATTCTCGCTCGTTGCCTGGCGAGCGGGGCAGAGTTTTCGGCGGCTGTTTGTACGCATCCATCTTTGCCTGGGGAATCAGCCTTGGATGCGCGCCGCTGAATCCGCACAAAATCTTGCCGCGGTCTCCAAGAAACAGCAGTCCTTCGCTGTCCTCCTCCGCGTCGCCGGTTTTCGCAGGCGGGTTTTCCAGCAGTTCTTCGGGCGTGGGCGGGCGCAACCCGCCGTCAAACCACGAGAAATCCACTGCGGGCATGTCCCCGCGCGGCGCGAAATGGTAGCGCACGATCGAAGCGAGCGGGTAGGTTTCATCGTAGCGGTCGGTGGAACTCGCTTCTACGCTTGTCGGAGCTTCGAGCTTCAGCACGCGAAAGATGGTATCGAAGCTGTAAGAACCCATGTCCCCCAGCGCGCCGCAGCCGAAGTCGGTCCAGCCCCGCCACACAAACGGAAGATACGCGTGGTTAAATTCGCGTTCGGGAGCCGGCCCGAGCCATAAGTCCCAATCCAATCCTTCGGGAACAGGTTGTGGTTGGGTCGGGCGCGCGGTGGCCTGCGGCCAGAAGGGACGCGTGGACCAGTTTTGCACCTCGCGCACGGGCCCGATGGCGCCATCCCAGATCCATTCGCAGAGCAAGCGGGTGGCTTCCGAAGCTTGGTTGCCGACGGCGATTTGCGTGGCCACACCGGTTTCGCGGGCAATTTCCGCGAGCCGGCGCGCTTCGTAGATGGTGTGCGTCAGCGGTTTTTGACAGAACACGTGTTTGCGCTTCTTCATGGCTGCCGCAGAAACTGCGGCGTGCAGATTGTCGGTGGTGCAGACGACCACGGCATCGGCGTCTTTCTGCTTCTCGAGCAATTCGCGGTAATCGGCGTAGGCCGCGCAGCCATTGTATTTGCCGGACGGCTGGCGCGTGGCGTAGTAGGCGTTGACAATCTGCTGGCAGGGCTCGCGTCCGGCGACGCCGCTGGTAACCGTCAGAGAATGCGTCAATGGAATGGGCTGATCGGGGCTCAGCCAATCCCAGCCGGAGTTCACGCCGAGAAGTTCTCTCACCGATTTGCAGAATTCATGGGTATCCCATTGCGGATGATCCGCACTGGTCTTGTTGGCGTCGCAAACGGCCACGCCCTGAACGTCTGGTTCCTTCAAGAAGTGGAGCATGACGCGCAGGCCTTGCGAGCCCACCCCGATGAAGGCGATGTTGACTTTATCGCTGGGAGGGACGTAGCCCGGGCCGCCCAGGACGTGCCTGGGAACAATGGAGAAGGCCAGCGCCGCACCGGCGCCCTGCTCGAGCAACTTGCGGCGGCTCAAAGGAGTAACGGGTTTTGTGTCTGTGAGTTGCGTGGGTTTCATTTGCGCACCACGGCGAGGATATCACTGGTCCAGTTTCTTCGGAAGATGCGAGGAAAGGGCGATCGCGCCAGCCGAGCTCCGATTTTCCCGAGCGTTGTGCTTGCGCGCGGGATACCGGAGGGCGTATTTTTGCGTCCAAGGTAGAGAAGAATCTGCGAGCTTTGGTCGCTGGGGAGGCCTCCATGAAACGGCGCGAATTCCTGCATCGGACGGCGTACGCAGCGGGAGCGGTTTGGCTACAGGCAAAGACGCTCGCGAACCAAGCATTGGCGATGCCTGCCCTTGCGCGAAAATTCAACGCTACCGACACCGTCAGTCTCGGAAGCACCGGCATCCAGACCAGTCGGTTGGCGATGGGGACGGGAACGGTCGGCAGCGGTCATCATTCTCACCAGACCGCGCTGGGCATCGAAGGACTGCGCGATCTGCTTTTGAACGGTTACGACCATGGATTGCGCTTTTTTGACACGGCGGATTCCTATGGCAGCCATCCACACGTGGCCGAGGCGCTGAAGCGCGTGCCGCGCGACAAAGTTACCGTCCTGACCAAGACGTGGGCGCGGGATGCTGCGACGGCTCGCGCCGACCTCGAGCGCTTCCGCCGCGAGTTGGGAACCGATTACCTTGATATCTGCCTGATGCACTGCCTCACCGAAGGGGACTGGACGGACCGCTTCCGGCCGGTGATGGAGGTACTCTCGGAGGCCAAGCAGAAGGGTATTATCCGGGCGCATGGCTGCTCGTGTCACAGCATCGAAGCACTGCGCGGCGCCGCCAAATCGCCTTGGGTCGAGGTTCACCTGGTGCGCATCAATCCGGTGGGGGCCTACATGGATGCCGCACCGGAGACCGTCGTTAGCGTGATGCGTGAAATGCGCGCCAACGGCCACGCCATTGTGGGCATGAAGATTCTTGGCCAAGGGGAATTGCGAAACCGGCAGGACGAGGCCTTGCGGTATGCCCTTTCCCTGGACCTATTGGACGCCTTCACCATCGGCGCGGAATCTAAATTGGAGCAGGAAGACTTGATCGGGCGGATCGCCCTAGCCTAGCCCGAGCCATGCGGGGTTGGCGTGCAAGCCCCGGGCGCTCTGGCCGCGATTTTGCTGGTCAAAGCGCGTGGATTCACGATAGAATGCCCCCACTGAAACGCCCACGCGATTCTGGAATAGTGCCGTTCTCGTTGCGCTGGGACAGCGCCAAGGAAGTGAAGATGTTTGTCGCGCGAATTGCCCAAACTAAGTAATCCGCTCCCGCGGATTTGAACTTTCCCCGGTTCTTTACCATCTCAACCGTCGAACCGCGTTTGCGCCGTGCGTTTTTGATGCGCGCATCGAGAGAGCTAAGGTGTTTATGTCAGCTGAACGGGTCATCGTTCCGGCCGCTCCGCCGCCGATTTGGAGTTCCATCCGCGAAGCGCTGCGCGGGTCGCACCAGGACTTCACCACAGGAAGCCTCAACCGCGCGATTTTGCTGCTGGCCATCCCCATGATCCTGGAAATGGTGCTGGAGTCTTTGTTCGCGGTTGTCGATGTGTTTTGGGTGGGCCGACTTGGCGCAGATGCCGTGGCTACCGTCGGCCTCACCGAATCGCTGCTCAGCCTGATCTTTGCCATCGGACTCGGGCTTAGCCTCTCGACTACGGCGATGGTAGCGCGGCGTATTGGAGAAAAGGATCCGGCCGCCGCCGCAGTTGCCGGAGTGCAAGCCATCATCCTCGGGCTGACGGTTTCCCTGCTCGTCGGCGCGCCGTGCCTCGTCTATGCGCCGAGGTTGCTCCAGTTGATGGGGGCGTCGCCGCAAATCATCCGCGTTGGTTCCAGTTACGCGCGCATCGCGCTTGGCGGCGGCGGCGTCATCCTGATGCTGTTTCTCAACAACGCCATTTTTCGAGGGGCAGGCGATGCCGCCATCGCCATGCGCCTGCTTTGGGTCTCGAACATTATTAACCTGGTCCTCGACCCCTGCCTGATTTTTGGCTGGGGGCCATTTCCGAAGCTTGGGGTCACCGGCGCGGCGCTCGCCACCTTTACCGGCCGCAGTATCGGCGTGCTGTATCAGTTTTACCGTCTGCTGCGCGGCACGGAACGCATTCGCATTCTGGGCCAGCAGATCAAGGTTAATTTTCGAGTGCTGCTGCGGCTGCTGCGCGTTTCCCTCACGGGCATTCTGCAGTTTGCCATTGCACATACGAGCTGGATCGGGCTGGTGCGGATCGTCAGTATCTTCGGCTCGGCAGCGCTGGCGGGTTACACGATTGCCATCCGCATCCTGATCTTCGTGATCTTGCCGAGCTGGGGCTTGAGCAATGCTGCGGCTACGCTCGTTGGGCAAAATTTGGGCGCCAAGCAGCCGGAACGCGCGCAAATGTCTGTCTGGCGCACCGGCTTTTACAACATGGTGTTTCTCGGCTTGATCGGCGTGATCTTTCTGCTTTTTGCCACGCCCATCATTCGTCTGTTCTCCAATGACCCGGTGGTCGTGCCGCTGGCCGCCACATGCCTGCGCATCCTCAGCTACGGAAATATCGGCTATGCCTACGGAATGGTGATGCTCCAGGCCTTCAACGGCGCAGGCGACACAATCACACCAACCTACGTTCACTTCTTCGGGTTCTGGGTCCTGGAGATTCCGCTGGCTTATTTTCTCGCGATCACCGCACAGCTGGGCGCGAACGGCGTGTACATTTCTATTGTCATCGCCGAAGGAGCCATCGCCGCAGCGGGAATCCTTCTTTTCCGGCGAGGACGTTGGAAGGGCCAGCAAATCTAGCCCGGTTACAACACCGTGCCAGGAGTAGGGGTATAATCGCGGCCACAGGAGGTGCGGCATGGCCAAAACCAAGCAATTCACCATTTCCGTCGACAACCAGCCCGGCGCAGTCGCACGCATCGCGAAGGCACTGGGGGACTCGAAGGTAAACATTCTGGCGCTATTGGGAACCTCGCAGGGGACCACCGGCACGATCCAGCTCGTCGCCGAGGATCCGAAGAAAGCCAAAAAAGCGCTGGATGCTCGAAACATCTCGTACCAGGAGACCGCCGCGGAACAGTACGAACTGCCGAATAAAGCGGGGGCACTGGCGCAATGCCTGGCGTCGCTCGAGAAAAAGGGCGTCAACCTGAGTTCCGTCCACGCCACGGCCGCGAAAGGCGGGAAGAAAGCCGTGGTGGTTTATACCCTGGAAACCGCCGAGAAAGCCGCGGCGGCCACGGCGTAAGACCGAAGCGATTCTTTCGCGCCGGCTCCGGAATTGCGGCGGGCGTAAGCAGCCTTAGCTTCGCGGAGCTCGTGTGGGCCGACCGGAGTTCTCAAATTGCAATTTCGAAGATGCCGAACCGAGCTCACGGCATTGCGGGCGTGGAGCCGTGCGCATGGGGGCAAGCTAGGGTGGCTTCGGGTTTGGCCAGATGGGGCGCCACTTCCATAATGAAAGAGCGCAGGTACTGCCCTTTTCAAGCGGCAGCGGAATGCGCTACGCTCCTCCCGGTAACTCCCGTCGGTGAACCTGGACTGGGTTCGCGTGAAACTGGTTCGACGAGGCTACCAGCCCAAGACTCGAATCTGCCGACGTAAAGCTACAAAGTACGCGAAGCCGCCCGAATTTATGTGGCGGAGTTGTCACCCCTCTAGCGAGCGTGCTCGGCCACATTGTGGTAATCTACACACACCCATTCGGGGGCCCTGGCCCATCCGATGGGCGTCCCCTTCGCCGCAAGTCTTTGTGTATCAATCACTTGTAAAATTTCTCGAGGAACCGAAGGCTAGCGGCAACTGGGATGCTTTTCCTCGACCGTAAGAGATGCAACTGCAACGATCAGCAGTCATCTACACTAGGAGGGGGCCGAAGCCATGTCGGCAAAAAAACTCTTCACGAAGCTCGTCCGATATGCGCTGTGTCTTGCCGCCGGCGTGCTGGCCTTTGCTGCCTGCGGGTACACCGACTACCGTCTCTGGCCTCTGGATCTACCGGCTTCCGCTCATCCGCGAGTTCCCCTTACCGCCGTCGAGAACAAGCAGTTGGTCGTTCCTTTTACGCCCGGCGTGCCCGCGGCGGAGGTCGCCAGTTTCAACGACCAGATGGAAGCTTTTTTGCGCTTTGAGTATGTGCGCGGGCGCGAAGCCCGCGCGGGACACGACACCTCGCACATGCTGCTGGCCGCTGTGAACACAAAAAAGGAGCCGCACTACAAGATCTTCATCGTCACAAACAACGATTTACTAGCCGCAGTTCCGCAACTCGCAGACCTTGAAAGCCGTAACCTCATAGCGCATTACGAATTCGAGACCTGGTCCCAGCAGGAGCTTTCTTATTACCAGCAGGAGAGCCACACCTTCGACGTGGCTTATGACCTGCCGGCGGAAGAGAAACTAGAAACAATCAGTTCTTCCAAGGTGCTGCCGGCACTGGCGCAATTTCTCATCTTCAAATCGCAAACCGACAATCGCGTGATGGACGGCAGTCAGGATGCGCCGCGACCCTTGACGCGCGAGCAAGCCACGCAATTGGCTTCCGACATTCTCGACGTCGCGCACTTTTATGACCTGCCTCTCGATTACTTCATGGGCGTGGGGGCGATGGAAAACGACTACATGGACGTGAACGGAGATCTGACGCACGCGGTTTGGAAGAAGCGTGCGCAGCGGGGAGATATCGTTCTCCGGCGGACGCGAAAGCGCGTCATGGTCAGCGACTACGCCATGGGCACCTGGCAAATTACCCGAGAGACGCTCCGCGCCGCGCACCAACTTTATCTGCATGACAAACGCGACTACGGCCAGCTGCCGGCTCGCCTGCGCCCGCCTCGCCAGCTGGACCTGAATAACGTCAGCGACGCGGTGCTTACCACCTATGCCGGGTTGCTGTTGCGCGATCTGCTCGACCATTTCGGAGGCAACGTGGAGAAGGCTATCGGCGCCTATAACGGCGGCGTCCGCACTCCTAATCAGGATTATGCTTCCGGCGTTAAGACCATCGCCGACTATGCGCGGCGCATCCTCGAACATGCTTCCGCGCAGGATCAGCCAAATGCAAATCCGAAGACCCCTGACAATCCGCCCTCGCCCGCCCCTTGCGCGACCGCTGCCGCTGGTAATACGCCCGCCACGAAGGACTGTGTGACGCCTCGAGCGCCCGAGGGGTCGGGTGACTCCCCCACGAATCCCTCATCGCCAAAGCCTCCCTATCGTCGCGACGACTGACCGGCCATCGGCTTAGGGGGTTGGCTTTGCCCCGGTTCAGCGGCCGTGGGCCATTCGAGCCATCTCGTGCGTGGGCGGCGCTTTGCGGCGCAGCGCCGCCATTTTGGAAGCGTCGTTTGGCACGAAATAGCCCACGGCGATGCCCATCGCGCCGTCGCGAAGCAGCTTGCCAGTTGGATTGTCGTAGGTAGCGGAAGTCTTCAGAACGTCGCCGGCGGAAAGCTTGAAGCCGCCCTGCTCGACAAAGAATTTTACGGGAATGGTCTCCAGGCGACCCTGATCATCCACTTTGGCATCGAGCGTGGCCACGGTTTCCTTGCGCGTCAGATCGGCGAGGACGATTTGCCTGCCGTAGTCGTGGAGATGGCCGCCGACGCCAATAAGCACGCCGTCGTATTTCACGGTCACGGTTCCTGATTTTTCGCTTTTGCCGGCAGGCACGTCATAACTGGAATTCCCGCAGGCCTTCACGTCCATCCACGCAGGATAGACGTTCTTGCGCGGGGGCAGGTTCCCTGCCGCGTCCTGAAACGGAATGACGACTTCGAGGTAGACTTTTTCGTAGGAAGTGGCGGTGGGATTATAGACCATCGTTTCGATGCGGATTCTGTCGTCCTTCTCGACGCGATAACCGTAGCCCGGCACTTCGCCCCAGTCGGTCATCTCGCTGCCTGCGCCAAAAATATGCTCTTCCTTGTTGGGGCAAAGAAAGTCAGAGCGGTTTTCGTTCCAGAACGCCGTGTGGTGAAGCACCGTTCCCGGAACTTCCTTCCCGGCGGCATCCACGAGCTGCGGATGATACGCCAGCAGCCAGCCGTCGAGCGGGATTTGCCAAACTTGATCCGGGGGCTGTGGCATTTTCATGTGGCTCGTGTGCGCGGGGAGATCCACCGGGCCGACGCGGAGCGTGACGGTGTTCGCCCGAGCGTCCAGTTTCGCCTCCAGCGTCACGCCCTTGGCGACGACATGCTGCATTCCCTCTTGCATGAAGCCGCCATGATGTTGGTGCTCCATGCCCATTTGTGGTTCGGCAGACTTTTCCTGCGCCCAGGCAAAGTCGGCCGCCACCAAGTTCACGAACAGAAACAGCGATAAGAATTGGAAACGCCTCATGTTGTTACTCCAGGCCGACGGGTGGCGTGCTCGAATGGTTCTCGCCTACCATGATAGCTCCGCGGGGGCATTTCGTCTTGCGGCGGTAATCGGCGAGCAACCCAGGTCATTTTTCTGATCTTCGAGGGGTTTATGCGTTACTCAGCGAACGGATCCGATGAAGGCGCCGAACGGGGCAATGACAAAATGCTCCAAGGGCATTACCGTTTCGCCGGGCTCCGGGGACGCAATAAGCATCTTTGCGGAGCTCCCGTGGATGCCGAGCGAAGCGAGATCGAGCTTCACGGTTCGCGGCTCGCCGCTCATGTTGAGGACCACCAAAACAGAGTCACCGCTGCCGGGATTCCTGCGCAAATAGGCGAGCACGTAGGGATCGTCGCGATTCAAAGCCACATAGCTTCCTTGGCGCATGTTCTGTAAGGCCGGTTCGCTTTGGCGCAGGGCGAGCAGGCCCTTGTAGAAGGACAAGATCGAATGAGGGTCCTTCGACTCAGCGCTGACGTTGTCTTGCTCGGCGCTGGGGGGTATCGGGAGCCAGGTGCGATCCGCGGTGCTAAAGCCATGGTCTTTCGAATTGTCCCACTGCATCGGCGTGCGCTCGCCGTCGCGGCCTTTCTCTTTCGGCCAGCCGATTTTGCCAATGGGATCCTGGACATCCTCCTTGCGCGTTGGCGGTGTGGTCCTCATGCCCATCTCTTCGCCGTAATACATCAGGGGCGTTTGCCGAGTGGTTAGAAGCAGCGCGGCCATGAGCTTGGCGATTTGATCGTTGTGCACGCCGTCACCATACCGGTCCCACTGGCGCTGCTGATCGTGGTTGCTAAAGAAGAAAAGCGGCTGACCGTGAGCGGTGTTATGGTCCACTTGATCGAGCAATCGGCGAAAGTCCGGCGCGGAAAGCTTGTTGACGTCGGCAATTTGAAAATCCATGGGCAACTGGACTTCATCGTCCTTTGCGCCGTACATTTTCGCGAGTTCTTTGATGTTGGGCTCGTCGGCTTCGCTGATGAGCACGGGATTCCCAGGGTAAGCGTCGACGACGCGCCGCATCTCGCGGAGCACGTCGTGAACTTCCGGAAAATTGTCGGTGTATTTGTGCTCAATATTCGGATCGCCGTAGACATTTTTGCCCGGCAGAATCGGGTCGTCATGCAAGTTCGGATCTTCGAATAAGCGGGAGACGGCATCGACACGGAAACCGGCCACGCCGCGATCCAGCCAGAAGCGCATGGCGTCGTACATGGCTTTGCGCACCTCGGGATTGCGCCAATTCAAGTCGGGCTGCTGGACGTAAAAGTAGTGGTAGTAATACTGATCGGTCGAGGGATCGAATTCCCACGCGGAATGCCCAAACCACGATTGCCAATTGTTGGGTGGCTGGCCCGGGCCTTTCCCGTCACGCCAGATGTACCAGTCGCGCTTCGGATTGCTACGAGAGGAACGCGACTCCTTGAACCACGGATGTTGATCGGAAGTGTGATTGGGAACGAAATCCATGATCACGCGGATGTTTCGCTTTTTCGCTTCCGCCACCAGATGGTCGAAATCGGCTATGGTGCCATAGAGAGGATCGATCGCGGTGTAATCGGCGACGTCGTATCCGAAATCGACGAGCGGCGAGGGGTACATCGGTGTGATCCAGATGGCGTCAACGCCCAGGTCGTGCAGGTAGTCCAGGCGAGAAGTGATGCCGTTGATATCGCCGACGCCGTCGCCGTCGGAATCCTGGAAGCTGCGCGGATAGATTTCGTAAATTACCGCATGCTTCCACCACGGATCTTGTGCGGCTTGAGCCGCTTGCTTCCGCTCGACTCGCGCCGATGAGACATCCAGCGCACCAGCGGCAGCGCGTTGTGACTCTGCCGGGATCGCGGAAAGGCAAAGGCCGAGGACGATGGCAAGATGAGAAGGCTTTTTGAGCTTTGGCACGGACAGTCTCCCTATGAGTTACTCCTCCAGAATCTTCCATTCAAGGCTTCGCGTTCGAACGGTCCTGCAATTGTTCTGATAGTTTGAGCTCGCGATCCGCGTCCTCGGTCTGACCCAAATCGCGATAAGCCAGCCCGAGCAAGTGATGGGGAATCGGATTGTTCGGATCCATGGCGATCGCGCGCTCGAGAGCCCGAGCGGCTAGCGCGGATTCGCCCTTTTTTTCCAGTACCTTGCCCATCAGGATGTAGGGACCGGTAGACGAAGAGTCGAGCCAAATCGAGCGCTGCAGGAGCCTTTCCGCGTCTTCGTATTTCTGCGCGCGGGTGTAAGCGTCCGCCAGTTTGTAGTACACCGCGGCGTCGCCTGGATTCAGCTCAAGCTCCTTCTGAAACTCTGCGGTGGCTTCCGGAATGCGCGACTTGTAGAGATAGATTTCGCCGAGCAGGGAGTGCGCCAGCGGCAGTTTGGGGTCTAGCTCGACGGCCTTCTTCGCGTGCTCCTCGGCGATCGCGTCGAAGTCAAAACGCAACATGATGCGCGCGGTGAAAAGATAGCTGGCCGCGGAATCGGGCGCCACGGCGAACATTCTGGCGAACGCTTTGCGCGCCTGGAGGTAATCCTTGGTCTGCATGTAGCAGATGCCCAGGATGTATGCGGCGTCCACGTTGGCGCTGGGATACCAGGCTTGGACTTTTTCAAGCGGGGCGATGGCCTCGGCTGGCCGCCCCGCAAGGTAATACGACAACCCCAGCAACTGGGTGGCTTCGCCATCCGCTGGATCTTCCCGGAGCGCCTTCTGAAA
>DATAIH010000085.1:0-43379 GCA_036262755.1 Candidatus Acidiferrum sp.
TACTCCTACATGCGATTCAACCCGCAGAACAGCAACATCGTCAGCAGCTTCTCACTGAACGGCGGCGGAGGCGGTATACATGTTTACCTTAATCATTGGCTTGGAATCCAAGGAGACTTCCAGGGCTATGCCAGCACCACCCAGACCTTTACTTTCCCGGCAATCGCCAACAGCCCGTGCCCAGCGGGGTGCGTTGTGCGGTCGAGTGGTGATTTGTTTACCTATAACGTAGGCCCCATCCTGAAATACCGCGCGGAGCACTGGGAACCCTTCGTGGAGACTTTGTTCGGCGGAGCTCATTCAAATACTTACAGCAACTTGGCACGGGCATGTCAGGCCGCTTGCCCGGGCACGCTAAGCCCGAGCAACAATGCATTTGACTTCATGATCGGCGGAGGATTGGACATCCCTGTGAGCAAATCCATCGCTATTCGGGTGGCGCAGGTTGATTATGTCCTGACGCGCTTTGGCAATAATTTTACTAGGGGCAATAACAACCAGAACAATCTCCGGTACAACGGAGGCATCATTTTCCGGTTCTAGCTTTCGGTGCCGGTGAGATCGTTGTTTTCTGTACGCGTAGGAGGCTGCGGATGGCAGATGGCGGGGCCCATTCGCAGTCTCCTCGTTTTTTTTTGCTCAAGCCGTGGGATATTGAATCTCATAATCGCCCGCACCCGTAAGGCGCCGCATCCCATCCAAACTGGACCTTCCTCCCGGCTCTGGTACTTTTGACAGGTCCGATGGCTCGCATGGCAACCTATGCTTTGCCCACCGAACCTCAGTAGGGGTTCGGCTCGAGGCGCCTCTTCTCCGAGGCACACCGGGCAACGTCAATCACTCCATCTCGAGCCGGACCCCTTCCGTCGAAGCATTTCACTGACATTAGTCTTATTGCTCGATGCGCTGCCTTGCAAGGCAGCTGCTTTGCGACCGAAGTCACTACTGCCATTCGAGGCTGTCAGTTTTGCCAGTTTCGCAGTTACAGCCTTATCGGTATGGTCCGAATAGTTGATCAGAGATGATCATTCGCCTGCAGGAGGTGGTCCAATGAGGCATCAAGCATCAAAAACATTTTGTGGCATCGTGGTCGGGGCATTTCTGCTCAACGGAGCCGCCTTGGCACAAAACAGCAAACCAGGGAGGCTGAGGGTAAGGGTCTCACCGAAGGAAGCGTATACATTCGTCGACGGCAAGGCGATTGGTCCGGGCAATCGAACCATCAGGCTAGACGTTGGAACGCACCATCTGATTGTGGCCAACTATGGCTACAAATTCGCTGAACAGGACGTTTCCATCGATCCGGAGCATACTCTGCCGCTGGAGATAAAACTGGAACCGGTGGGCGCTGAAGTACCTGGTCCGCGGGGACGCATCCAGATTGAAGTAGGGATGCGGCGTGCCGGTGATGCGGCGATTCTGCTGAACGGGAACAAACCGCAGTACTTCGTGGGGCACGTCGACGAGTTCAACCACAACATAGGCCTGCATCAAGAGTTGATCGTGCCGCCGGGTAGGCATGAGCTGTACGTCACACGATTTGGCAAGGAGCTGTGGTCTGGTGTGGTTACGGTAGGCGCCGATCAGCGGGTGATTGTCGACATTTCGAATGGAAGACAGCGGACCAAAGATTGGCCGCGCGGAACGAAGCAGCTCACCGGTGGTGTACAACGCTTTAGGGCGGGAACCGCCAGTGCCACGGTTGCCATCGCCCCGGTTAGCGGATCGGTTTCGGCCAATCCACAAAACATCAACTGCAACCAAAACACCCAGCTGGCGTGGAATTCAAGCGAAACGGTCGAGGCCGATATGAGCGGTTTGAGCCCGGTCCCGACGAGCGGCGAAAGAACTGTTTCGCCCCGACAAACCACCGTGTACGAGCTCACGGCTACCGGTCCGGGAGGAGTAACCAAACCGAGCACCACGGTCAACGTGAATACCACGGTCCAGTCGTCGCTGAACGCCTCGCCGACGGAGGCGAATTACCGTCGTATCGGCGACAAGGTCATTCAACCGGCGAACACAACGCTGAACTGGTCGTCAACAAACGCCGACGCCGCTTCTATAGCTCCGCTGGGATCGGTTGATCCCACCGGCAGCAAGTCTGTAGCCCTGACCCCAACTCAAACCGGCGAAGGCCCTGTAGACGAAGAGGTCAAATACACTCTGAATGCAACAAACGTGTGTGGCGGTTCCGACAGTAAGACGGTGGCGGTACGCTTGAAGGGTTCCATCGAACCAATTCCGGCGGTCCTGCTGAACAGCATCTTCTTTCCAACCGACTGGCCCACAAGACAATCTCCAGCACTCGGACTCGTACGCAGCCAGCAGGAAACGCTCACAAGCCTTGCCGATGGCTTCAAAAAATATCTTGAGTACGACCCCGACGCGAAACTCTCGGTCAGCGCCTTTGCGGATGAGCGCGGGCCGAACAAACACAACCAATCCTTGTCTGACCGCCGCGCTGAGCGTGTCAGAGATTTCCTGGTTTCCCAGGGCATCGCCGCCGAAAAGATAGACACGACGGCCCATGGCGATACGAACCAGCTCGACAAAGCCACCGTGATTGACTTGCAGACTCGGAATCCCAATCAACCTCCGGAAACCCGCGTAAAGAACTTCAAAGCGACTTGGCTTGCCTACAATCGTCGGGTGGATATTCTCCTCCTGCCCACGAACGCGGCATCCCAGAAGTTCTTTCCCAATCAGGCCCCAGACTCACAGATTATTTGGCAGAGGCCCAAACCTCCGCGCAGCGTTGTGGAGAAAAACAATTAGGGCCACAAAAGAGACAGTTTGTTCCTCGGCTCATCCAGTGGCCTAGCCCGCACGGCCCGCCCAGCAAATGCAACAGGGCGGGCCGTGTCATTGAAGTACGGTTTGAAGTTCCGAGAGTCCTCCGCCCATGAAGCGACAAGGACCGCCGCGGATCTTCTCCGTGCTCCTCACCAGCGGATTGTTTTGGAGCCTCGCGACCAGATCCATCGCGGCACATGAAGCTGAGCCCAAGCCCAGCCGATTTCTCCTTCTCGAACGACCGACGCTCAGGATGCAAGCGCAAACAAGTACTGGGGTTTGACCGAGAACCAGGTGCTTCGATCCGGCTCGTTCGCCTGCCTTACCGGGGGGCCAGCCTCCCTTCTACGGAAACTGCATCTACGGCACAAGAAGCCAATTGCGCGGATACACTGCCGGTCGCTATCTGAATCGTTACAGGTTTGGCACGCAGTTGGAATATCGGCTGGCCTTACCCAAGAGGTTCGGCCTTGTGAGGTTTGGTGGCTTGGGAGAAGTAGTACCCGGTGGCAATCAGCCGTTTAGAACCAAGAACTTCCTGCCGAGCGGCAGCGGCGTTAGGTTTGAACTAAGCAGCAAGTATCAGGTAAATCTGCGGGTTGACTTCGCGCAAGGCAAGGACAGTCATACCTCGAGCGTGGGCGTCAGTGAGGCATTCTAGAATCTCAAGGTTATATCACTTCCTCCTTAACCGCCTGTCAATTTTGACAGGCGCGACCACTCTCCTGTAGGCGCTAGAAATTGCCCTTGTAAGCGGTTCCATCGCCCTGCATCTCGGACAAAGACAATCAGAAGGAGTACGCAACATGAGAAAAATCATTGTGCCGATCCTGGCATTGCTTGTGCTTGGCTTCGCCGCCACAGCTTGGGCGCAGACGGAAACCGGCCAGATCAGCGGCACAGTTCTCGATCAGCAAAACAACACGGTTCCGAAGGCAAAAATCACGATTCGCAACGTAGGTACCGGGGCCTTGCGCGAAACCGCGTCTGATGATCACGGCGCCTTTATTGTCACCAACCTTCTTCCCGCACGGTATTCGGTCATGACCGAGGCACCAGGTTTCGCCAAGCTTGAACAGCAAGTCGCTCTACCGCCCGGCGGCAGGGTTGCCTTGGATCTGAAACTCCAAGTCGGAAAGGTGAGCGAGACCGTGGAAGTCTCAGCGACATCGGTGGCCATCAACACCGAAAACCAGACCGTCGGCCAGTTGATTACCTCGAATGACATTACCAACCTGCCGCTTCTAACGCGGAACCCCTATGACCTCGTCGGCGGGGCAGCCAACGTGTCGAGCGCTGCCGATGCGGGACTCACCATGCGCGGTGCAGGATATAACATCAACGGCTTGCGATCCGCCGGCACGAACGTCCTGCTGGACGGCGCTGCAAACAACGACGAATTCACGGCATCGGTGGGCCAAACGGTTCCGCTGGATTCCGTGCAGGAAATCAACGTTTTGACGAACAATTTCACTGCGGAATACGGCCGCGCTTCTGCGGGCGTCGTGAACGTGACCACCAAATCCGGTACGAATGACTTCCACGGTACTGCCTATGAATTCGGCCGCTACGCGGCATTGGCGGCCAATACCTTCGACAATAACGCCAGAGGAATTGCCAAGCCCGGTTTTACACGGAACCAGTTTGGGTACTCCATCGGCGGTCCCATCAAGAAAGGTAAGTTGTTCTTCTTCCAGAGTACCGAATGGCTTCGCGTCCGGAGTTCGGCGACACAAATCATCAATGTTCCTACGCCGCAGCTCATTGCTGCCGCAAATTCGAATACCCAACAGTTCTTTAGCACGTTCGGAACACTGCGGTCGAATTTCGTACAGCTCAAGACCTACACTCGCGACCAGTTGACGGCTGTCGGGGTCACCGCTTGCCCGCCTGCACCCAGCACGTGCGACACAGTCTTCCCGGTCGGCAGCACGACACCCATATTCGTTCAGGGCCAATACTCGGTCCCCGCTGATTCCGGCGCCGGTTCTCCCCAAAATACCTATTACGTCGTGGGTCGGGCCGATTGGAACATCAATTCAAGTACTCAATTGTATGGGCGCTACGCGCTCGAAAAGGGCAACCTGTTCACTGGCACCGTAACCAACAGCCCTTACGCCGGATATGATTCGGGGCAGACCACCACCAACAATAGTTTCCTACTCTCCTTGATTCATACCTTCAGCCCACAACTGACCAGCCAGTCAAAAATTGTCTTCAACCGGCTGAATCTCCTTCAGCCCTTGGGCTCCAATCCGGTCGGCCCCACGCTGTACATGAATGCCGTTTCGGCCCCCAAGATCGAGGGAAACCTCATTGGCATGCCGGGATACTCTCCCTTTACACCGGGCAATGCGATCCCCTTCGGGGGCCCGCAAAACTTTGTCCAGGCGTACCAGGATCTCAGCTCGATCCATGGACGTCACACTTTCCGTTTCGGCGGCAACTACACCTACATCCGCGATAACCGGAGTTTTGGGGCCTACGAGGAAGCTGTGCAGTCCCTCAGCACTACGAATTTCAGCGCAAGCATCGAGAACTTCCTGAACGGAGTACTCGCGCAGTTCCAATCGGCCATCAATCCACAGGGGAAATTCCCTTGTGGCGCAGCCGGCCATGTTCCGAGCTGTACTGTGACGCTCCCGGTTGGCCCACCGGTCTTTGCTCGGAGCAACCGGTACCATGAATTCGGCACGTATTTCGAGGACTCCTGGAAAGCGACGAACCGCCTAACGTTTAATCTGGGAATTCGCTGGGACTACTTTGGCGTCCAGCATAACAAAGACCCGAACCTGGATTCGAACTACTACGATGCGCAAGCGGGCAACATCTTCACCAACATCCGCAACGGCAGCGTAGCGACGGTTCCCGACAGCCCCATTCATGGGCTATGGAAGAAAGACTGGAACAACTTCGGTCCACGCGTGGGCGTTGCGTACGACGTCTTCGGCAACGGCAGGACCGCGCTACGCGGAGGGTGGGGCATCTCCTATGAGCGGAACTTTGGCAACGTGACGTTTAACGTCATCCAAAACCCGCCAGCTTACGCAGTCATCTCGATCCTGCCCAGTGATGTCGGTGGCACCATTCCCATCACTACCGACAACGCGGGCCCCTTGGGAGGTTCCAGCGGCTCCAAGGCCCTCCCGTTAGTCAGCTTGCGGAACGTGAACTCCAATATCGAAACCGCCTACGCGCATCTCTGGAGTGCCGTGCTTGAGCACCAAGTGACGCGCAATTTCATAATGGCAATTGAGTACAACGGGTCCAAGGGCGTGGATCTTTATTCGATTGAAAACCCCAACCGACCGGGCGCCGGCAACGTTTACCTATCCGATCAATGCACGGCAAAGTCCGCGGTTAGCCCCAATAACGGTCAAACTTATACTATTCCCGCTTACCCGTGCTTTAATTCGGTGACGTTTAACGATGGTTCCGCGAATGGCTTTGTCGTTTCAAAGAACCAGCTCACCCGGTTGCAGACCTTTCAATACAGCAACATCAACCGCCGCGGCGACAACGGTTTCTCTCACTATAACAGCGTGGCCGCGCGCGTAGAGCTGACCAATCTCGGCAACACGGGGCTCAGCCTGCATTCAAGCTATACCTATGCCCACGCTATCGACAATCTCAGCACCACCTTTAGCGAGTCCAACAACAATGCAAATCTCGGACTCCTGGATCCTTTCAATCCCAAGCTTGACAAAGGCAACTCCGACTTCGACCTACATAATCGCTTTGTATTCTCCGGCACCTGGGACATTCCGTTCGCGCGGAACATGTCGGGGGCGTCCAAGCGAGCCTTCGACGGATGGACGGTCGCCCCCATCGTTACGATCCGCACGGGCTTCCCGTTTACCATGTTCGATTGTACGAACGCGTTCACCGTTTGTCCGAGGGCCTTCCAGACCACCACGCTCGGGAGGGCTGGCTCCGCAAGGGTGGACCCCAGCGGAGCAGCGAATCTTTTCGACTACTTTGTCTTTCCGGCTAGCAGCTTTAACAGCAGCTACATAAACCCCATCGCCGGCATCTCTGACTTCGGTACATTCCCGGCAAATATGTTGACCCGTGGCTACTTCTATGGCCCTGGCGCCTATACCGTGGACCTCGGGGTGTACAAGACTACAAAAATCACCGAACGCGTCAGTCTCCAGCTTCGCGGTGAATTTTTCAATATGCCGAACCACTCCAATATGTGGATCACTCTCAGCGACAATGACATCTCATCCATAACCGGTACGTGCCCTGGGAATGCCGCGCAACAATGCGCTGTAGTCCACGCACAAAAAGGCGTGCCTCCGGTGAACGCGGATGAGCGAAGAAACGTTCAATTGGCTCTCAAGCTAATCTTCTAATTTGAATCTGCTTAGCCCCTCTCCGCCGGGAGGCCACCAGGCCTCCCGGCATTTTTTTTCGCCTAATGGCCTTGGCGCCACGCGGTGGGTTTGTTAGACTCCGCCAACGTAGCGGAGCCCGCCTTGCGGCCATATCGCAAATTCACGCACAATCTCTTCCGGTGTCTCCAGGCCTCGACTATCGCCATCTCAGGGATGTTCCTTTGCCCGCTTGGCTTCTGCCAGTCCACTGCCTCCGCGTCCGATCACTTGGGGAAGGTCTTGGTTCGCGTTCGCGATCGCCTCAACGAAGAACTGCTCGCGCAGGTGCTGGTACAACTGATCCATTTTCCTGACGGGATCGTCGGTGAGCAATTCACCGGTTCAGACGGCAGCGTGCAATTCTCGGGTCTTTCAGTGGGTGCCTTTACCGTCCGAGCCTCCCGCCAGGGTTACGAGCCGGGCGACGCTCACGTTGACCTTGGCAACGGTGATCGCACCCTCCAAAATGTGGACATTTTGCTTAAGCCTCGGGAGCAGGAGCGAGACGGCCCTCCTACTGGGATCGTCGCTGCCGGTGCTCTGAGAATCCCAGACCATGCCCGAAAGGAGTTCGCACAAGGCAGCCGGCTCCTGAACGAGAAGAAAGATTTCGTTCGAAGCATTGCCGCGTTTCAGCGGGCCATTGAACTGTATCCCGGCTATGCCGACGCCTATTTTCTCTTGGGCTCAGCGCAGTTGCAGACAAAGGCAACCGCTGCCGCGGAAGCTTCCCTGCGGAAGGCGATCGCACTGGATGCACACCTGACGGCTGCCTATTACCCCTTGGCGGTATTGCTGTTCGCGGAGCGCCGCTACCCGGAAGAAAGGGAGCTTCTTCTTGAAGCGCAAAAATTGGATTCGAGCGACTGGCGCTGGCCTTTCGAACTGGCCCGATGTCACGCTCAGCAAGGTCAGTGGGACACCGCTTTGAGCTACGGCCTGACGGCCAACGAAAGCACCAAGGTCCCTCCCAGGGTTCACCTGCTGCTGGCCGATATCTATGCAAATTCTAATAAGCCCCGGGAGGCCATCGCGGAACTCGAACTGTTCGCTAAGCTTGATCCGACGAGTGCCTATATGGACCGCGTGCGTGAAGTGCTTCCCATTCTCCGCCAGCGCTCGGCGGCCTCTGCTTCCCCTTCCTCTGAACCTCGTTGACGAAGTCTGACCGAGAGCGCCGAAAGTGATCGAATACCGAGGACCCTCGGTTTTGGAAGGTCCGTTCGCGTCCTGATACCTACATGCGATTTCTGACCCCTGTCAATTCTGACAGGCGCTTGATTCTTGCCTGCGCGTTACAACCTGCTCGTACCCTCTCATCGCGGGGAATGCCCAGAGCCCCGTCAACAGGAGAAAAGATGCGGTCCGTCCAAGGAAAATCCTTCCTCTCGCGAATTCATGGCCCAGCGGCAGCTGTCTTGTTCGCTTTCTTCCTGGTGTTTCTGTTTTCGACCCTGGCTTCTTCGCAAGAACACGACATGAACAGCATGCCAGGAATGGATATGAACGCGCCCGCGGCCCCTGAAAACCCGGCGCAAGCGGCCAAGCATCTGGCCGACAAACAAGAAAGCGAGTTCAATCATCGTCTGGCGGGATTTTTTGTTGTCGCCGCGGGAATTTTCATCTTCTCGGAGAGCTACCTCGGGAAACGCTGGTCTATGGTCCGCTATGTCTGGCCCATGTGCTTCCTCGCTGCCGGCCTCTTTCTTCTGGTTTTTAGTGACACGGAGATTTGGCCCTTCGGTCCGCAAACTCCATGGTATGCGTTGACGCACAATATGGAGGATCTGCAGCACAAAATCTTTTCGATCATCCTTCTGGCAATTGGGTACGTGGAGCTGCAAAGAGCGCGAGGCAGGTTGCGCGCGCCCTGGGCAACCTGGTTCTTCCCGTTGGCAGGAGTCGCGGGCGCAATCTTGTTGCTGTTTCACGTTCACGGCGGGGACATGCACTCACCCCATGCTATGGAAACGATGGAACACATCCAGAAACAGCATCGCTGGTTTGCCGCCACAGGGCTGGGAGTTGCTCTGACAAATGGACTGGCCGGCACGCCTCAGAAGTGGCAACAACTCTTCCAGAAGACCTGGCCTTTGCTTTTGATCGTCCTTGGTGTCTTACTGACGCAATACACGGAATAGCGTCCCGCGGACGTCACCTACTGTCGCCGAGCCAGCCCTTTCGCTCCAACCGCTGACCATCAGCAGTTTTTGCCGCGGTTTTCAAGGATAACCAATGATCGCGCCCACAAATCCGCCGAAACCCGCACCGCTTGTTTCCTCACACCTCCGGCCTCCGGGAACGAGCATGCGCACCGTCTCTCTTACGTTGACCGTTCTCACTTTGCTTGCCACCCCGCTCTCCGCTGGCACGAAAATTGTCCACCGTTGGATCCTCACCGACCACCCCATGCCACAGCTCAGGAAGATCCTGGTCATCGCGCTTCTCGAAAACTACCTGATACGGCAGCATTTTGAGGATGAGATGGAAAAGCTCTTCGCTAAATCCGGTGTTCAGGGCATAAAGAGCCACATGGTTCTTCCGCCTCGCAATGAGCTGATGGAAGGAGAGCTCAAACAACGAATCAAGGAAGCGGACTACGACGCCGTTCTGGTAATCCGTCCTAAAGCTTTCCGCAAAGAAATCCAGGAAGTCGGGACTAAATCCGTCTATATGCCTCCGCCGTTCTACCAAAATCTTTGGCCCTATTGGGACATGGCCTTCAAGCAGTACTCCGCGAAAGGTTCTTATCTCCAGGAGAACACCATTGTCAGCGCGGAGTTTAATCTTTACAGCACCAAGGATGAAACCCTTCTCTGGAGCGGAGAAACGGACACCGTTTATTCCGAGAACTTTGAGAAATTGGGCAAGGAGTACGCCAGCGCACTGGTCAAGCAACTGAAAAAAGACAAGGTAATCTAGACCACGGGATGGGCAGGATTGTTGCCAACGGAGTTCCGCGTGCTCAGGGCCGATGCCTCTTGTTCCTTTGGCCGGAGAAATCGGAGAACACCCAAGAAGACAGGCACGTCAACCATTGCAAACCATGGCGTTCGGGCCCATTGGGGAAGAAGAAGTGGTAGGGGGCGTCTCATGGGGGTGTTGTCTGGTTCGGTTCGGAGAGAGGTCGCCCCCCTTTTATGTCCCAACGGTAAGCCTCTCGACGCATTCCCCAAAACTGTCAAAACAAACAGGTCACGATTCATCGACCGGCGCGCAAGAGCCCTGATGCAAGATGTCGATCTTCCTCAAGCCAGTGATCCTTGCTCATTCCGGCTCCAGTTTTACCCGGAGCAACTGTCGCCAGCCGGCAAAGTTGGCGAGCCTGGCAAGCGGAAGGCGAACCCAACGCCGAAAAGCGGTTTCATGTTTTCACATTCTCGCGGGCGAGACGCCCGACGACTTCCCGGAGTGATGCACATGCGCATCTCAAGCGAACCGACCGGGAACCCAACTGATCTTCGACATCATTCGAACGATATCCCAGGACGATTTTGGATTCCTCGCGTGTTTGACACTGCTAGTTTTGACAGTTCCGGCATTTTGTAGGGTTCCTAGCATTGTTAGCTGCGGAGTTCGGGGCAGCCGGAGTTCATCCTCACCAAAAACGCCTCGGTCTTCTTCTGACGGCCTTTAATGCCCTCTCCAAAACAGCTTGATACTCACCAGAAGGCCCTGGCTATCAACTTGGACGAGACTATCTTCGGGTCATTTGCTGAAATCGGCGCCGGCCAGGAAGTGGCGCGCTGGTTTCTACGGGTTGGAGCGGCTTCAGGCACGGTCGCAAAAACGGTATCGGCATACGACAAAGAAGTGAGCGATGACCTTTATGGAGCGGGGTCGCGCTATGTTTCCATTCAGCGGCTCCAAGCGATGCTGGACCGCGAATGGAATCTGCTTTTGACCCAACTGGAAAAGGGCCGAGGTCCGAGTACCCGTTTCTTTTCTTTCGCCGACACGGTTTCGGCGCGAAACTTCCCTTGCACAAACGAATGTCACGGCTGGATGGGCATTCGCTTTCAAAGCGAGCCCGGTGGACAGGCCAATGACCTCCTCCTTCATCTCAACCTGAGAGACTCCTCAAATTTATTGCAGCAGGAGGTTCTCGGTATTGTCGGTGTCAATCTCATTTATGCCGCCTTTCACCAGCGCACCAGCCGGGAGGGCTTGCCAAAAGTCCTCCTCGATCAAGCCAGCCTTGAGCGGATCGAAATTGATTTCATCGATGTCCGCGGACCCCTCTTCCAGGCGTGGAACCGCCAAGACCTGTCGCCGGCGCTGGTTCGAGAAAACCTCGCAGAGGCTGTCGTTTTCCCTTCGCGAAGTCACCCGGGCCCACCGACCGAGATTCTGCGGAAAAGACCGATCGTTCTAGCTCCTCTCGGCTGGGAGAGTGCGATTCGTGACCACGCAGAGATGCTATCGGCAGCGGTCCGCAAACTGAAAACGGAGTCAGGAAATGAAGCAACGAACCCCCTGGGCCTTTTCGCAATACCCATTTCACCAGACACCGTGTTTTCACCGGTTCAACCCTCGTTTGATTTGTCGAGTCGGATCGAAGCCCTGGTTGGCCTCGGTTCCGGTGTGCTTTTGTTTGGCTACAGCGAACTTTATCGGATGACTTCGTTTATCAACCGTTACACACAGGCTCCGGTGCGTTTGGTTGCTGGAGTTTCCTCAGTAATCCAGTTGTTCTCTCTATGGCAGAGGAGTCTCGAAGGCCGATTACTTGAAGGCCTTTCCAAATTGTTTGCCCAGAACGTATGCGTTTACGTCTATCCGATGACGCCCGATGCGCTAGAGGAATCGCTCCCCTCCGCCTTAGCGGCTGGCTGGAAATGGAAATCGAAAGCGGGCTTGATAACCGCAGATCAATTACAAGCGCCCCCGCCGCTCGGCCACCTGCTTGACTATCTCCTGGCCTGCAACTTCATGGTGCCCATGCGGCCCCACTTTAGTGCCGCACTTCACGCCATGCACTAGCGCTTTTTGAAGTGCGGTAACCATTTCATTTGCAAAGAAATGATTGGCTTTCCGTTAGCTGCGAAAAAGCCAAACACCCTGCTAGTTTTGACAGTTCCACGCGTCGACCTGCGTCCCTAGCATGAGAGTCCGTGGGCGGCCCACCTGCTAGGTGACTTCGCCTTTTGCCAGCGTCGGCATAACAAGACTTCTACCTGAGGGCGAATGCGTTCCACCGGAGTATTTGCCATGCGAAACCCGCTAAGTTCAGCCGCCGTCCTTGGTTTTGCCGCGATCGTGTCATTTGGTTGCGGAAAGATGGGGCCGCCTCCGGCAGGTCCCCCGGCCGTCGAGGTCGCCGAGGTGGCGCAAAAGGATGTACCTCTTACCAAAGAGTGGGTGGCCACGCTCGATGGCTTCGTGAACGCTCAGATTCGCGCCCAGGTATCTGGCCTACTGCTCAAGCAAAACTACCTTAACGGCTCCTATGTCAAGGAGGGCGTGCCGCTCTTCCAGATCGACCCAAGACCGTTCCAGGCTGCGTTGGACCAAGCCACCGGAAATCTTTCGCAGGCCAAAGCGAATCTTCAGCGCGCCCAGGCGCAGCTCGGCAAAACAGAGCTGGACGTTGCCCGCTACACGCCTCTTGCCAAGGAAAGCGCCATTAGCCAGCAGGAATTGGACGATGCGGTTCAGAACAATCTTGCCGCGAAGGCCCAGGTGGCCCAAGAAAAAGCAGCCATCGAGGCAGCTCAAGCCGCGGTGGAATCCGCCAAGTTGAACCTTAGTTTTACGCGAATTGTCTCGCCCATTAACGGAGTTGCAGCCATCTCCAACGCCCAGGTCGGCGACTTCGTTGGACCGCAGAGCGCAGCGTTGACAACGGTGTCGACCGTGGATCCAATCCTTGCCAGCATCACACCGAGCGAGCAGGAGTATCTTGCGACCGTAAGATATGCGACGCAGGAAGGCATGAGCGAATCTGCGGTGCTGCACCGACTGGAGTGGCAGCTTAAACTCTCAGACGGCACCACCTTTCCGCATACAGGTCAATTTTATGCCATTGACCGGCAGGTAGACATTAGGACCGGGGCGATCCTCGTAAAGATCCAATTCCCGAATCCCGGCAACATGCTTCGCCCGGGGGGCTTCGGCAGCGTCAGCACCGTCACTAGGATTCAGCACAATGCATTGCTCGTGCCACAACGCGCGGTAAGGGAACTGCAGGGCGGATACCTTGTTGCCGTAGTCGATCACGAGAACAAGGCCAGCCTTCGTCCGGTCAAAATGGGGCAGAAGGTCGGATCCTGGTGGATTGTGAGTGAAGGCCTAAAACCGGGAGAAAGAGTCGTGGCCGAAGGCGTCCAAGAAGTACGAGAAGGCGCAGTGGTAGCTCCAAAGCCCTTCCAAGAATCCTCCTCCGTCGCTCAGAAGCTTGCCGGAGGCAGCGGCATCTAGTTATCCCCAGCCATGGCCAAATTCTTCATCAACCATCCCGTCATGTCTATGGTGATCTCGATCGTCATGGTGATTGTTGGCGCGCTCGCCATGCTGGTTTCGCCCACCGCTTTGTTCCCCAATATCGCCGATCCTCAGATTCAAGTCAAAGCCACCTACCCCGGGGCGGACGCCATGACCCTGGACCAATCCGTGGCCACACCCATCGAGCAACAGATGAGCGGCGTAGACAACATGGAGTACATGTACTCCCTCAACCCTAACAATGGCGGAACAAACTTGACGGTAGACTTCAACATTAATACCGATCCAAACACCGACCTGATTCTCACCCAGATGCGCCAATCGCAGGCCGCCAGCCAGCTACCCGCAGAGGTCAACGCCCAAGGCGTCATCGTGCAAAAGTCCACCATGGCCCCGCTCATGCTCTTCGATCTCTACTCCCCCAACGGAAAATTCGATGCCCAGTTTCTGGCCAACTACGCGTACATCAACCTGCTCAGCCCGCTCACCCGCTCCTATGGCATTGCGAGCGTCACGATTTTCGGGGCCGGCCAATATGCCATGCGCTTCTGGGTGGACCCGGACCGACTGGCTAAGTTGCAGATTACCGTCCCCGAAATCATCCACGCCATTAAAGCGCAGAACACCGTCAATCCGGCTGGGCAGATCGGCGGCGAGCCAGTCCCCAAGGGGCAGGAATTTACTTTCGCGGTTATTGCCCAGGGCCGCTTAGTCACCGAGGACGAATTCGGTCAGATCGTCGTGCGGGCCAATCCGGATGGCTCTATCGTCCGATTGAAAGATGTGGCGCGGGTGGACCTCGGTACGCAGGTTTACAACCTACAGGGGCGCTTGGACGGCAAGCCGTCCGCGGTCGTAGCGATCTACCAGCTTCCTGGATCGAACGCCATCAAAGCTGCGCAAGGTGCCAGAGCGCTCATGGCCGAGGCAAAAAAGAGTTTTCCGCCGGGGTTGGACTATGCCACCGCTCTTGACACTACTCTCCCGGTTACCGAAGGTATCCGCGAGATCGTGAAGACACTTGTTGAGGCCCTTGTTCTTGTCATCATTGTTGTTTACATATTCTTGCAGGGCTGGCGCGCCACTCTCATACCTTTGTTGGCAGTCCCGGTATCGCTCATCGGCACTTTCATGCTGTTTCCCCTACTCGGGTTTTCGATCAATACTCTTTCGCTTTTCGGTCTGGTTCTCGCGATTGGGCTGGTGGTGGACGACGCCATTGTTGTCGTCGAGGCGATTGAACATCACATCGAACACGGCCTAACCCCCAAGGACGCCGCGTTCAAGGCCATGGAAGAGGTTTCCGGCCCGGTTGTAGGCATCGCCGTCGTTCTTTCCGCGGTGTTCATTCCCACGGCTTTCATCCCTGGTATCACCGGCCGCCTTTATCAACAGTTCGCCGTCACCATCGCCGTGTCGGTGATCATCTCGGCTTTTAACGCCCTCACACTCAGTCCCGCTTTGGGTGCCCTGTTGCTCCGGCCGAAGAAAGAGTCCCGAGGAGTGTTGGGGAAATTCTTTGCGTGGTTTAACAAGTGGTTTGGTCGCGCGACGAATGGCTACGTGAACTGGTGCAGCGTTCTCATCCGCAAGGCCGGATTCACCGCGGCACTGCTGCTGGTCTTCGCGGTCTTGGCGGGATTCTTTGGGAGCAAGTTGCCGAAGAGCTTCCTGCCGGAAGAAGACCAGGGTTATCTGTTTGGCGCGTTGCAACTTCCCGACGCTTCGTCCCAGCAACGCACCAACGCCGCCGCAACCCGAGTTGAAGACATCATGCGCCAAACCCCGGGGGTCGAGCACGTCACGACCGTTATTGGATACAACATGCTAAGCGGCGTGCAGAACACCTACAGCACTTTCTTCTGGGTAACGCTGAAGAAATGGAAGGAACGCAAGGCACAAGACGAACAGTATTGGCCCATTAAGATTCATTTGAACCAAACTCTTAAAGAAGTAGCTCAAGGGACCACGCTGGCTTTTCCCCCTCCCGCCATTCCCGGAATCGGCGCCTCCGGCGGTGCAACCTTTATTCTCGAGGATCGATCAGCACGGGGCCTCGAATTTCTGAGAGAGAACCAAAAAAAGTTCATGGCCGCCGCAGAGAAACGCCCGGAGTTTAGCTTCCTATTTACGACCGCTTTACCCGACGTTCCCCAGTTGTACGTTAAGGTTGATCGTGACCAAGTCATGAGGCAAGGCGTATCGCTCAGCGACGTTTACCAGACGCTGCAAGCTTTCATGGGCGGCGCTTTTGTCAATTTCTTCAACCGCTTCGGACGCACGTGGCAAGTTTATGTTCAGGCTGAGGGTGACTTTCGGACAAGGGCGGAAAACGTGGGCCGCTTCTATGTGCAAAACAACACCGGCCAGATGGTGCCCCTATCGGCGGTCACTTCTATCGCACCGCGGCTCGGCCCTGAATTCACCATGCACTACAACATGTATCCCTGTGTCCAGATCAATGGAATCGCCAAGCCCGGCTACAGTTCTGACCAGGCCATGAAAGCCCTTGAAGAGGTTTATGCGGAAACCATGCCGGAAGGAATGGGTTTTGACTACATGGGAATGTCTTTCCAGGAACAAAAAGCCCAGCAAGGTGTACCTCCCGCGGTAATCTTTGGATTCTCGGTCCTTTTTGTCTTCCTTGTTTTGGCGGCCCTTTACGAGAGCTGGACGCTGCCGTTCAGCGTGCTCTTGAGCACACCCGTGGCGGTATTCGGTGCTTTTTGCGTCCTGTTCGTGCGTCGCATCATCGGTCTGGCAGTGTTTCACGAATACATGAACTTGGGCTTAGAGGACAACGTCTACGCTCAAATCGGGCTGGTCATGTTGATTGGGCTCGCGGCAAAGAACGCCATTCTTATTGTCGAATTTGCCAAACTCGAATTCGACAAAGGCAGGCCGCTCGTGGACGCAGCGCTGGAAGGCGCCAAGCTGCGCTTGCGCCCTATTCTAATGACCTCATTCGCGTTCATCCTGGGCTGCGTCCCGCTGTGGAGAGCAAGTGGCTCCGGTGCCGTATCTCGGCAAGTTCTGGGCACTGTGGTCATAGGTGGAATGACGGCGTCAAGCGGCATCGCCATCTTTTTCATTCCCGCGCTGTTCTATCTTGTTGAAAAACTGGGGGGAGCAAAGCACGAAAAAGTAGAAGTGCCATTGCCGGCTGCGGGTCAGGCGCGTGCGGCAACCGCCAGCGATGACTGACGCCAAAATCACCTGAGGGACGCTCGAGAACGATGACGATCACCATCCCAACCGAAGAGGAAGCCGGCCAATACCGGCTCTCCTCGGCTTCCCTCACTGGCAGACTTGGGGAGACGAAACGCAGATCCGCAAGCCCCACTTCCCTTTCGCTGCTGCTCCTTTCCCTCTTGTCTTTGCTACCCGGCTGCGCCGTCGGCCCAAACTATCAGCGTCCCAAGGTCAATGTTCCAACCGAGTACCGCGGCGCGGAAGGTGCCGCCCAGCAAGCTTCCATTGCCGACCTACCCTGGTGGGAGGTTTTCAAAGACGACCGGCTAAGGAATCTTGTGCAAACCGCGCTCGCCAACAATTACGATTTGCGAATCGCAATCACGCGCATTGAACAAGCGCGCCAAATCGCGCTGCAGGCACGGGCTCACTACTTCCCATTCGTCAATTACTCGACAACCGGCAGCACGGGCAAGAATGAGTTTGCAGGCGGTGTTGTTCCCAACGGCACAGGGCAGGAGCGCGGAACATTTGTGGCGGTGGCAACGGCTGCTTGGGAAGCCGATGTTTGGGGACGGATCCGCCGCGAAAATGAAGCCGCTCGTGCCCAGTATCTGTCCACGGAAGAGGCCCGCCGGGGTGTGATGCTCTCTCTGGTAAGCGACGTCGCGCAAGCCTATTTCGAGCTTCTAGAGCTGGACCTCGAGCTCGAGATCGCCCGGGAGACAACCGCTTCCTTCACGACATCGCTCAAGCTGTTTACCGAACGACTCGAAGGAGGAGTTTCGAACAAGTTGGACACATCCCGGGCCGCGGGGGCCCTGGCTACGGCAGCGGCAAGTATCCCGGAACTGGAGCGGCAGATTGCCATCAAGGAAAATCAGATCAGCGTGCTGCTCGGCAACAACCCCAGTCCCGTACCACACACCGCCAAGCTTCTCGAGGAAGTTGTGCCGCCGGACGTTCCCGCTGGGTTGCCTTCTGCGTTGCTCGAGCGCCGTCCGGACATTTTGACGGCTGAGCAACAATTGCGTTCCGCCAACGCCCAGGTCGGCATCGCCACCGCGAACTTCTTCCCACAAGTTAATCTTACTTCCCTGCTGGGCCGTGCCAGTTCTCCGCTCTCCTTGATATCATCCGGCCAATCAACGGTCTGGAGCCTTGCTGGCAACGTTGCCGGCCCTATCTATCAAGGTGGGGCCCTCCGAGCGCAGAAGCGCCAAACCGTCGCATTCTGGGAGCAAACCAAACTTCAATACGAGCAAACCGCTCAAGTTGCTTTCCAAGATGTATCGGACGCCCTGGTTTCCCGTCAGAAATACGAAGCCGTTCGCGACGAGCAGGCGCGGGCTGTCGAGGCCTACCAGGAGTCTGTGAAAGTTGCCTTTCAGCGCTACCTGGCGGGCAAAGCGGCCTATTTTGAAGTGCTAGAGGCCCAGCTGCAGCTATACCCCGCGCAGAATGCGCTCGCACTTACGGAACTGAATCGGCGCACGGTCATCGTCCAGCTTTACAAGGCTCTCGGCGGGGGGTGGAATCTGAAGGATCCAGAATGGATCGGACCACCATCCTAAAGCGGAGAAGAAACCTAAACATGCACCTCCCGGGCCACTAGGAACACCCTGGGCCCATCCGCAAGGCAAAACAGCTGTTCACTGAATGCTGTGATAGACGCGCTTGTAATAGGGCAGGCTGTATCCTCGAAATTTTTCCTTTGGATAGAGTTCAACTACGACCTTGTGTTGACGGGGATCGGCCGCGGCACTTTGCCGTGTCTTTGTGACTCTCGTGTCATGGACCGGCTTGTAAGAGAGAACATACCTGTAGCGAACCGCTAGACCGATCGTCCGGACGATGCGTGGCAAGTCTTCCTCATCCCGTGCGGTAAATACACCACCCCCCGTCACTTCCGTCAAAACCTTCATGTTATGAGGTCCACGCCGTTCTGCAGGACCGATGTAGTCCTGGCCCTGACTCGCAGTCGGCAGGTTAGGAAATTGCGTTTTCGACCCATCTGAGGGGAATGGGCTGCGCTTCTTCTGCTGGGGCACAAAAATTTCGGGGAACTCAAACGAGGGTCCAGCCATCACCGCAAAAACAGGCAGATCGGCCTCCTCCAAGAGGCCCTTGGTGTCCCTCAGGTTGTAACGGCTATGGTTATCGCCTCCATCGGTGATGATGATCATGGCGCGATGTTGATTTGCCGCGTCGCGTCGCGCGGTACTCACTCCCAGCCAAATCCCGTCAAACAGAGAGGTGCTCTCATTCGTAGCCGTCAGTAGCAGCGGCAATCTACGCTGCAGATCTCCCTCGTCGCTGGTGAACGGCATAAGCAGCTTGGACCGCGAGCCAATACCCAATACTGAGTATTCGTCCCCGTCTTGATCCTGTTCTTGCAAGGAATCGAGAAGCGAAAGAGCGGCCTCCTGGACGAAGGGAATCTTCCTCGTCATGCTGGAGCTTTGGTCCGCAACGATCACAAAGGAAACGGGCACCCGCTCTCTTTCGAAGTACAGTATGTTCTGTTCCACTCCATCGTCGAACAGCCGAAAGTCGCTCTTCTTGAGGCCGCTGGCAACGGCGCCTTTGTCGTCAAAGATCGTTACGGGAATCTGCACCAGCTCAACGTTTGCAACGATGGAAGTATCGGCGCGAACTTGAGCATACGCAACCGGACCGACTCCAGCTACCCACAGGGATACGAATAAAACTAGAAAGAACCTCACTCGCCAGTTTGCCATCAGGCCTCCGAACCGTGCACCTTTTCGTCAGCTATACCCCTCCGCTCGACTTCTGTCAATGCCGTTGCGCATAAAGGCCTTACACCCCAGATGAGGTGTTTCTCCAGGTGGTCCACGCGATTCGGTCAGGTTCTTGGGACCAACGGACGGACTTCAACGAGCCCCCCTGTCATTTCTGGCAGTTTTCCGACTATCACTTCGGTATATACCGTACGCGCGACGGCGGAACATGCGGGAATTAGCCTCAAAAAGCGCTGGCTGCCCCTCCCTGAACCAGGCGATTCGCTTGGTTCATCAGGGTGATACCAAGGCATTCGAGTTTATTTATCGAAGCTATTGCGGGCTCGTTTACCGCATCTGTCTGCGGATGCTGCGCAATCCGGTCGACGCCGAAGATGCCGCTCAGGACGTATTTGTCCGGCTGATTCGCAAGATCAATACCTTCAGGGGCGAGTCCGCATTTTCATCGTGGCTCTACCGCGTGGCAACCAACACCGTTCTAATGCGTTTTCGAAAGAACAAACTTCGCATGACTCTAGAAGGGACCGGGGAGGTCAGTGACCGTCTCCCGAGAGAGGCCGGCGTTACGGACGCGGAGCAGGACAGCTTAGCGGGACGGATCGACCTTCAAGCGGCTATCGATGTGTTGCCAGAGGCGTACAAAGGAGCCTTCCTTCTCCACCACGTGCAAGGTTACGCTCACCGGGAGATCGCTGAGATTTTTGGTTATTCGATTGGGTGTTCCAAGTCCCAAGTGCACAAAGCACGCAAACTGCTGCGAGAGCTGCTTCGCGATATGCCCAAAAAAACGCGTACGGCAAAACACAAACTGACAAGAGTTGCTGTTGATTGAAATCTTCGCTAACCATCCCTCGCCGGCGGAACGAGAACAGTAAGGTCGTTCGGCCACTACCATCCGCCGCGCCCTTTCTGTCCACCCCATTGCAGAAGACTGACTGCGAATCTTCAAAATTGAAGCGTGCCACGAGTCCAACTGGCTCTGGGTGGCGTGAAGGCAAACCCTCTCTTCGCGGCTCAACCAAACGAAAATCTCGGCCAGTGAAAGCTTCACGCATCGCCCCGACACGTCCTTTGGGGGGCATCCCGGGGCGAAAGTTGCGTGATTGCCCCACGGCAATCTGCCTTCTCAAGTTGACGGATAGAAGGTGAACCTTGGCGGATATTGCATCCACGCTTCAAACCCGTGGAAGATCGATCCTGACGTGGAAACTACAACCTCCAGGCTGCCCAAGGGCAACGACATGCCCCCGCATTGCCCATATTGTGAGAAGCGCCCGGTCTCGGGCTGAGCCTGCGCCGTATGGCTGAAGGAGCTAAGGGCACGCTGGATGCCAACAGTTGCGAATCAACAGAAGTTCTTCCTTCGTTTCGGAAAACGAGTCCGCGAGTTGCGCGGAAAGCGCCGTCATTCGCAAGAGGATATGATTTCCTACGGCTTCTCGGCACGGCATTGGCAGCAAATCGAGGCCGGCCGGCCCATCACCGTTTCCACCTTACTGCGTATCTGTGCCACGTTCGAGACCTCGGTTGAGCGCCTGGTTCGCGGATTGGATAAGGGGATCTACGAAGACTAGTTCACCCTGCCCCGCTAATCTGCTCGTGGTTCTTCTTGAACCTTGTGGCTTATAAGGCTTCCGGCTTAAAAAGGGGAATTGTCCGTCGGTTTGATTTTGCGCCGCGGAGATTGCGCCGGGGATGTGGAGCAACGCGAAAGGCGGGAACAGCGGCAGGACCATCCGTATCCTGGTGGTCGACGATTTTCTACCCTGGCGTCGTTTCGTCGCTTCGATGATTCTGCTGCGAGAGCCGGAATGGCGCATCGTAGGTGAGGTCGAAGACGGGTTGGAAGCGGTCAAAAAAACCAAAGAACTTACTCCCGACGTAGTTTTGCTGGACATCGGCTTAGACAAACTCGGTGGTATTGAAGCCGCCCGACAAATCCGCAAAATTAATCCCGACTTGAAAATACTCTTCGTGAGCGCTTTTGACTCGGTGGAAGTTGTGGAAGAAGCTTTAAATACCGGTGCGAGCGGCTACGTCGCCAAGTTGGACGCCGCGGGCGAATTGATCGAGGCCGTGGAAGCCGTCTCTCAAGGCGGACAGTTTGTCAGTAGCCGAATACGGGGACGTATTTCTGCCCGCGCCAGGGATAAACAAGCCTCGGGCACGCCTATCGGCTATGAAGTTCTCGCATCGCCTGCGGCCGAGCCGCCAGAAACGGAGTTCGCTCGCTGCCACGAAGTCCAGTTCTATTCCGATGATGAGGTTTTTCTAGAGACAATTGCTCACTTCATCGGGGCCGCACTGAAGTTCGGGAATGCGGCGATTGTAGTCGCTACGAAACCGCACCGCGAGATGCTGCTTGAGGGACTGAAAGGCCAAGGGGTTGATGTCGATGGCCTCATGCAACAGGGGGCCTACGTCTCTGTGGATGCTGCCGACACGCTTTCCACATTTATGATCAATGACTGGCCTGACGCCGACCGCTTTCTCGAGAGCTTCAGCAGACTCATTGAATCAACATCGAAAGCCGCGAAGGCCCGGCATCCGCGGGTTGCGATTTTCGGCGAAGGTGTCGCTCTTTTGTGGGCACAGGGTAAGAGGGAAGCTACCATCCGGCTAGAACAACTCGGCGACGATCTTGCACAAACGCGCAAAGTGGACATCCTTTGCGCGTATCCGTTCAGCCTTCACATCCAAGAGGACCAAGCTTCGTTCGGGGCCATCTGTCGAGAACACTCCGCTGTGCACGCGCGATGACCAGCCATCCTCAAATCCGGCATGGTCACGAACCGTACAGCATCACTCTCGGACTGTGCTCCCACGCCTCCTTGTAATACCAGACCTCGACGCTTTCCACGACGCGACGTTCGCCAGAGAAGCCAAAAATGTGGTTTCTTCCTTCCGGCCAAATCCGGCCTTGAACGGCCAGGGCTTCGGACGTGCCATCTCCGAAGTGGACGACGACACGGTCAAAGAAAATGGCATCGCCGCTGACCCGCAACTGAATGGCGTGAAAGACGCCATCACGTCGGGTGACCTGGATTTTGTCATGATCCCGACTGCCGTCAATTTGGGTAACGCCCAAGAAGTCCCATACCTGTCCTTGGGCCGGCAAAGAGATAGCGGAGGCAACAGCGAGAAAACACGCCAACAGCCGCACAATACGTTTCCTTAGCATCGGTTCTCCAGGGCGCTCGGAAATAAGGCCAGGCGGCCCAGAGGCGAACCTATAAGCGTTTGCAGTGACGAACAACAGGTTTTACTGCAGGCCTTGCGCAATGATTAACGGTCAGCGCCGATCGTGTCGTTGCCCGCGGACAAGCACGCGATCCGGGTTCCAGAACTCCTCCCGAGGCCAAGCAGGAGATACCAAATCCGCCAGCAAACCAACAGCGATTCCGCAAAGTCGCAGCGAGCGCGTTAATTCACTCGACGGAAGATGGTCACGGCAGGCGGGTCAACAAAACGCCTCGCGCGTTTGCCACGCATGCGGCTGGAGGGAAGGGCGAACCCGGCGGAAAATCTCGTGACTGCCCACGAGCAACGACAGGGATTCCGAGGCTCGCAGAATATATGCCTCGTCATTTTCCGGCACTCGCGGATATCCGTAATCTGCAAACGCGAGTCGCATTGCTGAGATTCAGCAAGGGGGTAGGTCTTGGGAGCAGCAGTCCGGTTAGATCCCCTGCGGCAGGGAGAGGAGTCGCGCGAATTCGAGGGGCGGCTGCGCGAGAAGATTGTTGGGCAGGACGAAGCGGTGCAGGCGGTCACGGACCTCTACCGAGTGTTTTCCGCCGGCCTACAGGCAAGGGGGCGTCCGGTCGGTAATTTGCTCTTTCTTGGCCCGACGGGGACGGGCAAGACGCGGATCGTCGAAGTCGCCGCGGAGGTGCTGTTCGGCGATCCGCGGGCGGTGATCAAGGTTGACTGCGCCGAATTCCAGCACTCGCACGAGATCGCCAAGCTTATCGGTTCGCCGCCAGGATATTTGGGACATCGCGAAACCCATCCGTTGATCACCCCGGAAGCGCTCGCGGAATATCACACCGAGAAGGTGAAGATCAGCTTCCTGTTGTTCGATGAGATCGAAAAAGCAAGTGACGCGCTGTGGCAACTGCTGCTGGGAATCTTGGACAAGGCAACCTTGATGTTGGGGGACAGTCGGCGGGTGGATCTGTCGCAGACGATGATCTTCATGACGTCGAACCTAGGTGGCGGGAGGATCACGGAGTTGATGGCCGGCGGGATGGGCTTTGCGGCGTCGGTGGGCCCGGACATGAAACCGCGGCTGGACGAGAAGGTTGAGCGGACGGCATCCGAAGCCGCGAGGCGGAGATTCGCTCCAGAGTTCATGAACCGAATCGACAAGATCGTAGTGTTCCACCCTTTACGCAGGGAACAGCTGGAGCGAATCCTGGAGATTGAACTGACCATGGTCCAGCAGCGGCTAGCGCAAGCGCCGAGGGGACATTTCCTATTCCGGGCAACGCAAGGTGCCAAGGATTTCCTGCTCCGCGAAGGGACGGACGTAAAATACGGAGCCCGGCACTTGAAGAGAGCGATCGAGCGTCATTTGGTTTATCCGCTGGCTAGCCTGCTCGCGACGGACCAGGTGAACCTGGGCGAAACGATTTCCGTTGACTGGAATGGGATCGCAAGCGGACTGATATTCCGGAAAAAAGCATAAGGGGCGCTTCTCCGGTCAGCTCACCCAAGGAGAGGAATTGCAGCTGCTCGGGGAAGGGCTACGCTCCGGATTTCAACAAACCATAGACGTCCATCCGCGAAAGGGACAGACGCCCTGACCCCACGGCTAAGGCGTCGAGACTGTCTGCGGGGCTCACAACAGCAAACTCCCACAGCTCCAGGGCTCAAAGCACGACCCCTCCCAGACACCACGGCCGTAATCGAGAATCAAGCGACCGGACGAAGGGCCGACTCTGCCGAGAGCCCGGGCGGGCAATCTGTCATTTTTACCAGTAGGACACGCAACCTCGCCATGCTTAACTCGCTGGGGATACCCAGACGAAGCATGCTGTGACATACGATGTATGTAAACAGCGACGGAAGGAGGTCTGCGTGCGCAAGCCTAACAATCCTGCCATTTCCTTCTTGCTCCTCACCGCGCTGATAGCTTGTCTTTCGGGATGTTCGCGCCGTGCCACTGACGAGGCCATGGCCAAAGATATCGAAGGCAAGATCTCCGCTGATCCGGATACCCGGGACTCACCCGTCAGCGTGGCGGCCAAAGATGGAAAGGTTACACTGAGCGGCAGCGTTCAGTCTCCCGCAGCCCAGCAAAAGATTGACCAGATCGCTCACCAAGAACCTGGAGCCAGTGGCGTCGATGACCAGACCACGATTCGACCCGACGCAACTCGGGCGGCCGAAACAGTCAACCCTGCGCCTGTCGAGGAACCCAGGCCCCAGCCGCTGGTCATCCCGGCGGGAACGGTTCTTGTCGTAACGACCAGTCAAGCTTTGAGTTCCAAGACCAGCCACGCGGGCCAAGCCTTTCTCGCCACTCTCGCGCAACCAGTGAGTGTCGGAGGACGTACGGCCTTTCCCAAGGGGGCCACGGTAAGCGGGACCGTGGTCACCGCGAAAGCGAAAGGCAAGATAAAAGGGCAAGGCGAGTTGGCGCTCGAACTCACCAGTGTTTCAACGAAGGGACTGACCTATCATATCCGGACCAATGTGCTGAGCAGCACGGTTAAGGGCAAAGGTAAGCGCACCGCCGCTACCACCGGTGGAGGAGCGGCTGGAGGTGCGTTGATCGGTGGCTTGGCCGGGGGAGGAGCGGGAGCAGGTATCGGTGCGCTTGTAGGTGCGACCGCCGGATTCGTAGGGGGAGCGTTTACCGGAAACAAGCAGATTGAGATTCCGGTGGAGTCGCCGCTCCGCTTTACTTTGACTGCCCCGTTGACTCTGCCGCCGCCAGCCCAATGACTTCTCTTGGGACTACGTTGATCGGACCTGTCGGCATGGGATGCGCGCTTTCTCGTTTGCAGGATTTCCGTCATTGATGGCCTTCTGATCGGAGCGGCTCACGTCGGATTCGAGGATATGGCCACTTCCACGATAATCTCGCCCGAGGTAGTGAAGTCCAAGCTATTCGCGGGCTTGGATGGCAGCGCGCTCCGGCAGATTCGCATGGCAGGGCAAGTCCGCTCCATGCCACCAAATAAGGGTGTCGTCGTCACCGGAGGACACCCGGACCATTTGTTTTTGCTGCAAGTGGGGCGCGCCCGGTCTTTCATTCACACCGAGTCGGGTTCCGAGATCAACCTATTTTGGGAAGGTCCAGGAGACGTCATAGGACTGGTGTCGCTGTTGGTCAACCCTCCAAACTACTTGGCAAACGCATCAACGGTCACCGAGTGCGAATTCCTGGTCTGGGAGCACCGGGTCATCCGCAGGCTGGCTAAAGCGTACCCCCAGCTCACCGAGAATGGCTTCCGCTTGGCGGTCTCTTATGTCGAAGCGTACATGAAGCGGCACGCCAACCTCCTGACCAAGGGTCGGGCGGCACGGCTCGCCCAAACACTGCTCCAACTGGCCACCGATGCGGGCGATGTGCGGTCGTCGGGAATCTTAATTGACATTACCAACGAACAACTCAGTTCCCTTTCTGACGTCAGCTCTTTCACCGCCAGTCGGCTCCTCTCTCGATGGCAGCGCGAGGGGATGCTCGTAAAGCACCGTGGCGGCGTGACACTGCTCGCCCCCGAAGCTCTCGAGTGCAAATACCTGCAGTAGCCTTTCTTGTTATTGTGCGAAGTTATGCGGCGTGCAAAATCATCATCGCGCTCCCCTCCAATGCCCTTTGCGAAGCACCATCCGAACTGTCCTAATCTCCAATAATTTAGGGCGGGCATGAAAAGCCCTTTCTCGATACACTTGGGTAACTAGCCCTTATTAAGCCCGGACATGGCTCTGCGGACTGTTAGTTCTGCCAGTAGGGCGGAGCTACGCAGACGTGCTTTGCTGTGCGCCGGACACGGACATGCTATGGACAGCGCTGCTTAGACTTGTCAACCAGGGTGGGGTCCACCCGAGGAAGGTACCCATGTGGGATATCAAGAAGCCCGCCACGTTGGACACGGTGAAGCCGGAAGCAAGAACTTTGCCGGCCAAGCAGTCGCGGCTCGGGCCGAGTTTGCGCATCAAGGGTGAAATCTCCGGCAGCGAGGACCTAATCGTCGATGGTTCGGTCGAAGGAATCGTGCAACTCGAAAAGCAAAAACTGACGCTTGGACCGGCGTCCAAAGTGACCGCGGATATCTTCGCCGGCGACGTGATTGTAGGCGGCCAGTTGAAGGGGAACGTGCGCGCGAAAAACCGGATTGAGATCAAGAAGGACGGCTCGGTGACCGGGGATTTGACTACCCCGCAGATTTCCATCGAAGACGGGGCGTCCTTCAAAGGTTCCATCGAGATTGAAAAGGGACAAGAGAAGGAAGCCGAGCAGAACTCCTTTTCTCCGACCGGCTCCGTCCAGAAGAGTGTGGCCCATGTCTAGGAAAATCAACGTGTTTCGTCTCGGTCCTAGCCGTGCGTGCTGCATGGCCTCCTTCAACTCCTTAACGCCAGCTTCCAAGAACAAATCGTGACATAACCCCGACCTGTCAGTTTTTACAGTATATCGATAGCTGCCAGCGACCGTACCCTCAAGCGGACGTTTTGAAATCGGCGCGATTTCTCGAGACCACGCGGTCCGCAGAAAGACCCCCGTAGTTCCGGCGCCGATTGTATCCGTGATTTGTGATTAGCTGTCGCCGCTCGATGAGTCTGGTATGCGCGCTCTGAAAGTCTTACCGGTCGCCTTGGCGTTCGTCGCGACGCCCCTAGCCCAGTGTGCGCAGCAATCTACCAACACGGGACGTACTGACGTAGTGGACAAAATTGTCGCGCAAGAGCAGGCGGAGGTAGAGTCCCTTCGCCAATACTCCCCGGTTATCGAGACCTACATCCAGATTCGCCGCCCGAACAAACAGGCTGGCGTCGCGCCCAGCGGAGACAAGTATTTTCTAGGCCACGCGGTATTGGCGAACGGCGTGGAGTTAATACCGCTGGCTAAAGACACTAAAAGCAAACACAAACAGCCAGTCGGTAGCGTCACGAACTTCCTCTCCATGACGTTTATTCCGCGGGGCTTTCTGCAAATGATCTACCCGGACGTGGATGGGTTCGACCGCGAGCATTACGAGTTTTCTTATATCCGCCGCGAGTTCCTGGGCGAAGTGCGCTGTCTGGTTTTCGACGTTGGTCCTCGCGTCAGATCCGAAAAAGGACGCTTCGTAGGCCGCATCTGGGTCGAAGATCAGGATTTCCATATCGTTCGTTTCAATGGCATCTACAACGGCTCGTCAACGTTCAGCCACTACTTCAGCTTTGACAGCTGGCGCGAGAACGGGGGGAAAAACCAGTGGCTGCCCGCCGTGATCTTCTGTGAAGAAGGTAATGCCCTATATCCGGTGACGAAGAAGCAGACCTACCCGCCGTTTCGGGCACAGACGCGCCTATGGGGCTACGCGCTGAGCCTCGCTCCCAAAGAGCAAGAGATGAGCAGAGTACTCATCGAAGCTCCGGTAGGCGATCAAACGAAAGACGCCAACGACTATTCTCCGCTCGCATCGGAACGCGCCTGGACTCGCCAAGCGGAAGATAACGTCCTTGAAAGCTTGGAGAGGCGTGGCTTGATGGCCCCGGCGGGCGAGATCGACAAAATCCTGGAAATAGTGGTCAACAACTTAGAGGTCGGCAATGGACTCGAAATCGACCCGCCGATCCGCTGCCGCGTGCTCATGACCTCCACCTTCGAGTCCTATGCCATGGGCCACACCATTGTCATGAGTCGTGGCCTACTGGATGTGCTTCCCGACGAAGCTAGCCTCGCCGCAATCTTGGCACACGAACTCGCGCACGTCGTGCTTGGACACCCTATGGACACACAATTCGCGTTTTTCAATCGTCTTCGCGTCGACGAAAGAGACAGCTATCGTCGCTTCGGCTTTTCTCGGCCGCCCGCCGAGGAAACTGCTGCAAACCAGAAAGGCTCAGAGCTGTTGATGAGGTCCGTCTATAAGGACCAGTTGACCACCGCACAGTGCTTTCTTGAGGCCCTCCACAGCCACGCGACACAGATTCCGAACCTGGTCAGCCCCCACCTAGGAAACAGCGTCCTCACAAATTGGACCGTTGCGAAAAGCGCGTCGTGTGCCCAGCCGTCGACCGGGCAAACCGCCAATGATGCGACCGCGGCTTCGGTCGTCGCTTTGCCCCTCGGAGGGCGCATCAAAGTCGATCCCTTTGACGATCAGTTGCGTCTCCTCAAGTTCAAGCCGGTAAGCCCGGTGGCTGAATACGAGAAGATGCCCTTTCAAGTCACTCCGGCCATCCTCTATCTCACCCGTCAATATGCTTCGCTAACGCAAAAGGCTACAGAACAACCAAAGTCAGACCCGTAGGTAGGGCATCTACCAAGGCAACCAAGTAGTCCGCTAGTTCTTTCAGTTGCAAGGGTATTTGGCTTGTGCCCAGGCAAAAGCCCTGCCGCGTCGGATTCGAGGATCCGGGCGAGCGTTTTGCCGGGACTTTAAACCAAGACTGTCACTTGATGGAATATTCGCGCGCGTCCATGCAAGCAGAGAACGCTCGCTTGAAGGCGTCGATACCCTGCTGCTGCGTGGCCTTGGCTTGCGCTTCCTGCTGCTGTTGTTGTTGGGCAGTGGCCTGTGCTGCCTGCTGCTTGGCCGCGTTGTTGGCTTGCCTTTGCTTTGCGCCACCCACCATAGCCCCCGCAGCGGCTCCAGCGCCCGCTCCCTTGCCCGCTTGATCGTCAGCAATCGCCCCGATCGCCGCACCTCCGGCAGCGCCTCTGGCAGCACCCCTTACACGCCCTCCTCTTGCCTGTTTGGCATTGTCCGCGGCGGCCTGTTGCTCTGCTTTCTTCTGCTCCTCGGTCTTGGTTGCCGGGGGCGGAGCCTGGGGGTCGATTCCCGATTGTTGCTTGGCTGAAGCGTAGCACTCGTTCTCATCCTTCCGCTGTTGGTCTGCGGTCTGCTGCTTCTTCGGATATGCAAACATGCCAAGGCTCTGCGCTGGGGACGACGCAGCCTGAGATGGTTTTGTAGCGGGGGGCGCGGATGTCGGACCGCTCGCGGGAGGGGACTGGGCCAGAAGCGGTGCTGAGAAACATGAAGAGCAAGCGAGGATTGTTACCAGGCGTTTGACCATTGGATGTCTCCTTCAGGGTCTGTCGATGATGCTCGAAACCCTCCGAGACCCGGCTTCGGGCCACGAAACTGGCAGCGATCGCAGTCGAGCCAGCTTTTCATCTCAACCCGGGTCCGACCGAGTCGCAACTCTCCCTAAATCAGGTTCTCCTCCTGCCGAACCCAGCTTAGGGGTGTGTGCCGAAGGCTAGGGCTTTGCTCGGGGCCAAAAAAGCTGTCAAAACTACCAGGACTGGCTTGGAATTCGGCCGGCCTTTTCCGCTAGGAACGGATACCCGTTCGGCGTGCCGTACAGCATGAAAGATAGCCTGGCGTGGCCCTAAGTCTTTTATTTTCAACACGTCTTTTGGCGAGAGCACTCTCCGCCGGTTTCGGTCAGAAGTCTTCTGGTAGGTATGCCATGGCAAACACTCAGTGCGACTGAAGCGCTGACGAACCCACGACACGGAACTCATATTTTTTGCCGTTCAACTTGAACTTCATCAAGTCCTTGTCAAGAGTAAATTGGACGGGTGTGTTGGTCGGCAGGATAGCGATATCGTGCTTCGATGGCTTTGGCTGGCGAATCTGATATTCGGCAGTCGATGTGCGCACGACGTACTGCTGACACAATAGAGGAATTGATGTCTTCTTGTTCTCCTTCTTTGTGCCGCACTCGACCGAACTCATCGAGATAATCGTTCCAGCCTTCGTCTTTTGCGCGGAAACGCCAGGAGAAGCCAGCAAACCCAAAATTGCGACGGCCAACGCCTTTTGACCCATGTATCGCCTCTGTCGAGTGATGGTGCACGGAACGGTTGGAGACGCTTGGCGGTTTGTTCAAGCGAAGGCAGTCCAGAACCTCGAGCGATCTCAATCGTTCGCATGCAAAGTCCTCGCAAGTCTAATGCCGAACCCAGTAAACACGCAGCTGTAAGTACTAACAGTTCTAATTTATCAAGCTGGCAGCCGGGAATGACCGCACGCTTTAGAGCTGCAGGCCGACCGGGAGCACCAAATCCGTCAGCTTTAAGCGCTGTCTCGAGCGCCTGCAGAGATATTTCTCGAATCAGTACTATCGTGCGGCTTCCCGCAGCAAGGAACTGAGCAACGCCACGGCGAATGACGTATAAAAGGCTCTCAAATGCCACAACTCGATTTTCGCGAGGGCTGATGGTTTCATTCAGGAAATTTACCGAGGTCGAAATGATTGCGCAGGGCTGGAACTCGCCGGATCGACGCAGGCATCACGGTGCTCAGGAACGGAGCAGGCCTAATTGGGCTGGAAGTAGGAAGCCACGATGTGAACGATTGCTTCTTCGAGGCACAGGCCTGCGGCCAAAAGCGGCTGAATCCAGAGCCGATAGAAGGCTGCGGGGTTTAACTGCGAAACCATGAAGATGCGATCCAAGGCTTCCAATTGCCAGGCCTGACCGAGTTCTTCTCGTGAGATATGGTCGCGGAGTTCCCTGCGAAGTTGTTCCATCTGTTTGGAGCTGAGCGAGATGATTTCCTCGTCTTTGTCGAAGGTATTCATGTATGTTCCTGCAGTCTTGGAAAACGTTTTTTCTTCGGCGAGGTCGAGCCTGTCTGAGCTGCGCTAGGCATGGCCCTCGCCAGGGGTCCCAGCCTTCGCCGATTGGGACCCCCGCGAGAGGGATGCGCAGCTTTGCTTTTAGGCGGTGATAAAGAGTGTCCGGCCGCCGCGGTTCACCAGGAGCAACGGATTCGTGGCATCCTTGTGCATCGCGTTGTAGAAGTCCGAGACATTCTTCACGGGTTGATGGTTGACCTCTTGGACGACATCGCCTTCCCGGAGTCCGGAGTCGGCCAGCGGGCTGGACGGGTTCACGCGCTTCACCACCACACCGGTTGTCGTCGCAGGCAGATTCAACTGCTGTGCCATGTCGGGAGTCAGATTGGCGACTTCGATACCCGCCGAGGCTCGCTGCTGGTCGTCAGTCTGGTTGTTATTCTCGGCCTGTTCGGTGGGCAATTCACGCAGCTTGATGGTGACCTCGCGCTGGCTGCCACCATGCACCACTTTTAGTTTGGCTTCCGAACCGGGCTGCATCATCGAGATGGTCATGCGCAGCTGGTTGCTGTCCGTCATTGACTTGCCATTTACATCCAGGATGATGTCTCCCCGTTGCAAGCCAGCGGCTTGTGCCGGACTGTTCGGACTAACATCGCTGACCAGAACACCGCTGGGGTCCTTTTCCCCGAACGCTTTGGCGATCGCAGGAGTAACGTCCTGCGGAAAAATGCCCAGGTAGGCACGCGTCACTTTTCCGTTTTTCAAAATCTCTTCCATAACCGTGCGGGCGAGATTCGAGGGAACGGCGAAGCCGATGCCCTGGTTGCCGCCGGATCCATGGGTGATGATCGCGGTATTGATGCCGATGAGCTCACCGCGGTCGTTGATGAGTGCGCCGCCGGAGTTGCCCGGATTGATAGGCGCGTCGGTCTGGATAAAGTCCTCGTAGTCCTCAATGCCCAGGTTGCCGCGGCCTGTGGCGCTGATGATGCCTTTGGTGACGGTCTCTCCAACTCCAAAGGGATCGCCGATGGCCAGCACCGTGTCGCCGACTTCGGCCCTAGCTGAGTCTCCTATAGTGATAGGCAAGAGGTTGCCGGCCTCAATTTTCAGAACGGCTATGTCTGTCTTGGGGTCCGTGCCGACAACGCGGCCCTGAAATTCGCGCTTGTCCGAAAGCGTGACGCGTACATCCGTCGCGCCGTCAACAACGTGATTGTTGGTGAGGAGGTAGCCTTCCGGGCTAATAATAACGCCGGAGCCCAGGCTCTTCTCACGATGATCCCGAGGCTGTGGCTGGCCAAAGTTTCCCTCGCCGTCTCCGCCGCCAAAGAACTGGCGGAAGAACGGCATCATCTCCTCAGAGGACTCCGACTGTCCCCGAACGACCTTGGATGACGATATATTTACCACTGCGGGCAAAACCGACTTGAGAACCGGAGCATAGCTGCTCCGGCTCGGACCTTCATTGGCGTTAGCCAGCTTCAGCGAAGCTGGAGGATTTGTGGACATCTTTTCGTGAGCTACGCCCAATCCGACGACACCTAGAAGGAAAGCTAATCCAGTAACGGCAGGTCTTGAAGCGATCCAAGACTTGGTTTGATTCATTTCTTATCTCCTAACGGATCTCTGACCGGCCCGCAGGCTTCGATCAGCCACACAAGACCGGTTCCTCTAGTTCAGACGCGAAGAAGCGTGGGGGTGATTCTCCCTACCAATGGGGAGATTGGGGCCCGACCAATGGGGATGCCCACGTCTCGATCGTAGCTTCTGCCGGCGCACCTAAAGTTGGTATTCTGTTCCGGTAGTTCACTGATATGAATACGGATAAGCCCCAGCCCGGCTTTACGCAGGAAGCGCCTGGGCCCAGTTTGTCTGAGCAGGGGCTGCGCGGGGTGCTGCTCCTGGCGTTCGGCGGATTGCTGGCTCTGATGCTCGTGGCCGGCGTGAGCGCGTTGTTCTCCTTGCGCCAACTTCACAAGGTTGAGCAACAAGTTACCAGCCGCTTCTTGAGCCGCACTCAGGCGCTTTCCGAGGTAGTGATTTCTGTACATATCTACGACGACGAGTTGGCACAATTCCTTCTGGACGATCAAGCGGTAGAGCTACCTGAGACGGGTACAATCGCCGAGCGTGCGGCGAAAGTTCATTCCGCCCTCAAGCGCTACCCCTCGGACGGTGGGCCCCGGGAACGGGAATTACTCCACGAGATCGAAGACAGTCTTTCCCAACAAGAAAGCATTTCTTCGGCGATGCTGTCTCTCACTCCGGGGGATCGCAAAACGCGATCCCCGAAGTTTATCCACGAACAGCTCTTACCGCGCAGCTTGAGCATCCTGCAGGTTTCACAACAAATTGCCTCCCTGAATGGCGAGGAGCTGGCCAAAAGCAACCAGGATCTACTAACAAGGTTCAGCTCGCTGCAATCCACGCTCACGTCCATGCTTGTGGCGGCTTTAGGAGCAGGACTACTCCTGTCACTCCTCGGAAGTTTCTATGTCCTGCATCTCGAGCGCCAGGGCCGGGAGCGGTATCTGGCGCTGGCGGACAGCCGCCTCGAACTGGAGAAACTGTCCGCACGGCTCGTGGATATCCAAGAGCAGGAGCGCCGGTCCATCGCCCGCGAGCTCCACGACGAAGTGGGCCAAGCACTGGAAGCCCTTCTGGTGGACGTGGGGCGCCTGTCGAAACTCGCGCCCACGAACGAACAGGCCATGCGTGAGCGGATTGCCAGCCTGAAGAGCATCGCCGAAAACTCCGTTAAGACCGTTCGCGATATCGCGCTATTGCTGCGGCCTTCGATGCTCGACGACTTGGGCTTGATTCCTGCACTGGAGTGGCAGGCGCGCGAAGTGTCGCGCCGCGGCGAGATGGAAGTGGAAGTCCATTCGGAAATGCTGTCCGAGCAGTTGTCGGATGAGATTAAGATTTGCGTCTACCGTCTCGTCCAGGAAGCGCTCAACAACGCTGCGGCTCACGCATCCGCCAAGCATGCGCGCGTTTCGGTAAAGGCGGGGCCCGGAAGGCTTGAAGTCGAAATCACGGATGACGGCCAGGGCTTTGATCCAGAGCGCGTGCGCGGCATGGGCCTGCTCGGGATGGAAGAACGCGTGAAGCGGCTTGGCGGCAAGCTGAAGATTGAGTCGCGCGCCGGACACGGAACCAGGATCGTTGCGGAACTCCCCTGCGAGCTGGCCAAATCCGCGTAGTCTCATGAAAAAGATTCGTATTCTTCTCGCCGACGATCATAAGCTCATGCGGAGCGGGCTGCGCCTTTTAATCGAGCAGCAACCGGATCTCACCGTCGTTGGGGAGGCGGCCGATGGCCGAGAAGCCGTCGCGCTGGCCGGGTCACTGCGGCCGGACGTCGCCGTCATGGACATCAGCATGCCGAATCTCAACGGCATCGAAGCTGCTCATCAAATCACCCAGAGCCACGCGGAGCTCGCGGTCATTGTGCTGAGTATGCATCCCGACGAAAGCTATGTTCTGCGCGCCCTGAAGGCTGGCGCGAAGGGCTACCTGTTGAAGGATTCTGCTGAGTCTGACCTGATCACAGCGGTCCGTGCCGTCGCGCGCGGCAAGTCGTTCTTTAGCCCGGCGGTGAGCAAAGTTCTTTTGGACGATTACATACGCAAGCTAAAACGCTCGGGTGCGGAGGACGCATACGATCTGTTAACTCCGCGCGAGCGCGAAGTTCTGCAACTCGTGGCGGAGGGAAAATCGAACAAAGAAGTGGCCAATCTTCTGAACCTCAGCGTGTACACGGTGGAGACGCATCGCGCCAATATCATGCAGAAGCTAAACTTAAAAGGCGTTCCGGAATTGACGCTTTACGCCGTCCGCAAGGGGATCATCTCGTAGCCCTGGTCCCGCCTGTTCGCCCAAGGTGACTGATTGCCCCGGAACAACGACATCCTAATGTCGGAGTATTAGCATCCAGAAGGCCGCTCGTCTTCCGGCACGTCCGCCATTCTGTCAAAGCATTTTAGGAGAACAATTCACAGTGACCCGCGTCCGGTTTTTCGCAATTGTTGTTCTGTGTGGGTTTGTTCCGCTGTGGTCACCCGTAGCGAAGGATTCCGCGGCTGCGCGGCCGGATGCCCCTGTGGAACGCCGTTTGCGCCTATTCCACACTCACACCGGCGAGCGCATCGACATCGTCTACTGGCGTGGCAATGCTTACCTCGACGATGCCCTCGCCAAGCTGGATCATTTTTTGCGTGACCACCGCACCGGCCAAGAGCTTCATTACGATCCTCATCTGTTTGATCTTCTGGCGGACCTCACCGCCGCCGCCGGGAAGCCCGATGCCGAAATAGCCGTCGTCTGCGGCTACCGTTCGCCGTGGAGCAACGAGTTCCTGCGGGCCCGCACCGCCGGCGTTGCCAAGCACAGTCTCCATATGCAAGCGAGGGCCATCGATATTCGTCTCCCCGGGATCTCCACACTCGATCTCCGAGACGCGGCCTTGTCGCTTCGCCGCGGAGGGGTCGGATACTATCCTCGTTCAGGATTCATTCATGTGGATACCGGCCGCGTCACGCAATGGTGTTTCGGCTGTTCTGACGGCCCTGTTCGTGACTGATCTCATGCCCACCGTTCCCGGCAAGCCGAATATCGCAAGGAAGCCGCATGGATGGTTTTGCGCACACGCGCGCTCGCGGCTTATTTGGGGGAGGCTGACTCCTCCTCGGTCCGACGAATCAATCCATCGGTTTCCCGGCTCGCCCAAGGACCGACTACTGCACTAGCCTTGCGCGAACACGCGCGAATTCAGCGTCACTGATGAATCCTGATTTCTTAAGCCGATCAAGCTTTTCGATTTCATCTGCTACGCTGAAGCCAGCCGCGTGCCTGAGCTCATCGCGTGCGCGCTGGGCTCGCGCCGCGTCACGCTCGCCCATCCCTCTCGTTTGAGAGATCATATAGATAAATACGCCGATGTAAGGAGCTAGGAGCACGAATATGATCCAGAGTGCCTTAACCCAGCCGGAAATGTCCTGACGTCGAAACAGGTCGCTCACAATCGTAATAAGCAGCCAGAACCAAACCACGAACACAAACACCGTCAGGACATCCATCAAGAAATTCGCGAAACCAAAGCCTCCTCGGAAAAGCATTGCGGTCCTCCCAAAGTAGGTGTCCTGTTTTGGTCAACGTCCCGCGCCGATCACCGCGCCTACTGCGCGAACAGTAGCGGAAAGTCGCCTGAGCCAACACTGCTAGTTTTGACAGTTGGAAGGGTTCACCGACCGATTAGGCTTAGTGATGCTTGACACTCATTTGGCCCCATGAACCCAACTGCGGGAAGGCGACTTATTGGCGCACCGATCAAGCGTAACTCATCATCGCGGGTTCAACTCAGCCGACGAAGCTCCTGGTGATTCTGACAGGTGTCGGGACACCGACGTTTCGTCTAAACATGGGGCACCAGAGGTAGCAGAAACTTGAGCAGGCTTGTCCGTCAGCGAGTCGAGCTGGTCACGGTCTTCCGGATCACGAAGTATCTTGTTTTCCTGCTGGTCTTGTGCACAGGGTCTCTCCCGGATGCTGTTTCCGCGCAGTGGCCCGGGCAGAGTCCCGGTTCAGCAAACAGACACGGTGCCGGCGACATACATATTTATGTGATGGGAGCGGACGGCGGTCCCCTCGACGTGCCGGCAGTGGTTACTTTGGTTGCCGAAACGGGGCAAGTCCTCAGGCAAGGAACAACGCTGGCTGGCAACGTAGAATTCACAAGAGTTGCCCTGAGCTCCTGCAGCATACAGGTGGTTGCGCCTGGCTATGAAACGTTTGCCAAACAATTTCGCCTCTACGATTCCGGAACGTCGACCATCATTGTTGATATGCAGCCGGCGTCGAGTGGAAAAACCGGCGCGGTGTCCACGCAGATCCTTCTTGCCCCGAAAGTCCAGAAGGAGTTGGGCAAGGCTCTGGAAGCGCTGCGCATGAACAAGCCAGAGCAGGCGCGGAGTCATCTTGAAGCGGCCTATGGCAAGGCTCCCAATCATCCGGCGGTGAATTATCTTTACGGCGTTTATTTCCTGGAAATGAAGGATCAAGAGAAGGCTAAGTCCTATTGGGCAAAGGCCCTGGAATTCGATCCCAAACACCTTTCTGCCCTGCTGGCGTTGAGCGAAGCGCTCGTGCAGGAACAAAAAGTCACCGAAGCAGAAAGGTACGTGAAGCGGGCGGTGGAGGCTGACCCCAACTCGTGGCGTGCGCATGCGATCCTCGCGGACGTGCTCTTGAAAGAGCACTTGCCGGAAAAGGCCATCCAGGAAGCAGGTCACGCGGTGGAACTCGGACATGGACAAGCCGCGGTCGTCGAGCCGCTGCTGGCGCGGGCGTTGGCGGAAGGGGGGAACAAGGAACGCGCTGTAAAAGTTCTCAAAGAATACCTCCGCGACCACCCCAAGGACGTCGCCGCCAGCAAGCAGCTCGAGAGCTTGCAGGCCCCGGGCATCCTTGTCATCCCCGCCAAGGACGCGGCCCCCGCCGAAGTCAAACCGTCAACGACGACCGAGCCGGCAATTTCCCTGCCGCTGCCGTCGAACTGGTTGCCTCCCGATGTGGATGAGAACGTGCCGCCCGTTGAGCCGGGTGTCGCGTGCGCATTGGACGAGGTCGTTCAGAAAGCGGGAAAGCGGGTCGAGGAGTTCCTCACCAATGTGGACCGTTTCGCGGCCAGTGAATCCCTGAAACACGAATCAATCAGTAAATGGGGGGTTGTGGAGCTTCGGGAAACACGCAGGTTCGATTACGTGGTGAGCATCGAGCAATACCGGCCGGGTTACTTCGATGTGATCGAGTATCGGAGCAACAAATATGCGGCTGTACAATTCCCAGAAGGCGTTGAAACACGCGGGCTACCATCGATGGCGCTCATTTTTCACCCCAATAGTGCCGAAAACTTTGCAATGAGTTGCGAGGGTTTGGGCCAATGGAACGGGACCCCGGTCTGGCAAGTGCACTTTCGTCAGAGGCCAGACCGGCCGAATACCGTCCGCGCGTATAAGATTGGCGCGGAGGGACCTTCCTACCGGGTTGCGTTGCGAGGGCGCGCGTGGATCGCGGCAGACAGTTATCAGATCGTGCGCATCGAAACCGATCTGGTTAGCCCGCTGCCGGAAATCCGCCTGTTCGTCGATCACACCGTGGTTGAATATGGCCCAGTGCGATTCAAAAACCGTGATGTCGAAATGTGGCTACCCCAGAGCGCCGAAGTGTATTCCGACTGGAGAGGAAAGCGTATGCACCGGCGCCACAGCTTCAGCGATTACATGCTGTTCTCCGTGGATGAGAAGCAGCGCATCTCAGAACCCCAAGCGGAAACGAAAAACCAAGCACAAAAGTGAATCCATGCGGGAGAGCAAGTGAGGGCGGCAAGGTCTTCTCGCGTGCAACATCCGGGGGGCACAATCTCGTGGTTCGCCTTACCCTCCTGTCGACTGTCGGATCGGAACGGTAGATAGCCCGCGATTTGACCCGTGGTATCGCGACGAAACACGCGTGTAACTGTCACTTTTGACAGTCGGCTCGACCCGTAAGACGCCTCTAACCTGTGGGTTGCCTGACTGCGACCCGCATGAATTCCATGATCAAACCACCCGCCTGGTTCGTGCTCACTCGGGATAGCCTCGGCCCTTTTGGAGTTGCCCCGGTCACGACTGCCGTTATTTCTTGCATGTTCGTCGATCCTCCAGGAATCCGGGGCCAGGTCGCCCATCCTTATGTTGGCATGGTTATTTTTTGCGGCGTCACGACCCTTGTAAACCTTCCCGTAGGAACGCAGTTCAACGATCGCGCCATAAAACTCATGGAAACACCTCAGTTCCGCGGACAGGCCTCCTACTTGAATTCGGCATGCTCGGGACGGCCGCGGGCAAACTGGCGGGACGCGCGGAAGCACAGCCTTCTTGAGGACGTATCAGCTCCTTTACCGTCGCCCGTCGCGATTTAAGCGAATCACGATGACTTGCGCAACGTCAACACGAACGCCGTGGTGGACGTGGACATGGCCAGCCTTGGCGCTGATTGTTCTAGGCATCCAGGAAATACTCCTCCCGAATGTTCCGTTGATCGTCCCCGAAGTCTTCGTCCTGGTCGCCACGGTTTTTGCGGCAGTCTATCATGCAGAAGTTGTCGCCCATCGTGTCGGTGAACCATTGGGGACGCTGGTGCTTGCGGTTGCCGTCACCATTATTGAGGTGGCGCTCATCGTCTCCGGGATGATTACCGGGACGACGGACACCGCAGGGCTAGCGCGCGACACTGTTTTTGCCGCAGTGATGATTGTTTGCAACGGGATTGTGGGAATCTGCCTTCTCGCCGGAGGCGTACGCCATCGCGAGCAGGGCTTTCAGCTTCAGGGTGCGAAAGCGGCACTGTCGGTAATCATCCCGCTGACCACGCTGACACTGGTCCTTCCGAATGTCACGTCCACCACGCCCGGCCCGACGTTCAGTCCATCGCAACTTGCTTTTGCCGCCATAGTCTCATTGATCCTTTATGGTTGCTTCCTGTTTGTGCAGACGGTTCGCCATCGCGATTATTTTCTTCCCGAAGCTGGCGAGGAGGAATCACATGCTCCGCCCCCGCCCAACAGCGTTGCGCTCCTTAGCACGGGATTGCTGTTCGTCTCGCTGTTCTTGGTCGTGGCGCTCGCGACAGTGCTCACGCCAGCCGTCGAGCGCGGCATTGCCATGGTCGGCGCGCCTAACAGCGTTGTTGGCATTATCATCGCCGGGGTGGTCCTGCTCCCCGAGGGGCTAGCCTCCTATCGCGCGGCAAATGCAAATCGCCTGCAAACCAGCATGAACCTTGCCCTTGGGTCGGTATTGGCCTCGATTGGGCTAACCATCCCGGCGGTTGCCAGCGTGTCCATCTTCCACGGCAATCCGTTAACGCTCGGGCTCAGCGCCAAGGAGGAGTTGCTGCTCGCCCTGACGCTAATTGTTAGTCTCCTCACCATTGGGACGGGACGTACGACCGTACTTCAGGGGATTGTCCACCTGGTTATATTCGCCGCCTTTCTCTTTCTCGCCGTGGTGCCTTAAATTTTGAGCCGTGCGGTTAGCGGTGCCGGCTTCTGCCATCGCAAAACGTTTGTTTATTTCCCGTTTTTGCGAGGGCCCTTGGCATCTCCCTATGGGCTTGGCGTAACTGGTCGTTTACACGGGAATCATTTTTCCGTGGTATATTCCTCCCCCATGCGAAAGGGAAAGACACACGCGACGGGAACCCATAACCAGCTTTTCTACGATGCTTTTGTGGCGAGTCCGATCGGGATTGCTCTCGAGGATCTTGAAGGAAGGCCTTTGTACGTGAATCCGGCGCTTTGCGCGATGTTTGGATTCACCGAAGAGGAAATGCGAAAGAAGCACTGTGTCGAGTTTTCTCCTCCCGAAGACGCAGAGAAGGATTGGGCCTGCTTCGAGCAGTTGCGAGCAGGTTTGATAGACCGCTATCAGCTGGACAAGCGTTTTTTCCGCCGTGACGGTTCCATGATTTGGGGGCGCCTGAGCATCTCTCTGTTGAACAATCGCCCTTCTTCGCTTGTGGTCGCGATGGTGGAGGACATTACCGAGAGAAAAACGGCACAAGAAGAGCTGTTACGGAACGCTGCCATTGTCGAGTCTTCCCAGGATGCCATCATCTCTAAAAGCTTGCAGGGTGTGATTAGAACCTGGAACAGTGGCGCACGGCGGATGTTGGGGTATACGGAGGAAGAAGCGATTGGGCGGTCGATCTTCATGATCATCCCTTCCGAGCTGCACGACGAGGAGAAGAACAGTCTGAGACGGCTGGCAGCCGGTGAACGAATTGAAAACTGCGAAACCGTAAGGGTGTCGAAAGATGGAAAGAGAATTGACGTTTCTCTCACCATTTCTCCGGTGACAGACGCCGCGGGCACGATTATCGGTGCTTCCGTGGTCGCACGGGACATTACTCAGCGCAAATTGGCCGATGATGCCCTTTCCAAGATGAGTCAAAAGTTGATCGAAGCGCATGAGGAAGAACGTAACTGGATTGCCCGCGAGCTTCACGACGACATCAATCAGCGCGTCGCGCTGCTGGCCGTCGAGCTGGAACGCCTAAACCAAGAACCCGCGGAGATGGAGAGGCTCGGCGAGGGAATTGCGCGGGGAATAAAGCAGCTGCACGACATTGCTGGCGATATCCAAGCGCTGTCACATCGCCTGCACTCTTCGAAGCTCGAGTATTTGGGGCTTCGATCGGCGGCGGCCATTTTCTGCAAGGAGCTTTCGGACCGACAAAAAGTGCAGATAGACTTCTGCTCAGAGAGCCTTCCGAATGACCTACCGGAGGAGGTCTCTATTTGTCTGTTCCGCGTATTGCAAGAAGCCCTGAAGAATGCGATTACCCATAGCGGTTCGCAACATCTCCAGGTATCGCTCGGTGCCGAATTGAATGAGATCCGACTGACGGTCCAGGATTCGGGGACGGGCTTTGATCCCCAAGGGGCGATGGAAGCGCAGGGGATTGGCCTGATGAGCATGAAGGAACGCCTGAAGTTGGTGGGTGGAACGCTTTCTATTGACTCGCGACTGCACAGTGGAACAACAGTCCAGGCCCGCGTGCCTATCAGCAGCAGCCCGAAGTGCGCGGGAACGGACAGGCCCAGCAATCTCTCTTCAAACGTCGCATAAATCCTTTTCCTCGGAACCGTCCCCCACACCCTAATTCTGCACTACAACAATGCCCGATCGCCGCAATCGGGATCTACTCGGCAGTTGAGCGCTGCCGCCTACAAAACGTGGACGAGGGATTAGTGACCTTGGCGCCTTGTCAGAATTGGGGGAGTCACGAAATCTTTTGGAATTGGTGAGCCCGATGCAAAGGGCGCTTGGCGAGGGCTGAAGACTCTCTTCTTTTGCGTCCACGCGAACGGAGCTGGTATTTCCATGCGAAAGAGAGTGGGCGCCTTCCAGAGTTGTCGCGCTCCTGCTCTGGCTGCGCCCACTCCCTGAGCGTCGCTTACGCTTTACCCCGTTCGTGCCACCCTTCTTGGCACCTAGGGATTGTGTACTCGGCGAAGTTCCCGGAAACCTGTCAAAGTTGACAGGCCAGCGCAATCCCGGCTGGCACCTTGTTCGTACGGCTATACGACACCCGCTTCGAAACCTGCACATCCACACACATCAGATTAACGGCACGCTTCTCCGCTTGAAGTGCACGGTGAAACCACGGAGCAAAGGCAGCTAATCTGCTCGTGGTGTTTCCGGTCAGGCAAAAGTAAAAGTCGCTGCGTGGTAGATCATGCAAAATTCTTCAAAGCTCTTGGCCAGCGCGTGAAGGCCCTCCGCAAGAGGCGGGGCTACAGCCAAGAGGATATGATTACCTTCGGATTCTCCGCTCGCCACTGGCAACAGATCGAAGCTGGCCGCCCGATTACCATGAGGACGCTTTTGAGGATTTGCGATGCGTTCAAAGTTCGAATTGCGGTGATTGTCCGAGGCACAGACAAAAAAGTCCACCGCAACTCACATTCCTTGGAGCGTCTGTCGTGACGCGAAGGAAGAGTTTGGAGCCATACGCAGCAACCGATAGCCGAGTGGCACTATACCCTTGACGTTTCAAGACTTCACAGCCCCCTGCATATCACTAGCTAAGCCAGCGCTAATCTGCTCGTGGTCCTTTTGGAATGTAGCGCCCATAAGGCTCATGCAGAAACCGTTTCGTTGTTCATGTAGGGATACGGATGACCTGCGAAGAAAAAGCAATGACCGGCAAAGTGGTATGGTTCAGCAAAGTGAAAGGGTATGGTTTCATCGCCCGCCATGGCGGCCCGGACGTCTTTGTCCACTACACAGCGATTGTGGCAAAGGGATATCGCGCCTTGGCGGAAGGCGATGCGGTGGAATTTGAGGTGGTGCAAGGCGCACAGGGTCCCCAAGCGGCCAACGTGGTCTTACGTCCGAGCACTCCGTCGGGCGACACCTAGCCTACTTAATTCGCGAGAGTTGAAGTTTCGTCTTTCGGAGGTCGGAATTTTTGGCTTTTTGGTGTTTGAGTCATCGGG
>DATAIH010000086.1:0-2809 GCA_036262755.1 Candidatus Acidiferrum sp.
CGAACCCAACTTGATGAAAGTCATTCTTCGGCCGGGAGAGGCTTCGTGAGCAACGCTCTGTTTGATCTCAGCAGCCGAGTTGCCATCGTCACGGGCACGAGCCGGGGCCTCGGCCAATATATGGCGCGTGCCCTTGCTAAAGCAGGAGCGGATCTTGTGCTCACAAGCCGCGACCGCAATCGCCTGTTGCCCTTCGAGACCGAGATCAAGGCCCTCGGTCGGCGCGCCATTTCCCTGGAACTCGATGTTCGGCAGTACGAGAGCATTGAAAAGATGACCGCGGCAGCTGAAGCAGCTTTCGGACACGTCGATATCCTCGTGAACAATGCGGGTTTGAATGTCCGGAAACCCGCGCTTGAGGTCACCTGGGAAGACTGGAACCTGGTTTTGGATACGAATTTGCGTGGAAGCTTCTTTGTCTCCCAGGCAGTCGCGCGTGGAATGATTGCCCGGCGCTACGGGCGCATCATTAATATCGGCTCCGTCACGAGCGTGGCAGGCTACGCCGGGCTCGCAGCCTACGGAGCCAGCCGGGGCGGCATACGGCAATTGACGATGAGCTTGGCTGACGATTGGGGGCGGTACGGCGTTACCGTCAATTGTCTCGCGCCGGGATGGTTTCAGACCGAACAGAACAAGGTTCTGTACGAGAACAAGGAGTGGGTCGAATATCTCCGCGACCGCATTCCATTAAAACGTACTGGCCAGCCGCAGGATCTGGATGCCGCAGTCGTGTTTCTCGCGGCGGAATCGAGCGGCTACGTTACCGGGCAGACTTTGCTCGTGGACGGCGGAATCTCGACTGGTGCAACGCGAGCGCTACCAGGTTCTGGACCGGCAAGCGGAAAACAATCGGCAGAACCAGCGTAGGAGTCGGGCATTCTTCACTCGGACGTTGGGTTCGAGGAAGTCAAGCGGGCTCAGGAATTGGTTCGATGCGTCCAAGCAGAAACACATAGCCAGCAATGCCGATCAAGAGAAAGATCGTGGCCGCAGCGAACGCTCCAGAAAAGGAATTCCTTGCCCTGACGATATAGCCTGTAACGATCGGCGCGGCGATTCCTGCAAGGTGATTGCAAAAATTGACGATTCCGCCGAGCGTGCCGACGCTCTCGCGGGGCGCTATCAGAGAAGTAATCGACCAACCGACTGGTGAAGCCGCTGACAATCCTCCGATAGACATGCTGATCCAGAAAAGCGCAGCGGCGGGCGTTCGAGCGTGCGCCGCGCCAAGGATGCCCAGCCCGAAGCTCGTTCCGCCGATGAGAACGACCTGCCGGACGCGAACGGCGTTCCATCCGCGCTGGACGAGTGTGTCCACAAGCCAGCCGCCGATCACGAGGTCGGTGAGCGTGGCGAACAGCCAGGGAACGCTCGTGAACAGGACGGAGTGCAACAAGTTCACATGAAGCGCGCTTTCGAAATAGGAAGGCAGCCACGTCAAGAGCAAGTAGAAAGTGTAGTTGTACGAGGCAAAACCCAGCGCCAAACCGCAAACTTTGCGCTGCCGCAGCAGATAAGAGAGCGGAGCGCCTTCTGCCGCTTTGACGGCATCCTCTGGCTGTGCACCGCCGCGGCCGATGAATTTGCGCTCCTCTGCTGAGAGTAGCTTGTCCTCGCTCGGATTGCGATAAGACCCATAGAACAGACCAAAATAAAACAGGCTCACAAATCCCGTCGCCGCGAAACTCCACCGCCAGCCAAAACGCAGCATCAGGATGCCGATCAACGGGACGCCGATGGCGGACGCGAATTTCGCCGCTGCGTCGAACATTGCGGTCGCCAGGCTGCGTTCCGAACTGGGAAACCAGTAACCAACGGCTTTGGCGTTGGCCGGGAAAGTCGGAGCCTCGCCGATTCCCAGCAAAAATCGGGCAACGAAGAAGCCACGGAGGCCGGAGGCGAGGGCCGCGCCGAAGGAAGCCACGCTCCAGAGAAACGTGCTGACCCGACCGATGAGCTTGACGCCAAAGCGATCGAGCAAAAGGCCCGCGGGCAATTGGCACGCGGCATAAGTCCAGCTGTAAGCGCTCGACAAGTAGCCGAACATCACCGGGGAGATTCCGAACGCGGCCCGGAGTGCGTCCTGAGACACCGACAGATTGACGCGATCGAAATAATTGACCAGGACGCCGAAGCCCAGCAACCAGGCGATGCCCCACCTTCGTCGCTCGACGGATGGAGCAATTGGAAGCGCTGCCGATCGCGCCGAGTCGTTTCGATGAGTCTGCGTTGTTGTCTCCTCGAAGCCGAAGGCAAGAGTATCCCACAAGTGAAACCGAACCGATCACTGCAAATGGAGCTACCTGTATTACTCCGCATGTGCCTTCTTTCGGCTGCGCAATGGCTGCCTGCGCTTTGCTCTACCAATCCAACTTGAGACAGAAAACTCCCGTGAACAACGGGAGGGCGCAATCCCCTGCCTTTAGGCATGCGGTAAGCCCGACCTTATAAGGATAATGTCTATCTATTTACAAACGAAAAGCGAACGTAGTAACATGCGCTTATGATGCTAGGATACAAGTCGAACAACAACGTCGTTTACAGCAGCAAATACCACGTTGTTTGGTGCCCGAAATATAGGCGCAAAGTTTTGATGGACAAGATAGCCAAGCGACTCGGAGAACTGATCCGTAAGATTGCTGCTAGGTATCGAGCCGAGGTGATCGCTCTGGAAGTCATGCCAGATCAGGTTCACTTACTCGTAGAGGTTGATCCTCAATTTGGGATTCATCGCCTCGTAAAGAACATCAAGGGCGCAACATCGCATGACCTCCGAAAAGAGTTCGCGTCGTTACGAAGTCGGTTG
>DATAIH010000087.1:0-16269 GCA_036262755.1 Candidatus Acidiferrum sp.
CCCCAGGATAGGCCGCTCCAGATCACGCGGTCGTAGTCCGTCGCGATGGGCAGTTCTTTGCCATTCTGCTCCGCGCGAATCTTCAAAACCGTCCCGACCGACTTGCCTTTTGGGGGACCACCCGGCCAGCTGCGGGTGATCCAGCCATCACTGTTGCGTTGCTCGAAGATGATGCGTAGATCGCCTTTTGTGGGAGCGGTGAGGGTCGCCTCGATGGTGTTCTGCCCTCTTGAGACAAATCTGGCCTCCACCGGAGCGATTGACCGGGGTATGTGCACATCCTCTTCGACACCCAAATCGAATTCAGGTCCGGCATAGCGCCCGAAACCCACGGCCGCAAGCTGGCCCGGCCCAAGCTTGATCTTGTTGCGGCTTAGCTCCGGCACAAATCCCGCATCGCGGAAGATCACGCGCCCGCCGCCGAGCGGCTCCTGAACGCGGGAGAGAAGCGGAAGTTCGATTTCCTCGACGGACTGCGCGGGATTCATCACCGTATAAATGGCGCCCGTGGAATCGAGCGAGCCGAAACCGTAGGGCTCGACGTCGCCGGGAATGCCGCCAAAGGTTTTGGTGCGGCCTTCGGCTTCGAGCAGCGCGTAGAGTTTCTGCACCCGAGCAAACCACCGTGCCTTCGCCTCGTCCAGAAACTCCAGATTGCCGTGGATGGTGTTGACCCAACCTCCCCGCGCGACCTCCAGCAACAGCATGCCCATCCACGCATTCGTCTTGCGGTAATAGATCGTGCCGGTATTGCCGATCATGAAGCTGGTCGAGTCGATGCGCTCGAGCGGTAGACCGCTTTCTTCGTAGCGGCGCACCATGTGATCGCTATAAATGTCCATGGAGCGCCAGAAATTCATTTCCGGCACGTCCGAAGGACGCGGATCGCCGGAATACAGCGAATCGAATACGGTCAGCCATTGGAGGTCCACGGGATTGTGGAAAGGAAACGGGCCGGCGGTCGACTCAACATCGCCGCCAAAGCCGTTAAACGCCACCAGCATTACGTCTGGATTCTTCGCGCGGAATTTGGCCAATGCCTCACGAAGAGCTGTTTCATTTTTCTTTCGAATCTCTTCCGGTTTCATCGTCTTTTGCGTTTCTGCTGTGGCCGCGTCAAAGTATGCGAAGTCAAACTTGAACATGCGGATTCCGCGGTCATACCAGTACTGCAAAACGTTCATGAACTCCGGAAGAAAACCTCCTTCGGAAAACGACATCGTCCATCCACTGGTCCCGACAGAATCCTTCCATTGCGGCGCAGCATTGATATGTACCAGCGCATTGGTTCCAAACCACAGCCCCGGAAGAAGGCCGTTCTCCTTGCAGGCCGCGATCCAGTGGTCGGGGCCGTCCGGCCAATTCGGCTTGCGCCAAGCGCGGTACCCGCCATCCGGCGCAAACCAGAAGGCATCCATCATGTAGTAGTCGAAATGAATTCCAAACTTGCGAAGCCGGACGATTTCGTCGAGCTCTTTCATCGCCAGCTCTTCGGTGAGCGGGATGTTGTCGGATAGCTCGTCGTAGGAAGACCAGTTGTTGTAGACCCACACCGGATCGCGCAACAGCGGCTCGCCCAATTTCGAGGGAGACCAGCCGGCCGTATCGGCCCGAGGATGCGCTCTCGACCCTCCCGATGAAGACTGAGCGCCATTTGAGCGGCTAGTTCGCGACCACAAGAAAACGGGAACAATGCAAAAAAGGAGGAGGCCCAGCGCGAAGCGCGTGCGTCTTTCCGCCGCGTCCAGACGACCATTCATGACGCCACCCTGCAAACAGGAACAACAAGCCCTAAACCGATTTCGCGGAACTTCGCTTTGGCTCACCGCTTCCCTGCGGTTGCGCCCGGCCAATCGTCGGTGCGGAACGGAGAAGCAGGCAGTCCATTCTTGTTGTAGAGGTTCGATTCCGGGCTTCCCGCCCATGCATACCGTACGGCAACCGGAGAACTCACTTCTTTGCTCGAAACGACCACCTCGTCACCGTCAATTCTGGCATCCGCCCCGTGAAACCGTCGGTCCGCTCCGGCAATAGAGAATCCCTCTAACGCCCCGCCACGCGCTTCGAGCCCGTTGCCCACATGTCGAAAGTGGATGTGCAATTCGTTCCCGGCGATTTTCATGGATTCGTAGATTGGCCCGGAATAGACAATCTGGCGGCCATAAGTGGTTCCCAACGCCCAGAGCGCCAGCCGGTCGCCGACTTCTGCTTTCCGTGGCGGATGCAGGTTCTTGGAATCGCCGACGTCGATGGTCACGGCGAGACCCGTGTTCGGCACCGTTTTGAGGGTCCACAACTGCGCATCGCGCAGTTCCGCCCAGATGGAATCGCCAAGCGGCGGGCTCTCTCCTAGATTTGGCAGCTGCACAATCAGAAAGGGAAAGTCCGGCTCGCCAAATCCCTTGCGCCACCCCTGGATCAGCGAAGGCAGCAAGGTCCGGTATTGCTCCGCGCGCCAGGTATTGCCCTCCCCTTGATACCAAATGGCGCCGCGAATGCGATACTTATCGAGCGGAGCAATCATGCCATGGTAAAGACCTGATGGCGGTCTTTCGGGGTCGCCAAGGGGGGCCATGATGTTCAGCACGAAACCAGTGAGCGCGTTTGTAGTGAACGGTTCGCTCACCCCCCAACCCGCTTGTTTCAAGTCCTTGAACCAGATGGTGACTTCCTGCCATTCTGGCGTTGCGCGAATCATTTCTGCGGAATAGTTGTCCCAGTCGGAAATCGTGGGCTGTAGCATTTGAAATTGAAATGCCCCCTTCCCGCGAACCCAGAAGCGCGTGCCTATAGACGAACCGAGGTCCGTGGGAGAACCATCGCTCTTGAAGGTTGCCTGCAAATTCGAAGAACTCGTGCCGTCCAGTTTTCCAGCCACGCGCGCGGCGTACCCAGCTCCCCCCCTCCCAGGCGCCACCAGGTCAAACGTTGAGCCGGCCGCGTCCGGCCAGTTGTAGGTCCAAATCCCGCCTGTCTCTGTGCGAGACGCGCCATCGTCAAAATTACAAAACAACGTTGGAGTGCCCGTACTTCCCGCCGCGGGTAGCAGCTCGAAGTCATCGAATTCCAGGGAGATTTCGGCTGGCCCTGCGGCGAGGTTTTTGACTTCCTCGGGCATCGCTTCCCATCGCTCGACGATGGGCCGCAAAACCGGCTCCCGACGTAAAGAATCCGGGTCGGTCCACTCTTCTCCAGCAGTGCCTGGCCAGGCGCTGAGTATGAGCCCTATTGGTACATTGAGAGCCTTGTGCAGATCACGGCCAAAAAAATAAGCGACCGCCGAGAATATCTTCGCCGTATCGGGCGTGCAAATTTCCCAAGCGGCCGTCAGGGTGTTTTCCTGAGGCGCGAGGGCAATTCTCTTTGGCACCGTAAAGAATCGCATCTGGGGATAGTTGGCTGCGGAAATTTCCTCTGCCGCGCCCTTCGCCCCGCTCAAAGCGTAGCTCATATTGGATTGGCCTGAGGCGATCCAGACTTCGCCGAGCAATACGTCTTTTACTTCGACAATCTTCTTTCCGCGCACAATGAGCGTAAACGGTCCTCCCGCGTGCATCGCAGGCAGCGAGACATCCCAACGGCCCGCTGGCGTGGCAACCGTCTCGCTAGTGTGCGGCCCCAGGTTCACCGTGATGCGTTCTTCCGGATCAGCCCAGCCCCAGACGGAAATCTTCATGTCCTGCTGAAGAACCATGTGATCGGTGAAGAGATGGGGAAGCCTAGGCTCGGCCTCCACGCCCGGAGGGAGGAACATCAGCAGGAAAAGCGAAGGAGCCGCCGCGACGAAGGCCGAGTTTGGAAAAAATCGCTTCTTCCGCATCTTGTTGAGATTTCTTCGCCTTCAAGTGAATCACAATTTGACAACCGTGAACATCCGAGATTCCAGAAACTCTAGCCTAAGGGCCTTCGTCGCGGACGTCGAAGAATTATTGGCATTTGGGAGGTAGGTTGGGCATGGTTCGCCAAAAGCGCATTCACAGCTGGCTCCGTTCGCTTATCTCGCATTGCCGCTTCGCCTTCCGCCAAACTCGCAAGTCGCCTGGAGCCCGAGACTTAGTCGCGCACCAACGTTTTCCTAAAAACCCGGCGAAAACGCTCCCTCGAGCTCTTGAAGTCGCTGGCCGATCATTCGCGCGAGTGCGAGCTCTCACAACTTCTCGATGCTCGGGGGAATACCGTGAACTCGGACGGTGGGAAGCGCTGACGCAAGGCCCCTCTTGCGTAAGACATTGCATTCACAGGAACCGGGGTTGCGCGAACTACGCCATTAGGTGTCCGCTAGAGGACGCGTGGGCATGGGCCGTACCTCTTTCGACACAATCTATCGTTTGCTCCGCCAGCAAGCTCTCGGGGGGCAGAGTACTCTGTGACGCGAGGCACATCTCACACTTGGGCGAAATCAAAGTCACCAGCCTTCGCATCCAATGTGAATAAGTCCCCAAACGGGGAGGTATGGTTGACTTTCAAACCAGCCGGACAACCATAAAGGGTCTTCGGAACGGGCGGGCCGACATTCGCAAAAATCTTGAAACGGGGAAGGAAGTCGTTGCCGAATCCACCTCCTGAGGTCCGAGCTGAAAGCCGCATCTCAAAGCGAATTCTGGTGCGCCTCTGGAATCTTGAGAACGACGGATTTGAAATAACGCCGACGGTGGACATCAGTTCGCACGGCGCGCAGGTCGTCAGTAGGCTTGTTTGGCAGCCGAATGAGCAGCTCTTGGTGCAGTCGATCCGTGGCAATCTCTACTCACGGGCTCGGGTGGTTCATTATCGGTCGCTCACATACGATTCCTATATGGTTGGGCTGCACCTGCACCACCCTACGCAGGATTGGAAAACATCTGTCAATCTCCAAAAGTTGCCAAAGGCCGCCAACACCTCTCAGCAGCCGCAATCAGTTAACCCCAATGAGGTCTTGATGGAGCTGTGCGCTCTACTGGAAGAGTATGCCCCCACCTGGTATACGGAAGGACAGCGCGATAGGGCTTTGGCGGCGCAGCGACTTCCGACAGAGGCTTTGTTGGAGTTGGTTGCCTTGCTGGAGGAATATGCCCCCACCTGGTACACCGAGAAACAGCGCGATAGGGCTTTAGCGGCACTGCGAGCACTCGAGCTTCTTGACTAAGAACAGGCTCGTGTTGATCATCGATCGCTAGGGCAACGCCTGGCGCGCATCTCGACCGTCCACCGCCAATTGAATTTGCAAGAATCTTACACGCTTCTTACCAAGAGTTTACAGATCTCGGACTTCTCCACGTGAGGCAACTCCATCTTCCGGGTAAAATATCTGCACAATTTTCGGTGTGAGCCGGAATTCTTCCGTCGGACAACTCCAGGCGTTACCGGTGGTCCCTATGAACGGAACAACCAAGCGATATTCAACCGTGAAGATGTCCGAGCTCTTTGCCGACCTTCACTCAAGTCTTGGCAGCGGCCCGACCAAAAGATTTCGCGACGCGCGACATCATCTTTGTCTCGGGCGATCCAGCAAAAGAAGTATTCCTGCTGTTAAGTGGACGGGTGCGAATAACGCAGTTCAGTAGGAACGCCGAAGTGATCCTTCGACTCGAACTACCCGGAGAGCTAATTGGCGAGATTGCTCCGGCCCCCGGAGGCGCACATTCCTTGACCGCACAAGCAGATCAAGACTGCAGAACGTTAATCTGGGATCGGCCAGCCTTCGAAGCTGCGGCAATGCGATTCCCCATCCTGCAGCGAAACCGGCAGCGGATTGCGGAACGGCGAATCCGCGAGCTCGAAGACCGATTCTGTGAGGTGTCCACGGCCACAGTCTCTCCGCGTGTGGCTCATGCGCTGCTTCGATTGCTGAACCAAATCGGCCGCCACGAGGTGAATGCCGAGCTTCAAATCAATATTGAACAGGAAGAAGTGGCGAAGATGACCGCGACGACGGTTTGGGCCGTGAACCAATTGCTTGCGGCTTGGGAGAAGAAAGGCCTGGTAAGGCGGGGGCGAGGATCCATCATTATTCGAAGCTATAACGATTTGTTGCAGTTGTGCAAAGCAACGAAATAGGGCGGACATTATTCCTTAAGAATCGGCCGAAACCCTTCGCGAACCACGAGAGACAATCAAGGATTCTGGAAATCGAAGTTGGCGAACGCAGCGTTGGTGATCTCGACCCTCGTCGCAGGGGCGTCTGTACGGAGGTCGCGCCTGAGCGAAAGCTGTCCTCCGGAGTTCCGACGGAACTTCAATGATTTTACTGCCACCGTATTGCGTCTTGCCACGACGAGTGCTATCTTACTCGGCACCTGCCCCGGCGATGCTACTATCGCCCGCACCGCCCCAGCAACGACAACAGTGCGAGACGACTGATTCCCCAGCCTACGAGCGCCCAGCGCGAAAACCGATGATCAGCCAGCGGCGGAACGGAAACGTCCCCAGCGACGAGCCCTCCAGGTCCTGATCACCCGGTCTGGCATCGTGCCAGAGCGGCGGCTGTGTTAGGTCGGCCGGCTCGGGCTTGGCCCTTTCAATCCTTAGCAGAAACAGTAGTAGCAAGCGGAGGATCCGCTAGTCCTCAGGATCAAAGCCGCATTGCACGTACGCCTTGCGCGAGCGGTTGTTTCTTGCGGGTGTTCGACGCGCGCCCCAGCTTTAGTCCCAAGGGGATCTCAATGTATTCCCACACGGTTCTCGGTTACGCCCAACGCAACGTACCATCTCCACAACGGCAACAAGCCAAATTCACGAAGCAAACGACCCTTCGCCTAGGGGCCGCTTTCCTTTCTATGCTTCGGCTGCGGTTTTGGAGGCCATCCAGGCTGGCGATACAAGAGACCGCAAAAACGAGTTTAGTGCGCGACCTTTCGCGCGTAATCGGATCGGTGCTTTTTGCACTGTGTGCTTGCACTGCGTTTGCGTTCCCCACACAGCCGCCTTCTCAACCCGCGGTCGCCAATGTCGGCATCATCTATGATGGCCCCGACTGGCCGCTGGCTGACGGGTACCTGGCGGCGCACTACGTCAAGAACCTGTTGGGGCACTTCGGACTTCGCGGTGAATTGGTTCGATTGGCCGACTACCGAGCGGATCAGCTTACTCGCTACCGCGCCGCTTTTTACATTGGAAGCGATGCAGGAACCAGGTTACCTGCAGAGTTTCTCAAGGACGTAAGGTCGTCACGCCAACCGTTCTGCTGGCTTGGGCTGAATGTCGACCAACTGCTAGCAGACCCCAAAGCGCGGCGTCAGTTCGGCTTACGCTACTTGGGCAACGTGGGGAACCGTACGGCCTGGCGTGTTGAATACCAGCACACGTTGTTCCCAAAAGAGAACTTCACTTTCACGGTTGTCGAACCAGTGGAGGGCGGTCAAGCAGAGGTGCGCGCAACCGCCGTCCAGAGCGACAATGTGCGCAAACCTTACGCGTTGAGGCGTGGTCGGTTCTGGTATTTCGCCGAATTCCTTTCCGGAGGTGGCCAGGAAGGGAGTCGTTATCTGGTCTTCTGCGACCTGCTGCACGAAATTCTTGAAATTGATCACGCGCGTCAGTCACAAGCACTGGTTCGCATCGAAGATGTCAGCGCGGAAGCGCAGCCAGGCGACCTCCGAACTGCGTCCGAGGCGTTGAGCAAGCGCCACATACCCTTCCAGATAGCCACCATCCCGCTCTATCGCAACCCCTGGGACAACGTGGAGATGCGGTTGTCCGACCGCGCCCAGGTAGTCGAAGCAATCCATTACATGATCGGCCGCGGAGGGACGCCGGTGATGCATGGCTGGAGTCATCAATACCACAGCTCGACCGGCGACGATTACGAGTTCTGGGATGGGATTAAAAACAAGCCCATCGCCGGAGATTCCGAGCAGGAGATAGTCCATAGACTTGATGCCGGCCTGGCTGAGCTTTTCGCAAACGACATTTTCCCAATTGCCTTTGAGACCCCTCACTATGCCGCATCGGCGGCCGATTATCGTGCCATGCAGCAGCGGTTCAAGCTGTTTTACGAACGGACCATGCCGACGCCCAATCTCGTTTCCGTTCAGTATTTCCCATACCCCGTCATCGATGAGTTTGGCCGCTATGTGGTTCCCGAGAATCTGGGCTATCTGCCCCTTGAAAAGCCGGATCCCAGAGTAGTAATTGAAAATGCCCGCTACCTGCAAGTCGTGCGGGACGGACTACCCTCTTTCTACTTCCATCCGTTCCTCGACGCGAAGCTGCTGGGTCAGGTACTGGATGGTATTTCCGCGCTGGGATATCACTTTGTTTCGCTGCGGGAGTTTGCGGGCGAAGTGGAGGAGGCCGGCCGTTATGTGGTGCGCACCCAGTCGGGTCCGGTGCGATTATCCCCACAGGATGAATTCTGGCGGCTGCGCCGCTTTGACGCCGCTGGAAACCTCGTAAGCGAGCGGACGTCGCCTGCGCGCGCCAATCATCCGGTTGAAGTCTACGTTGACGTACCAACAGGCGGCTGGGCGGCGCTGGACTGTCTTGAAAAACCCGCGCGGCCGGGTCGCCTCGCTCAAGTCAGAGGGAGACTGCAAGCCTGGTGGAGGCAGTGGGCCACCCGCGGGCGTCCTCGAGAGACAACTGCCGTCTACGGTGAACCGCGGGAAGCATGGATTCTCTCCCATGCCGAAGGGTCCGCTGAAGAAGTCGCCAACCAGCAGAGTTACCTTTCGACATTGGGCATTTGCGGCTTTTTCACTCGCACCGTGCCACTAGAGAAATTCTTGGAAGTGCCGCGCGACAAGACCACGCTCCTTGTGGTACCCGGTGGTGTCGGCTCCCTGCTGAGCGACGCCCAGCAACAAGAGATCTTGCATTATCTGGCGTCCGGAGGATTGGTTCTCGCGGATGGGCATCAGAACTGGCTGCCAACACTCGGCTTTCAAGAGAGCGGATGGAAACTGCCCGTGGCCGAGATCCAGGAGGTGTTGGAGGAAAGCACCTCGTTCAGTTGGCGGCCGGAGGAACTGGCAGAGCGTTACATCCCGCCGCCGGGTTCACGGCCCTTCGCGCTCGACACCGGCACCAAACAACCTGTTGCAGTGGCTGGCCAATACGGCTCCGGGCGCTATCTCTATCTTTCCGTACCACTTGATAACCACACCCAAGATGGCGTGAGTCATTATCCGCTTCTTGCCGAGTACCTGGCCGAAGCCTTTCACCTGCGCTCGGCGTTACGGGGAGGCCGAATTGAGACCTATTTCGATCCCGGCTACCGCGCGGGCGTCAATCCAGACAACTTGGCCAATTTCTGGAAGCAGTCTGGCATTCGCGCGGTGTATGTCGCCGCCTGGCATTTCTATGACCACTATAGCTTCAACTACGCCGCGTTGATCCGCGCCTGTCACAGGAACGGAATCTCTGTGTACGCCTGGTTCATGTTTCCCCAGGTGACCCAGGCAATGTGGCTCCAGCATCCAGAATGGCGTGAGCAAGCGGCGTCTGGCGGGGATGGGCGGCCTGGCTGGCGCTTCCTGATGAATTTTCAGAACCCGGCGTGCTTTCGCGCGACGATGGATTGGGCGGAGGCCTTGCTGACCTCGCAGGCGTGGGATGGAATCAACATCGCCGAGTTGAACTTTGACGCCGAGTACCCCGACTACCTGCGGCCCGACCGCTTCGTGCCGATGAACAACCAGGTGCGCGCGGACTTCGCCAAGCGGTCTGGCTTCGATCCCGCGCAATTGTTCGCGCCCGCGTCTCCGTTTTATCACCAGCGCAATCCCAAGGCGCTCGCCGCATTCTTGAGCTATCGCGAGGACATTGTTACCGAGTGGCATCGCCAGGTCCTCGGCGAACTCGCGCCACTCGCGCGGGAGCGCGGTATGGACGTCATCGTAACGACCCTGGATAGCCTCAACAGCAAATATGTGCGACCAGCGCTGGGTGTGGATTCCCGGCGCATCGCGGCGCTGATGAAGGAGTTCGATTTCACCCTGCAAGTGGAAGATTCCGTGGAGCATTGGACGGACCCGCCGGACCGCTACCAGCGTTACGCGGAAACGTACCGCACGCTCGTGCCCGAGGAACGCCGGCTCATGTTCGACATCAACGTCGTCAGCCGCGATACCGAGGGCACCTCGCTACCCTCCACCCTTGCCGAGGGCACCGAACTGGCGGAAACCGTGAAGGCCGCCGCGGTTTTGGGACGCGTGGCCATTTATGCCGAGCATACGGTTGAGCCACAGGATTGGCGCCTCTTAAGCATCGCCCTCGCGCGGCCGGCCCAGGCTGTACAAAGCGGCGGCAACTACCAAGTAGACAGTCCATTTCCCGTGTTTCTGGATACCCCCAGGGACCGGGCGTATTCTCTCGATGGTCGTTCCGGGCCCGTTGTCGCTTCCAGTGGTCTGTTCATCCCTCCCGGTGATCATGGCGTCTCGGGTGAACTTCCCGGGTTACGGTTTTCTGTTTCGACCCCGGCGATCGAGTTGTGGAGCTTGAGCTGCGACCTTCTCGCGGCTCAGAGGCATCCGACCGGATTCAACATTCAATACGCCAGCCCGGCGCAGGCTGTAATCGTCCTGAGTCGGAAGCCGCAGGAGATCTCCGTCGATGGAGGCAAGGCCAACCTCCCCGTCGAAGGGCAGGGAGATGAATGGGTGCTCCTGGCACCGCGCGGGGAGCACCGTCTAGACATCACTACGCTTACCCGCGCGGGTCTCGCGGTCAACTGGTCGAGCTGGATCTTGTCATCAGTGCTCACTGTTGTAGGCGCTGCGGTGACGCTGCGCATGCTTTGGTTGTATCTTCAACTTCGGACAAGACCGACCAGCCACTGGCGGCGGTCGGAATGAGGAAGGGTCTTAGTTTTGGCATTGCCGTAGCCCTTCTATTCGTCGGCGGCTGCATTCCACTGCACTCGCAGGTTAAACCGGGCCAGAGCATCAACTCGCCTTTCACGACTTATGAGGACGCGGAGCTGACCGATCCGGGCGCCTTTTCGATCGGCCAGTATGGTTCCTTCGTCCGCACGGGGGGCGGAAATTCGGTCTCGGCAACCGGCGTCGACTTCAGCTTTGGCTTGCACCGTCGAATCGAGCTGTCGGGTTTTGGAGCTGCAACGTTTTCGCAAGTCGGCGGAAATCAGTTGGCGGCCGAACCAGACAACAGCTACGTGGGTCTGAAGCTTCTCTTGGGGCCCGGGGGCCGCTACCGGCCAGCCCTCGCCGTAAAGCCCACGCTGGAGCTGTTGTGGGGCGATGCCAGCGGAGCCGGCCATGCACATTTCATGCTTCCCCTTATCCTGCAGAAAAACATTAGGCTTTGCGATCTGGCTTTGACCGCCGGCTATATTACGCGCGGCGTTGCATTTGGGGCTGTAAAGTGCGAATGGAATATCACCGACCGCATTGCCCCGATGGCCGTCTTGCAGTCTTCGCGAATGACCAAGGATTTGGGTGCGATCAGCAATCTAGGCTGGAACCGGACAGAGGTACGCGGTTCAGCTGGCCTGTCGATCAACGTCAGTCCGCGCTGGAGCATCTTCCTCGAAGGCGGGCGCACGATCGGCCGCATGGATCAAAACAGTTCTCATCTTGATGTTAGTGCCAGCATTTCGTTTACGGGCCGTCTGTGGGGCAGAAAGCCTTCATCGCCGGAGAATGCACCCGCGCCCCAAGCTTTACTCGCAAGGAGATCTGAATGTACTCCCACACTGTGCTCGACGCCATATTCGTGGCCAGCGTCGCGGTGATCTGGTTCATGGTCGGCTACCAGACACTGCTTTTTTTCGAGGGGCACCGATTCTTCGAGCGAACGCGCTGGTCGGGACCATTCATCCCCTCCGTTCCGGATTCAGAGTTGCCCGCAGTTTCCGTGCTGGTGCCCTGTCACAATGAGGAGTTGGTCATCTCCGATACCATCCGGGCCTTGTTGCCCTTGCAGTACCCCGCCGAGCGGATGGAACTCCTGATGATCGACGACGGCAGTACCGATCGAACTGCTGAAATAATCCGGCAATTCGCCGTAGACCCACGTCTCAAACTGCTCGAGGTGCCGCACGAAATTGCGGCTCGCGGGAAGGCGGGGGCGTTGAACTACGGCCTGACTGCCGCCCAGTATCCAATCATCGCGATCTATGATGCGGATAACCGCCCGGAGCGCGGAGCGCTCCGCCCACTCGTCGAGGCTTTGGTGCGTGATTCGCGCCTGGGAGCTGCGACTGGGATTTTCCGGTGCTTAAACCGACGACGCAACCCACTAACGCGATTCCTCAACGTTGAAGGCATCGCGTTTCAGTGGATTGTCCAGGCTGGCCGCTGGGCCTTGATGCGATTCAGCGCTCTTCCAGGAACCAATTATGTCATTCGGCGCTCCCTGCTCGAGTCGCTTGGAGGATGGGACCCGTCCGCCCTCACAGAAGATGCCGAATTGACCTTGCGCATATACGAGGCCGGGTTTTCGATTGCCTTCGTGCCAGCCTCGGTCACTTGGGAGCAGGAGCCCGAAAACTTGCGCACCTGGTTCCGCCAGAGACATCGTTGGGTGCGTGGAAACAATCATGTATTCAAGAAGCACGCCAGCAAATTACTGCGCATTCGGCCCCGCTTGGTCGGGTGGGAGTTGTTGTACTCGCTTTCGCTGTTTTATGGATTTTTCCTGGCCATCGTCGCGTCGGATGCCTTCTTCCTTTTGGGTGCCGCAGGGCTGGTGCGTATCGATGTAGCCGGACCTTACGCGCTGGCGTGGCTGTTTACCTTTCTCGCATTCTGCCTGCAACTTTGGATCGCGCTGGCCTACGAGCACGAAGAAAAATCCCTGGTCGATAATCTCCTCGTTCCCGTCATGTACTTCACCTACTGCCAGCTCTGGATCCCTGTGGTCGCTTGGGCATTCTGCGACGACTTCATCAGGGAGCGCCCTGCAAAATGGGCGAAGACCAGGCGCTTTGAGGTGGTGGATTGAGAGGTCTGGTGGATTGAGAGGTGACTCGAAAAGCTATGAACACAGGCCGCGGTCAAAGCAGTGACGTAGAGAAAACGAAAGCAGTCGCATCGGGAGGGCGAGCGAATCCGCAACGCGATCTCCAAACAGCCATTTCGCGTGCTTTTAACGCGAACCTGAGCACCGGAAAGCCCTACACGCTACGGCGCATGGTGATCGCCCGGCAATAGACCCATTCACGATGCGTAACACTTGTCGGCAATGGACCCGCCCTCATTCCGCGCTAAACGGGAGCATTACGATGAATAAGATTCTAGTCATTTTCGGAACTCGGCCTGAAGCCATCAAGCTATGCCCGGTAGTATTGCACCTGCGCCGAGCGTATCCGGAGTGGTCAGTTAAGGTCTGCGTAACCGGCCAGCACCGACGCTTGCTGGACCAGGTCCTCAGAGTGTTTCGGGTTCGCCCGGATTACGATCTGGACTGCATGCGCCCCGGTCAATCCCTGTTTCAGTCGACTTCGAACATCATTTCGCGTCTGGAGCGCGTGCTGATCGACTACAGACCGGACCTCTTACTGGTGCAAGGAGACACCACCACGACGCTTTGCGGCGCGGTGGCCGGGTTCTATGCGCGCGTTCCCGTCGGGCACGTTGAGGCGGGCCTGCGAACCGGCGACCTCAGCCAACCATTTCCCGAGGAATTCAACCGGCTGTTGGCAGGACGGATCGCTTCACTGCACTTTGCCGCCACGAGGTGGGCTGCCGAGAATCTTCTCAACGAGGGCGTCGCGCCAGCCACGGTCTCTGTGACGGGAAACACGGGCATCGACGCGATGCTACACGTTCGGGACCGTCTACGTCAGAACCTGTGCCGGGAGCTTCCTGTTTCACTCGACCCGAACCGTAAGCTCGTTCTGGTGACGGCACACCGGCGGGAGAGCTTCGGTGACGGGTTGGAGCAGATTTGCGCCGCCTTGGCCGATCTGGCGGAACGCAGCGATGTGCAGATTGTGTATCCGGTTCATCCGAACCCCAACGTCCTTAGACCCGTGAATCGCCATTTGAGCGGACGTCCCCGTGTTTCCCTCATCGGGCCTACGGAGTACGTTCCTTTCGTTGCGTTGCTGATGCAATCGTGGATTGTGCTCACGGATTCGGGTGGAATCCAGGAGGAGGCACCCTCACTCGGGAAACCCGTACTGGTCATGCGGGAAAAAACTGAGCGGCCTGAGGCGGTGCAGGCCGGAACCGCTAAGTTAGTTGGCACCAGCCGAGAGCGCATCGTTGCGGAATGCAGCCGGCTCCTTGATGACCGGCAGGCGTACGAATCCATGGCGCGTGCGCATAACCCGTATGGCGACGGACGTGCCAGCGCGCGCATCGGAACGGCAATTCGGCAGTTCCTCGCCGATAGACTCTCGACCGAGGATAACCCAAAGGAAATCTCGCATGCGTGGCGACCCATTCCGGAACGCACCGCCGACGGCTCCGCATGCACTTCTGGCTCTCGACGCTCGGCATAATCCTTCTGGCGGAACCCGACTTGGCACGCGTCCAGCAGCCTTCGGCGACCTCCGCTCCAACCCGTATTTCGCGTTGGAGGTCGAGACCGGAGCCCTGGCGCACCGGGAACAACCCGCGGCTTCCTTACTGCGTGGCCTGTACCAGGTGGACTTGATTGCCATCAGGGTCCTCAAGATTAAACCATTTTACGCCTGACCCTGGGCCGAACAGGTCGTCTTTGACGCCGTTGACCTTAGCGCCCTTGACGCCAAGTTCCTTGTGGACCGCGGCAACGTCTGAAGTCGCAAAGTACAGCTTCATCGTGCCGGGCTTCATGTTTTCGTGAGCGGTGGTGAGGGTGATAGAAGCGCCATCTTCAGGGAGGGTAAGCGATACCCACCAATGGTCGTCGTCTTGGCGGTAGTCCGATGCGACCTTCAAACCAAGTTTGTCCGCGTAAAATGCTTTTGCCTTCGGCATGTCGCTGACCGCCAAGCTGAACATCATAAGTTTGTCGATAGTGTTTTTCATAGCTTTCATCTCCTTTGATTTCTTGACTTCAATACATAAAGTTATTTCGGACCTGCTTGTACTGGCCGGGGTGGGCCGAGTATTCATTCATGCCGTCTGTCCCAACACCGAGCCATCAGTTAGTGAGTGTGCGTCATTCTGTGCCAGAGCGGAGCAAAGTTGACGAGGACCAGCACGCCGAGAACCGCGAGCCCTTTAAGCACACGGAAGGTGCTGATCGACCCGGGCGCGATGGGCGCCACAAGCCACCGTCCATACGCGGTGAACGCGGCGACCCCACCCAACAGAAGATTGATGGGTAGAAAGTTGTACTCGCCCCGCACGATGTGAAATGCAGCCGCCAGGATCATGACCAGCGTTAGGCCGAAGGCGGCAAACGGCGTGAGCTTCGGTTTGACCCCGGTTATCGCCGGCAGGATCAGGCCCACGCCTCCAAGAAACTCACAGATCCCGATGAAGACGAACAGGTCCTGCGGCACCGCGGAAAACCAAGGCACTCGAGGGCGCGTTTCGTTCCACAGGGCCGAGTTGTAACAGCAGATTTTGCCGAAACCGGTGACGCTGAAGAAGACGCCCCACAACACTTGGACGATCCAAAGTACGGTATTCATGGTCGCCTCCGCGAGCGTGGTTGGTTCATGATGAATTCTCCTTGTTGACGGGTTTTGCCGTTCAGGGAGATGACGAGTGGGGGCGGGAAAGTGTGACGGTTTTGTGGGGGATGTACGAACCTTCGTGGGAGGTTTACGTGGCGGACCGGCTCGGAGGCCGGTCCCTAGGAAAAACTGGGGGCGGTTGTCACAGATACGGAGTCTGGTTCGTCAATGTTGAGAGCAGGGCGTGTGAAAGGATGGGAGCGTGAGCGAACCCAAAGGATTGGTAGAAGCATTTGAGGATAGCCGAGGGCATCTGCGGGGAGTCGCGTACCGGATGCTGGGGTCGTTGAGCGAGCCGGACGACGCGGTGCAGGAAGCTTGGCTGCGGCTGAATCGAGCGGACGTAAGGGACGTGGAAAACCTGCGCGGATGGCTGACGACGGTGGTGGCGCGCGTGTGTCTGGACATGCTGCGGGCCCGGAAATCGCGGAAAGAGGAGCCGTTCGCGGGGGAGACGGCGGAAGCAGTTGCGAATCCCGCGGGCGGCATGATGGACCCGGAGCAGGAGGCCCTGCTGGCGGATTCGGTGGGGTTGGCACTGTTGGTGGTGTTGGATCGGCTAGCGCCAGCGGAACGGCTGGCGTTTGTTTTGCACGACATGTTTGGAGCGCCGTTCGATGAGATTGCAGCGATTTTGCGGCGGACGCCAGAGTCGGCGAGACAACTGGCAAGCCGCGCGCGAAAACGTGTGCAGGGAGTGGGCGCGACGGCCG
>DATAIH010000088.1:0-10130 GCA_036262755.1 Candidatus Acidiferrum sp.
GAGCATTGTGTACCCAGCGGACCAGATAGTCGTAATTGGCCTTTTCGCCAACGCGGGTGAGGTTGGCGGCAAACGTGCCACCCTGCATCTCGTCGCCTTCGCCGATGGAATGGCAGGCGAGGCACCCGCGCATTTCGAACAATTCCTTGCCGTGAGCGGCGTTGCCAGGCTTGTGCTTGGGCAGAGCATCGGTAAGCCCGGATTGCCAGACGAATGCGGCAATGGAGCGAATCTGTTCGTCGGTCAAGCGGAAATTCGGCATCTTGGTGGTGGGCCGGAAGTCGGTAGGCCTCTTTAGCCAGACGGGAATCCAGTTCTTGTTCAGTTTGAGCCGCACATCCTTGAGATTGGGGCCGACTTTCTTCATGTCCTGCAGCAGGCTCTTAGTGGTTCGGTCGAGTTGCATGATGCGGAGGTCCACTTTGCTGTTCTCGACTTTCAGAGCCACGGCGCGATCGTTGAGGTGGCTGGCTTCCTCGTTCGTAGCGGCTTTGTCGGCCTGCGCCATGAAGTCGTCGGCTTGCTTCAGATTGTCTTTTTTCTCCTGTTCGAGAAGCTTGATATCCTGCGCGATAGAGAGCAGATCTTCCGGCTCCTTATCGTATCCTTCGTAGCGATGGCAGCCGAGGCAGCCGCGCTGGCGGAAAAGATCCTTGCCCTCGCTGACCACCCAGCCGACGTCGTTGTTCACCAGAACCATGTCCGCGGAGTGGCAAATCTGGCAGCCCGCTTCGTAATTTCCCGGCCGGAAGACAGGCCATAGCCAATGTTCGTAGGTGCCGTGGGCTTTCTCGACGCTCGTGGTGGCGCGGCCATTGCCCTGGTGGCAGGGCGAGCAGCCGAACTTCTCGGGATCATGAATTCTCAGCAGGTCGCGGTCGGGATGGCTGGTGAAAGCGCGCGCGTACTCATCCGGTTTATTGCCGGGCAATGACATGGCCGCCGCGGTGAGCTTGACCGGTTCGCGAATGCCGAGGTGGCAGGACTCACAGCGGTCGACAATCTGGGCGCTGTCTTCGCGCTCGAGATTGGCGGCGTGCTCGTTCACATTGATCTGCCGGATCGCGGGAGTCAACGATTCCACGCTGTTTTGCAGGTTGAGCAATTGGGAAGAGGTGAGACTCACCATGTGATCGGTGAGGTAGGCATCCATCAATTCCTTCTTCTCGGTTACCGGTTTCAGCAGTTCACCGAGTTCCGCGCTCATTTGCGTGCGTTCGTTTTTGAGCTCGTTATAGGCTTCTTCAAGCTCGGCGAAGTTCCTGAAGGTTTGCAGCTTGCCGTCAGGCATTTCGACAGTGCTCGGTTTCGCCTTGTACGCATCGAGGTCCTTCTGCTTGCTCTGTTTGGACGAAAGACTGGTGGTGGTCTCGATATCGTAAGTCGCGGCCGTGACGTAGGCGCGCCGGTCGGTGAAGTGGTCAGGGCCGTCTTGGACCGCCAGGATTTTCGCGCCTACTTCGCGGAGCTTCTCTCTAAGTTCGTTGATGCGCGGCTCCGCGTTCTTGCTGGCAGCCACGTAATCCTCTTTGAGCTTTTGATAATCCGGACTGCTCTCGATTTCCTTTTGGGATTCCGCCGATGCGGTGCGGGCGGTCTTCAGAAAAGTGGAGTAGCGGCTTTTCCATTCGTGTTGGTAGGTTTTCCATGGGCGCTGACCGAAATCCTCATCCCAGAGTGCCCAGAAGAGCGTGGCCATCAGGATGACCATGCATATGGCGTAATGCGGCGCGAGGGATTTGCTTACGATCGGATCGTTTTCGGGGATGGGCTTGTCCGGCACCAGGTCCTCCTAGATATTGAACCAGGGCGTAATCCACACGTATTTGATGTGAAACAGCAAACGGATCAGCATCTTAATCGGCAGCGCCACCATGATCAGGAAAAATGTCATCATGATGGAGTACTGCAGCAGGCTCATGCGCTTGTAGTCCTTGGGGTTGGAGCGGCGGAACAATCCGTTCACGATGAGCCCGCCGATGGCGAAGTATCCGCCAACGACGGCGGCCCCAAAGATGCCCTTCCACAAATTCGAAGTGATCCCGAAAAGATCGGGCAAGTCGCGGTTCACTTCATAGATGAGGCGGTTGTGGTCCCAGGTCTGCCCCGGCCAGAACCACTGCCAACCGGGCCCGCGAATGAAGGTGCCGATGAAGATCATGGACACCCATAAGATCACAAAGCCGAAGAGAAAAGTGCTGATGGCAAACTTGCGCTGCCTCCAGGTGTAGTAGCCCCCGCCAAGCGGATTCGTATCAATATACGGAATCACCATCAAACCGATGATGATCAGCGTGGGCATAACCACGCCAGCGATCCAGGGATCGAAATAGACCAGCATTTCCTGGAGGCCAAGGAAGTACCAGGGCGCCTTCGCCGGGTTCATGGTCAGGTTGGGATTGGCGGGCTCCTCGAGCGGTGCGTTTAGGGTGATGGACCAGACCATCAGGATGATGGTGACGATGATCGCGGCCAGAAATTCTACGCGCAGAAGAAACGGCCAGACGTGCAACTCTTTCTGCCATCCGGGGCGAAAGGGCCAGGTTCTGCGGTGGTGCGTTTTTGCCAGGGCGGGATTGGCACTCAATTCCGCGATGAGTTTGTCATTGGCGTGCGCCTGCCGCCAGGCAAGCAGAATGTAGAAGGCCAGCAGCGGGATCATGGCGATGATCGGAACGTTGTCCGGAGCGGAGAGAATTTGCCAAAGTTGTTTCCAGTCCATGGCTATTTCTTCGCCTCCTTGACTTCGGAGTCGAGAACCACTTGAGCCGGCCCGGAGATGCCGCCATCCTTCCTAACGCGCCAGAAGTGCACGATCATGAAGACGGAAGCAATGATGGGAATGCCTATGCAGTGCCAGATGTACGAGCGCAGCAACGCGTTGGCGTCCACAATCGAGCCGCCAAGCAGCCCGAAGCGCACATCATTATAGGGAGTCATGCCGAACTGGTGGCCAAACGGGCCTTCGTGACCTAGCAGAGGCGTGGCGCGTGCCATGTTGGTGCCGACCGTGACGGCCCAAAAACCGAGCTGATCGTCGGGCAAGAGGTAGCCGGTGAAGGAGAGCAGCAGAGTCAGGACGAGGAGAATGACGCCGACGGTCCAGTTGAATTCGCGCGGCTTTTTGTAGGATCCGGTGAGAAAGACGCGGAACATGTGCAGCTCGACGGCGATGACCATCAAGTGAGCGGCCCACCGATGCATGTTGCGCAGCAGCTTTCCGTAGGGGACGTCATGTTCGAGGTAAAGAACGTCGCGGAACGCCTGAACTTTGCTGGGGTGGTAGTAGAACATGAGCAAAACACCGGTCAGAGTGAGGACAAAGAACAAATAAAAAGTAATGCCGCCCATGCCCCAGGTGAAGCTGTAGCGCACGGCGTCGCGATTGACTTTCGCGGGATGCAAATGCAGAAAGACGTTCGAAAGCACGCCCAGCGCGCGGTTGCGGGGCGTTTCGTCGTGCTTGTGCCGGAAGATGGAAGTGTAAAGCTGCGTCTTAGTGGGCTTGCTCAGGATTTCGATCTGTTCTTTGGCCTTCGCAGGCAGATCGCTCTTTAGCGCCTCCACGTCCTGTTTGACGCCCGCCGTAACTCGACTCAGCAGCCGGGCCGGTTTTCCGTTGTTCCCGTTTTCCTTTTTCTCTTCAGGCATCGTGACGCCCCCGTCCTTCTCCACTCGAGAATCTCGCCCCAGCTTTGCCAGCGGGCAGGGCAAGCCCCATCCCTACAAGCACATCCGCATCGCTACACAGCCAAATATGATCCGGGATCATTGAAATGGCTCGGTTGCCCCTTGGGCCAGGAAAACAGGCGCGAAGTGTCCACGATGATCTGTCCGTCGGGCGCCACTTGAACGTTGGCCCGATCCATCGGGCGGGGCGCCGGACCTTCGAAGTTGATCCCTTCGCTGTCGTAGCCGCTGCCGTGGCAGGGACACTTGAATTTGTTTTCGCCGGCCTTCCAATCCGGGGTGCAGCCGAGATGCGTACAGCGTGCATAAATAACAAAGAGACGATCGGGAGTGCGGTCCACCCAGATGCGGTATTTCTGCTGAAACTTGGTGTCTACGCCAAGCGCGTAATCCGACGGATAGCCTATCTTGAAAATCGTGGGAGGCTCAAAAAGGGTGCGCGGGAGGAAAAAGCGAAGGAAAGCGATAAACCAGGCGCCTAGGAATGCGGTGACGGCGCACCAAACCAGCCGGCGGCGTCCTTCGTTGGCCGCGCTGGGCTCCGGCCCAACGGTAGCGACACCGCCCGCGGCGGCGGCTTTGGACGTCCCGACGGCGGGGGTGCCGACATACTTGGTCGCGTCCACTTTATTTGAGTTTCCACCATCGGCAGCGGGAGATTTCGCCGCCTCCGATTTTGGTTTGACCGTTTCCGATTCCGGCGCCGCCATGCACAACCTCCTCGTGTACTGCTCGAAATTCGTGCGTGCCAGCCGCCTGCACCGCTTTTCCTGTTCACGGTCAGGCCCGTGGCACTTACGCCCTTGTGATTCTATCCCGTAACGTCCTTTAAGCTGAAACCCCGCTTAGCTCCTGGATTCTTCGTCCCGAGTTGCGCCGCAAAACCACCGGAGCTCGGCCAACGCACAAGCCGGCGCGCCGCTCTCGCGGAAACCGCAAAACATTTTTTGGGTGGAATGGAAGAATCACACCGGAGCCGATCAGCTCCCAGCGCCGGTGGCCCATCGAATTGAAAAGGCATTTTTAGAGAACATCGTGAGGCCCCAAACATTTCACTGGCCCCCCAGGATTCGACCCGGATATTACTCAAATCAAAAAAATTCGTCAATGTGATTGCGTAAAATAAACGCCCGTCGTCTCAGAAATAAAGGTGGCTTGGAGCGGGAGCTTAGCAGGCGCACGCTGCCAACGAACCTCGAGTCGCGTTTCGTATTCGCCACCCCGAGCGGTCAAGAATCACAGGAGCTCCGTCGCAAGAACTTGCTTGCGCCGCGAAAAAGCTGTGATATATTCGCCCCGTTTTGGACTTTCCGCTCTCCGAGTGGCAGAATTTTGACGTGCACCGGGGAGAGCCGGGACAAGACTGAGGGAGGTTCGTACCCGATGGGCCTTGCGCTTCTGGTGGTAATCTGGCTGATCACGCTGATCGGCTCGTATTTCATCGTCGCAAAAACCTGGTGGCTGCCAGTCGGGGCCTCCGCAGCCGCCGCGGGAATCGATCACCACTTCACCACCACGTTTATTCTCATGGGAGCCGTATTCATTGCCGCGCAACTGGCACTGGGATGGTTCGCGTGGAAGTACCGCGACCGAGGGGCGGGATCCGTGCCGGCGCACTATTCGCACGGCAACATGACGCTCGAGGTCGTGTGGACCCTCCTTACCATCGTCTTGTTTATCGGTCTGAACCTGGCGAGCGAATCCATCTGGGCGACGGAGCGCTTCGCAGCGGCGCAACCTGGTTCGGTGCAAGTGGAAGTTACGGGAATGCAGTTTGCCTGGTATTTCCGCTATCCGGGGCCGGACGGAAAGTTCGGGGCGACGAAGCCGGAGTTGGAGGACGCGTCGTTAGGCGGGGCGGGTGCTTTGGGGCTGGACCCGGCCGATCCGGCTTCGAAGGACGACGTGATCACGGGAACCATGGTCGTGCCGGTGAATCGCCAGATTGAAGTGATCCTGCGGTCGCACGACGTGATTCACAGCTTCTTCGTGCCGACGATGCGCTTCAAACAGGACGCCGTCCCGGGGTTGGCCATTCATATGCACTTCACGCCGATTCAGACCGGGGATTTCGAACTTGCCTGCGCGGAGCTTTGCGGGCTCGGTCATTACAAGATGCACGGCATTGTAAAGGTCGTCAGCGATGAGGAGTTCAGTCAATGGCTGGCGGCACGGGAGGCGGAGAAACAATAAAATGGCTACGCACGAGTTCGCGGCACACGCAGCTCCGCAAGGCTTCATTCGCAAATACATCTTCAGCCTGGATCACAAAGTCATCGGCCTGCAGTATTTCTTCCTGGCGCTGGTGGCGGTTTTCACCGGTATTTTCCTCTCCCTGCTGATGCGCATCCATTTGGTCTGGCCCACGGCGTCGCTGCCGTTCTTGGGCGAGATCAAGCCGGAAACTTACCTAAGTTTGCTGACCATGCACGGCACGATCATGGTGTTCTTCGTGCTGACCACCGCGCCGCAGGGCGGCTTTGGGAACTACTTCCTGCCGATTCAAATTGGCGCGCCGGACATGGCGTTTCCGGTTCTGAACATGCTTTCGTTCTGGACCACGTTCCTTGGGTTCCTAGTTCTAGTGGCCGCGTTCTTTGTGACCGGCGGAGCGCCGCTGCACGGTTGGACGGGATATGCGCCTCTGAGCGCGCTGCCATCGGCCGGACCTGGCGAAGGGTTAGGAGCCGACCTCTGGATCATTAGCATCGCGATTTTCTGCATCGGTGCGCTGATGGGCGCGCTGAATTTCATTACCACCACCCTGGACATGCGGGCGAAGGGCATGACCCTGATGCGCATGCCGCTAACTTGCTGGGCCTGGTTCGTGACCGCGATTCTGGGATTGCTGGCGTTTGGCGTGCTGCTCTCGGCGGGGATCCTGTTGCTGATGGATCGCAATCTCGGCACGAGCTTCTTCGTGCCGCTCGTCACGGTGAACGGAGTTCTCACGGGACATAAAGGCGGCTCGCCGCTTTTATGGCAGCACTTGTTCTGGTTCTTCGGGCATCCCGAGGTGTACATCGCCATCTTGCCGGCCATGGGACTTTGCTCGCAGTTGCTCTCGGTGTTTTCGCGCAAGCCCATCTTCGGCTACAAAGCCATGGTGTACGCCATTCTGGCGATCGGCTTCCTTGGGTTCATGGTGTGGGGCCATCACATGTTCATGAGCGGGATGAGCCCGTACACCGCGTTTGCGTTTTCCATCATGACCATGGGCATCGGCGTCCCGTCGGCCATCAAGACATTTAACTGGCTGGGGACACTGTGGCGAGGGAGGATCCGTTTCTCGTCGCCGATGCTGTTTGCCATCGGATTCGTCTCGCTGTTTGTCGTCGGCGGAATCAGCGGCCCGTTTTTGGCGCAGCCCGTGCTGGACATTTATTTGCACGAGACGTACTTCGTGATCGCGCACTTCCATTTGATCATGGGCGTGGCCTCGATCTTCGGGATTTTCGCCGCCACCTATTATTGGTTCCCGAAAATGTTCGGGCGCATGATGAATGAACCTCTGGCGAAGGCACACTTCTGGCTTACGTTTGTGGGGGCCTACGCCATCTTCATGCCCATGCATTATTACGGGATGGCTGGTGGCCTGCGTCGCTATTCGCAGGGCACGGAAGTGGCCTGGATTCATAAGCTGGCTCCGATCCAGCAGTTCATCACCTTCGCCGCTTTCATCACCATTGCCAGTCAGCTTATCTTCGTGTTCAACCTTTTCTGGAGCATGAAGAAAGGTGAGAAGGCCGCCGACAATCCGTGGGAAGCGACAACTCTCGAATGGACCACGGCCACGCCCCCGCCGCACGATAATTTCGGCGGCATCACGCCGGTGGTGTACAACGGTCCTTACGAGTACAGCGTGCCCGGCGCGCCGCGCGATTTCGTAATGCAGACCGATGCGCCTGTAACCGCGAGACACTAGTTCGGTCATGGCCAGCTTCAGCACCACCGCAACTGTAGACGAGCCCCAGGTCTCCCGTGGCAAGCGGGGAGGAGTACCGCCGAGTTTTGGCGGCGGCGATGACGGTCGTCCGGGGCGGGGATTGCCCGATTACCCGACGCGATTGCGCCGTGCGCGATTGGGATTGCTCGTCGCGTTAACGCCGGTGCTGATGCTTTTCGTTTCTTTCACGAGCGCTTACGTGGTGCGGCAAGGGTTGCCAACTCTGGATCCACGAACAAATCAGCTGGTGCATGACTGGATTCCGGTCAAGCTGCCGGCACTGCTTTGGGTCAACACGCTGGTTTTGCTGTTGAGCAGCGTGGGAATGGAGCTGGCGCGGCGGCAAACGAAGTCTGCAGCCGCGGCCGTTACCACGGAACAGCCGGGGCCGGTTGCCGTCAGCGCCGCCGCAAAGATGCCTTGGCTGACGATGACCATCGCGCTCGGACTTTTGTTCTTATTGGGACAGTGGATGGCGTGGAAGCAACTGGCGACGAGCGGCTTTTATGTGGCGACCACGCCGAGCAGCTCGTTTGTTTATTTGCTGACGGGAGCGCACGCAGTTCATTTGATGGGCGGCGTCGTGGCGCTTCTAGTGGCGGGACTTTTTGTACTATTGCGGCGGCCGGTGACGACGCGAAGCATCGTCGTGGACGTTGCGGGGTGGTACTGGCATTTCATGGCGGCGTTGTGGGTGTATATTTTGTGCCTGCTGGAGTTTGCCAGATAAGCAGAGGTAGGGGAGGAGGCCTGCGGCATGGCTGATACCGTGGTTTCGCACGAGATCCCGTCGGTGTACGAGCCGTCGCTCTTTGGGACGTACTCGAAGAAGATCGGGATGTGGCTGTTCCTGATGTCGGACTCGCTGACGTTCGGGGCGCTGCTCTACGCGTACAGTTTCGGGCGTATTTCCACGTCGGGCTGGCCGACGCCGTTCCACTCCCAGAGCATCGTCAACGCCACCATTATGACCGCGTTTCTGCTCACCAGCTCGCTGACCATGGTGATGGCCGTTCGTGCTTCGGTAGAGCGCAACGCGAAGGCCCAGACGCTCTGGCTGCTGGCCACCATCGCTTGTGGAGCAGGGTTTGTGATTCTCCATGGAATGGAGTGGAGCAAGCTGATCGCGGAAGGGTTGACGCTGCCGATGTTTCCGGCGGTTCCCGGGCACGAGGTGAGCGCGGAATTCGCCAACGTGGCAAAGAGTGTGCCGCAATTTCCATCGACCTTCTTTGCCTTGACCGCCATGCACATGTTGCACGTGACACTGGGAATCGTGTATCTGGGCGTCGTAGCGCTGCGGCGGAAGTTCATCCCCGTCTTGCTGGGGCTGTGGCTAATCGCCTGGCTGGCGACCCCATCGTATAGCCCGTTCCACTACGCTGCGCACGTGCTGCTGCTGGCAGCCGTGGTGATCAGCATTATTCTCTGGCTGAAGCCGAAAGTGTACGACTCGTCGGATGTCGAGGTCGCCGGATTGTACTGGCACTTCGTCGACCTGGTATGGATGTTCATTTTCCCGCTGGTGTATTTGATGTCCGCAAAGATTCTCTAGGAGCCTGAAGAAAATGGACGCAACTCAAATCGCGATTGCGGAACGCGTTGCCGAAGAGCAACGCCATCACAAGAAGGCGCAATTCCTGTGGGTCTGGGTCGCGCTGCTGGTGATAACAGGCATCGAAGTGTATCTGACCTATCAGAATATGGCGCCGACGAAGATGCTGACGATTCTGATGGGCTTGTCGCTGATCAAGGCGGCGCTGATCATCGGGTTCTTCATGCACTTGCGGTATGAGATTTCGCGCATGAAGTGGATCACCATGTGCTCTGTCGTGGGCTGCCTGATTCTGATGACCATCTTTTTCTTTCCCGACGCGCATCGTATTATTACGTTGGGAGTGAAGTGAGGCTATCGGGTCAAGAGGGATTGCCCTCTTCAACGGGAATGACGGGGAGAAAGTTGCAGCAAGATCTAGGAGCAAGATGAGGCTGCGCGGCGCAGTTTTGGCGGCTTTTCTATTCCTGGGTTCGCTGTGTATTGCGCCGCCCGCGTTCAGCCAGGGCTGCGCGATGTGTTCGAGCTACGTCGCGGCCAGCTCGAAGGCTGGGCAGAAAGCCGTCAATAAAGGCGTGCTTTTACTGCTGCTGCCCGCCGCTGGGTTCATGAGCGTCGGCGTAGCGATGGCCTACCGCTACAGCCGTAAACGCGACTTGGAACAAAGCTGACCACAGAAATTCGAGGATCAAAATAGCAAAGGGGCAAGACCAGCCTCCTCCTCCGAACCTTGGAACGGAAGTCATCAAATCGAGGAAAGCCAGACCCGCTCACCGTTTCTCGACCGTGAGGATTCCCAAAGCAAACTCACGCTAGACGGCACACGCGCAGACACTTCTCATGGGGGGCACGGCCCCCCGATCGGGGCGAGGAGACCCAAACGGATAGGTGCGCGGGCGCAGCTGTGCCCGGCCCTTACAAAAGGGGCAAAAGGGAGGT
>DATAIH010000089.1:0-2442 GCA_036262755.1 Candidatus Acidiferrum sp.
CGTGTTCACTTCCAGGAAATAAAAATTCAGGTTCTGGTCCACCAGAAATTCCATCGTGCCGGCATTGACGTAACCGCCGGCACGAGCCAGCCGCACTGCCGCCTCGCTCATTTTCTTGCGCAACTCCGGTGTCACCACCGGTGAGGGCGCTTCCTCCACCACTTTTTGGTGTCGCCGCTGAACCGAACATTCGCGCTCGCCCAAAGAAACCACGCGGCCGTGCGCGTCGGCCAGTATCTGGATTTCGATGTGCCGCGGGCGCTCCAGATATTTTTCGAGATACAAGCGCTCATCGGCAAACGCATTCATGGCCTCGGACGCCGCATCGCGAAACGCGGATTCGAATTCGCCGTCGCTCGAAACTAGGCGCATGCCTTTGCCGCCACCACCGGCCACGGCCTTCAGCAAAACGGGATACCCCATGCTCTGGGCCAGAGCCCGGGCCGCCGATTTCTCCGTCGGATCGTTGGCGCCGGGCACCGTGGGCACTTCGGCGCGGCGCGCCAGCTGGCGCGCCGCCGTCTTGGAACCCAGCGCTTCCATGGCCTCCGCTGGCGGCCCAATGAAGGTGATCCCCGCTTCGCTGCAGGCGCGGGGCAGCGCCGCGTTCTCCGCCAGAAAACCGTAGCCCGGATGGACGGCGTCGCAACCGGCGCGGCGCGCCACGTCCATCAACTTATCGATGCGCAGGTAGCTTTCGCGCGAGGGCGCCGGGCCGATTCCGTAAGCCTCGTCCGCAAGCCGGACATGCAACGCTGTGCGGTCGACTTCGCTGAACACACAAACGGATCGAATGCCCAATTCGCGGCAGGCGCGGAGAATCCGCACGGCGATCTCGCCGCGATTGGCAATCAAGATTTTCTTGAACATAGAGGAGTCGAGCGCGGAAAGAGTTTAGCATGGAGAGAAAAGCCCTCTAATCCTTCGTCTCCCCGTGCTCCGTGTCCGTTACTTGAGCAGCTTCTGCAAATCCCTCCATTTGATCAGGACAATGTGGTTTTCCTCGAGCATTTTCTTGAATTCCGCGCTGGTCACAAAATTATAGTCTCTCTGGCGCCACTGCGAACCGTAGTCGGGATGGTCCAGCGTCACCGCTTCGAGCTCCAGGTTGTCATGACCCAGGTGTACGATCATTTCCGAAAGCCCCGGCTGCAGATTCTTGATGGCCGCTTCGTAGAACTCTTTCCAGTGGTCCGCGTGCACCGCAGGGTTGGCCATCACCACCGAATCCACGATGGGATCTTTTCCCGAGAGTTGCGACGAGAACTTCAGAGGGTCTCCCGGAATGCGCGGCGCCAAAAACGGCAGGTCATATTCGTGAGCGACCTTCACATACACAGCGAAAAGACTGGGCCTCGCGAAAAGCACACCCATGTGACTGTCCAAATGTGTCGGGTGGATTCCGGCGGCCTTGGCGCGCTCAATTTGTGCACGAATCTCCCGCTCTGCCTCTTCGGGCTTGGTGTTCTGCGCCGCAGGCGCGGCTTCCGCCCAGAGATAACCTGAAGGATCGAGAAGGCTTGGCACTTTATCCTTCGATTCCACCGGCCCCCAACGGTAGATCTTCCATTCGCTGGTCAGCGTGAGGTGCAAACCCAGATCCGCACCGGCATGGTCTTTTGCGTAGGTAGCCACTTCATTCAGCCAGGGACACGGCACCATCACGCTTGCGGAGGTCACGGCATCCTTGTCCAAGGCGTCAAAACTCGCGGCATCCACGGAGTGCGCGACCGCGAGATCGTCCGCATGCACAATCAGAAGTTTTGCATCCGGTGGATACCCCAGACGTTCGGCTACCGTCTTGGTCTGGGCGCGCCCACCCACGCCGGTGATCAGCAGAAAAGTTGCTACCGCCCCGGCTCGGCGCATGTGCATGAGACCCTCCCTGGCCTTCGCACCGCTAAAAGTATCACGGAGAGGGAGGCGAACGGTTCACCAATTCGGCGAACCAGCGAGCTCTTGCGCGGTCAGCCGCATTTTTCGTGTCATGGTCCTCGACGATAGCACGCTATGTTTTGGAAATTTTTCCCCTCGCTCACCCGTGTGATGGTGTATACAGGAATTCTCCTTGCCGACGGAGGGTTCACCGGATGAAACGGTACTGTCTTTTGCTGGCGCTCGCAGCCTTTGCCGTCTTTCCTGCAGTCGCACAAGACTCCTACATGGCACCGCCGGAAAGCTTGCTATTGGATGGCGTTCCCCAGATTCCCACTGCGCTGGCGGAAACGGCGCGGCGTTATGCGGCGTTTCGCAGCGCGAGCCTTGCCGACTGGCATCCCACCAGGCATGAAATCTTGATCTCCACGCGCTTTAGCGACACGCCGCAACTGCATCTGGTGGCCGCGCCCGGCGGCGCGCGCCAGCAGCTGACTTTTTTCGAAGATCCGGTTTCGAGCGGCCGCTTTCATCCCAACGGCGGCGAATACATCGTGTTCATGAAAG
>DATAIH010000090.1:0-7490 GCA_036262755.1 Candidatus Acidiferrum sp.
CTGGATGAACCCGTAACCCTTCGAAGCATTGAACCACTTCACTGTTCCTTGTTCCTTCACTTACACTACCTCGATATTAGAATTGCTTTGCCTCTCTTGGTCCGCCGTCTTGGTACTCGTGAAGCGAATTACGCCCCAACCGCCAAGCGCCGAGACTGCCTCCAGCCCGTAAAAAAAAAGCTGCAAAGTGTCTCTTTGCAGCCCTCGCACGAGTCAAAAGGTAATACAAGAGCAACAAATGCTAGGTAATAATTTACCACAAAACGGGAGGGTTTGTCCACGTGCGACCACACCGGCCATCGTTTCGGAGTACGAGCTAACTCAATACAAATGAAGGGGTTAGCCAAAAGACCAGCTTCCGGCGGAAGTATCAGGCCCGCCCGAAAAGCTTCATTCGAGCGATTCCGGCTCGAGGCTCAAAACGCCCTCCCCGGAAGCCTTTTTTTCCCAATACTTGCGTACCCACGCCTCCCAGCTTCTTCCCGCGGCGGTGTCCTTGCCCGTAAAACAGAGTGCCGCTATATCGGCGTAGGCAATTCTCAATTTTTGGTTCGCCTGTTTGGGCATGACGCGCACAAAACTATTTGCGAGCGAATTTCCCGCGACGCGGTCGAAGACGTAACCCTCGACTTTTGAATTATCTTTGAGCGTCAGAGTGACATCGCCGCGGTAGTCAAAAGCCTTCTCCAAGGCGACGCGCAATTCTTCTTCCGTCGCAATCTCGGGGACCCAGCCCTCGACCGTCTCATGCAGAGTCCCGGGGGCGACCTCTAGGCTATCGGGGTCAAGCGGAGACCCTGCGGTGTGGCTGGGGCGGTCAGCGTGCCGGGGACCGCTCATGCCTGGGTCTCCCCCAATTGCCCCTCGCGCGTCTCGATTTGAACCAAGGGATTGTAAGAGTGCACGGGCCTAGCTGGCTCGTTTAGCATGGCCAGAGCGCTAGGATCCGGGTATCCGGAGAAGCTTGCCTTCACATGGGCCCATAGCCCGCGCAAGCTGCTAAACGTGTGGTCTACGGCGGAAGCCTCATACCCGCTGTGCACCATGCAGTTGGCACATTTTGGGTTGCCAGACTCGGTGCCATAGGTTTCCCAATCGGTCGAGGCCATCAGTTCCTCGAAGGTGTCGGTGTAGCCGTCCTGCAGCAAATAACACGGTTTTTGCCATCCGAAGACGTTGTAGGTGGGCATTCCCCAAGGAGTGCATGCATAGTTGCGCTTGCCCATCAGGAATTCGAGGAAAAGCAGCGACTGGTTGAATTTCCACTTCTTGCTGCGGTTGGCCAGAATAGCGCGGAACAGGCGCCGTGTGCGCGCCCGCCCCAGGAAATGCTTTTGGTCCGGGGCCTTGTCGTAGGAGTAGCCGGGCGAAAGCATCATGCCTTCGACGCCGATCTCCATCATTTCGTCGAAGAAAGCGCGGACGCTGTTGGGATCGGCGCCGTCGAACAGTGTGGTGTTCGTAGTTACGCGAAAGCCGCGCTTCAGTGCTTCCTTGATTCCCTCGAGCGCCAAGTCGTAGCCGCCCTCGCGGCAAACCGAGAAATCATGGTGCTCTCTTTGCCCGTCCACATGCACGGAAAATGTCAGGTACCTGCTGGGCTTGAAAAGATGCAGTTTTTCTTTGAGCAGCAGGGCATTGGTGCAAAGGTAGATGTATTTCTTCCGCTCGACGAGCCCTTCCACAATCCTGTCGATCTCCGAGTGCATCAGGGGCTCGCCGCCGGGGATGGACACCATCGGCGTGCCGCATTCTTCCACGGCCTTGAAGCACTCCTCTGGTGATAATTCCTCCTTCAGAATGTGCGATGGATACTGGATCTTCCCGCAGCCGGCGCAGGCCAAATTGCAACGGAACAACGGCTCGAGCATCAGCACGAACGGGTAGCGCTTGCGGCCTTTCAGCTTTTGGCCCAGGAGGTAGGTCACAACCGACCACATTTGTGAGACTGGTACCGGCATTTCCCCACGAACCGCAAAATGAGATAGGGCGCTTGCGCCCCCAGAGTCTCTCCTGAAACGCGAGACTAATGAACCTATTGTACCCGAGAACTCCGGAAATCTGGGTGGTTCCTTTTACCTCGGTCGAAACCCTTTCTCTATCTGGCACAGCGAATGCACCGCCCTCTAAGATGCCGACAACGGTTCGAAGGGAATACCCGACGCCCAGATACTTCTCGGTCGGAGCTTCCGGGGTAAAATCGACGTCTGGGCAAAGCACAGAAACCAAGGCGCTTATGCCGCGTCAAAATCTGCTCTCTCTCGTCGAGAATTTTAGCCGTTTTGCTCCCGATGTGGCCGTCGTCGAAACCCGCGGGTACCGCAGGGAAAAGCTGACGTATCTCGGGTTGTACGCGCGTGCCCGGCTTTGGAGCCGGGCGCTCGGCGGACGCGGCATTGCCCCGGGAGATCGTGTGCTGCTGTGGGGACCGAATTCTGCCGAATGGCTCGCGTGTTTCTGGGGAATTCTCTTGCGCGGCGGGGTGGTCGTGCCGATGGACCCCGCGGCAGCTCCCGATTTTGTTCGGCGCGCCATTAAAGATGCGAGCGTGAAGCTGATCGTCCGGGACCGCCAACTTGCCGAATTTCCCGGTGCACCTCCTTCTCTCGTCACGAGCCATCTCAAAGATGTTTCTCTGACGCCTGAGCCCGGGGCGAATACTCAAGATGACCCCGGCCATAGGTCCACGCGCAGCACCGTCGCCCAGATTCTTTACACCTCGGGAACGACTGCCGAGCCGCGCGGCGTGGTCCTGACGCACGGCAATTTCCTCGCGAATCTCGAGCCATTGGAGCGCGGCATCGAGGAGTATCGAAAATATGAGCGCTGGTTTCATCCTTTGCGCTTCCTGACGCTTGTTCCGCTCACTCACGTCTTCGGGCAATTTATGGCGCTCTTTGTTCCGCCGCTGCTGGGCGCGGCCATCGTTTTTGAGCCTTCCACAAATCCCGCGGAAATCGTGCGAAGCATCAAACGCGAGCGCGCCACGGCGCTTGTGGCCGTTCCGCGCATGCTGGATCTCCTGAAGGCGGGTTTAGAGCGGGAGTGGGAATCGCGGGGCGAGTCGCGCTCGATGGCCCGCGCGCTCGAACGGGCGGGCGGAAAAAAGTTTCTTGGGCGTGCCTGGATGTTTCGCCGGATGCATCGACGTTTGGGGTGGAAATTCTGGGCCTTCATCTCCGGCGGCGCGGCTCTCGCGAACTCGACCGAGAGTTTCTTCAAGCGCATGGGTTACGCGGTGGTTCAGGGGTATGGAATGACGGAAACCGCCTCGCTTATCAGCCTGAACCACCCGTTTCGCGCGACCGAAGGCTCGGTCGGCAAGATTCTTCCAGGCCTCGACTGCAAGCTCGCGGGCGACGGCGAGATTCTCGTGCGCGGTGAAAGCGTGGCCGCCGGCTACTGGAAAAACGGCGTGCTCCTGCCTTCGAGCGAAGGTGGCTGGCTGCCGACCGGCGACCTGGGGGAAGTGGACCGAGAGGGGAATCTCCGTTTTCGCGGGCGCAAGAAAAACGTCATCGTAACGCCGGCGGGCCTGAATATTTACCCCGAGGATCTGGAAAATGCGCTCGACCGGCAGGCTGGCGTCCGCGATTCTGTGGTGATTCCGTTCGTACGCGGCGGCAACGCCGAACCCTGCGCGGTTCTGCTGATGCAAGATTCGAGCGAGTCTGCTGCACAGAGGGCCGTCGAAGCGGCGAATTCGTCACTCGCCGAATATCAGCGCATCGAGCGCTGGCTCCCCTGGCCGGAGCTGGATTTTCCGCGCACTGCGACGGGCAAACCGCGCCTTCCCCTGATCGCCGAGCGAGCGGCGCAAATCTTGGACGGTCGGGAAACGAGCAGTCTTCGCGAAGCGAGGCCGCGTCCGCTTGACGCTTTGCTCCCGAGATTTGGCCAGAGTGCGCCTGCCTCGGGTTCCCTTGAGAAAGCCCTAAGCCTCTCCTCGCTTGATCGCGTCGAACTGATGAGCGCGCTGGAAGAAAGGTTCCACGTGGAACTCAGCGAAACCGACTTTGCCCGCGCCAAAACGGTCGCGGACGTCGAGAGACTCCTCGAGCAGCCCTGCTCCCGCCGGGCCGAATGCATCTATCCGCGCTGGGCCCAGCGGGAACCCGTCCGGTGGCTGCGCCTGGCTGTCTATTATGCGCTGGCCTGGCCTGCCACCGAGATTCTGGGGCATCCCAGAATCGTGGGCCGGGAGCATCTCCGCGACCTGCGGGGGCCTGTGCTGGTGATCTCCAATCACATCACCCGCCGCGCGGATATCGGGCTGATTCTCGCGGCGCTTCCGGTTCGCTTTCGCCATCGTCTCGCTACGGCCATGGGCGGCGAGACGGTCGAAAACATGCGCCGCCCGCCGCGCGACTGGTTCGTCGGCAAACGCTGGGGCTACCAGCTGGGCTACTGGCTGGTCACCGCGCTTTTCAACGTTTTCCCTTTGCCGCAATTCTCGGGCTTCCGGGAAAGCTTCCGTTTTGCCGGCGAATCGGTGGATCGCGGCTACAGCGTGCTCTTTTTTCCAGAAGGCGTGGTTAACAACTCCGAGGATGGCCGCATGGCGCCGTTTCAATCGGGCATTGGCTTGCTCGCGGAGAATCTTCGCCTTCCCGTCGTGCCCCTGCGACTCGACGGTGTCTGGCAAATGAAGCGCGAGCGACGCCGCCTCGCGCACTTTCGAGAAATCACCGTGCGCATCGGCGCTCCCGTCAGCTTCGCTCCCGGCACTCCTCCGGAAGAAATTGCCGGCCAGCTCGAAACCATGGTCAAGTCCTTGTAGCCAGCGGCCAGGCGCGGAGTCGCTCGAACGGCAATTCCTTCCGCTGCATCCAATGGATACGTGCCGACAATGAGGGTTTCTCCGCCGGGCATGGATTTAGCTCCTGTGGCAAAATAGAAAGTTAGAGAGAGCAGGATGGATGGCAGACAGGACGACACTTACGCAAGAACGGCCCGTTCTGGTGCCGCGGGAAGGCGATCAAGAACGGGAACGCATCTTCGACGCTTTTCGCCGTTGGGGCTATTGCGAAGCGAATCTGGATCCGTTGGGGATATTCCCGCCGCTGAAGCACCCTGAGCTTGCGGGCCTTTCCGGCGAGGTGGCCGACGAGGCTCGTCGCCTCTACTGCGGCACCATTGGCGCCGACTTCATGCATCTGCTCGAGCCGGAACGCCGCCGCTGGATCATCGAGCGCCTCGAAGCTCCCGCGCCGAAAGTCGACCCGCACAAAATCCTCGAGCGGCTGATTCGCGCCGACCTCTTCGAACAGGTGCTGCAGGCGCGTTATCTCGGTTCAAAGCGCTTCTCGCTCGAAGGGGTCACGGCGCTGATCCCCTTGCTCGACGCCATCCTGGATGCGGCCGGAGAGCATGGCGCGGAGTCCTCCATCATGGCCATGAGTCATCGTGGCCGCTTGAACGTCATGGTGCACGCGGCATGCAAAAGCCCGCATGAGGTGGTGGCCGGCTTCGAGGACGTGGATCCGCGCAGCGTGCTTGGCGCGGGCGACGTGAAATACCACGTTGGCGCGACCGGCACATACGTTACCAGTTCCGGCAAGGAAATCGGGATTCACCTGGTGTCGAATCCAAGCCATCTGGAAGCCGTCGATCCCGTTGCGGCCGGCCGCTCGCGCGCCAAGCAGACGCGTTACGGGTTGCGCGGCGCCTACGTCGACCGTTCGAGGGAAACGTCCAACAAAGTCGTTCCCATCGTGATGCATGGCGACGCGGCTTTCGCCGGACAGGGCATCTGGGCGGAAACGCTCAATTTCTCGGACCTGCGCGCCTACACCGTGGGTGGCACGACCCACATCATCGTGAACAACCTGATCGGCTTCACCACCCCGCCGCGCGAGGAACACTCCGCGCGCTTCGCCTCTGACCTCGCCAAGCGCCAGTCCGTGCCCATTTTCCACGTGAACAGCGAAGATCCCGCCGCCGTCGTGCGGGTCGGGAAGATTTCGATCGAATACCGCGCCAGGTTCGGCAGCGACGTGGTCGTCGACCTCATCGGCTACCGCCGCCACGGCCACAGCGAAGTGGACGATCCGACCATTACCCAGCCGAAACTCTACGAGCGCATCAAGGGCCATCCGCCGCTGTGGAAGATTTACGCAGAGGCCGCTCAAGTCGACGCAACGCCGATGGTTGAAGCCGTGCGGAAGGAGTACGAGGAAGAGCAGACCAAAGCGCGCGCCCTCAAGAAAATTCCGCGGCTGCGGCAGCTACCGGACTATTGGGCTCCTTATTCCCACGGTCGCTACAAACCGGAGTACGAGGTCCCTACCGGCCTCGAGCGCGCCGAGCTCGCCGAGATTACCGACGGCCTCGTTCGCGTTCCCTCCGGCTTCCACGTTCATCCGAAGATCGTGAAATTGCTCGAGCAGCGCGCGGAAATGGGCCACGGCAAGCGCCCGGTCGACTATGGTTTTGCCGAGGCCTTGGCCTTCGGCTCTTTGCTCCTCGAAGGGACGCCGGTGCGGCTTACCGGCCAAGACTCCCAGCGCGGCACCTTCAATCAGCGTCACGCGGTGCTGATCGACACGGAGACCGAACGGGAGTACCTGCCCCTCTGCCACCTTTCACCGAACCAGGCTTTCTGCGAAATCTACAATTCCTCTCTCTCCGAAGCAGGCTGCCTCGGTTTCGAATACGGATTCAGCCGCGACTACCCCGAAGCGCTGGTGCTATGGGAAGCGCAGTTCGGGGATTTCGCCAACGGCGCCCAGGTGATCATCGACCAGTTCATCAGCGCGGGCGAAGACAAGTGGAATCTCCCGGCGGGGATCGTGATGCTTTTGCCGCACGGCTACGAAGGCCAGGGGCCGGAGCATTCGAGCGCGCGCATGGAACGCTTTCTGCAGCTCGCCGCCGAAGACAACATGCAGATTTGCCAGCCCTCGACCGCCGCGCAGTATTTTCACATGCTCAGGCGCCAGGCGCGCCGCCCGTGGCGCAAACCCCTCATCGTCTTCACGCCAAAAAGCATGCTGCGGCACCCCGACGCCAGCTCGGTAATCGACTCTTTCGCCGCATCGCACTTCCTGCCGCTTGTTCCTGATGGCGAAATACGCGACGCCTCGCGGATCCTTATCGCCAGCGGCAAGGTCGGCCATGAATTGCGCGCCGAAAGGCGCCGCCGCAAAGACACGACGACAGCCATCTTCTTTCTTGACCAGATTTATCCGATGCCCCGCGCGGAAATTTCCGCCGCCATCGCCGAGCATCCCCACGCCCGCGAGGTGGTTTGGGTGCAGGAGGAGCCGGGCAACATGGGCGCGGCGGGTTTCGTGCTCCCCCGACTCGAACGCATGGTCAAAGCCGCCGGCCTGGTACTGCGCTCCGTCAAACGCTCACCGAGCGCCAGCCCGGCAACCGGCTCGGCCAAAGCCCACGAACTTGAGCAGAAAACCCTGCTGTCGTTGGCATTCACAACCGCGAGCAACAATTAGGTGTCTGGCTTTAACATTTCGTTCACGGAAATGTAA
>DATAIH010000091.1:0-2974 GCA_036262755.1 Candidatus Acidiferrum sp.
CTTGCGATCCTGCAGTTCTTGGAGCGAAGAGAAGAACTTTAGCTGGCCCTCATCAAACGCCTTCTCTAGCAGTTCCAGAAACAAGCGGCGAAAGAGGCAGGAGAGAACCCGCACGGGGAGGAAGAAATCCGGCTGGCAAGAGATCCAGCGCTTGCCGTCGAGAGAGATGCCGCCGCCGGGCACGACACAATGCAAATGAGGATGGAACATCAAGTTCTGTCCCCAGCTGTGCAGGACAGCGAAGAAGCCGATCTCGGCACCGAGATGTTCAGGATCCGCGGCGATGGTGCGTAAAGTTTCTGAGGTGGCCCGGAAGAGAGTGTTGTACACCACTTCCTTATTCTGATAAGCGATGGCGGCAATCTCTTCCGGCACCGTAAAGACGACGTGGAAGTATTCGGTATCGAGCAGCTCGGCTTGGCGGTCCTCGATCCATTGGGCACGGGCCAGGGACTGGCATTTCGGGCAATGCCGATCACGGCAGCTGTTGTACGCGTTGCGCTGGTAGCCGCATTGATCGCATTGTTCGACGTGGCCGCCCAGAGCCGCGGTGCGACAGCGTTCGACTGCGCTCACGACACGAAGTTGGGCGAGAGACAGGGATCCGGCATGCAGCTGGCGATAGGCATCGCCGTAGCGACGAAACACGTCTCCCACTTCCCGCGCAGGGCGCTCCATGGAGGCCAGCGCTCAGGAGTGCTGTGATGGGGTCGGTTTCACCTCCGGAGGTTGCGGCTGGGGTAACAGGTCGAGAGGACTGGTGGTGGAACAGACTTTGGTGGTGGCGATGCGCAAGTAGCGGGCCGTGGTCGCCAGACTGCGATGCCCGAGCAGAAGTTGGATGGTGCGCACGTCGGTGCCCTGCTCCAGCAGGTGCACTGCGAAGGCGTGCCTCAGCGAATGGGGGGTAAGAGGTTTGAGAATGTGGCAGCGAGCGCGAAACGTTCGACACACCTTTTCCACAGCGGCTTTGCTGATATGAGGGTTGGGCTCATTGCCCGGAAAGAGCCAAGTCTGCGGTCGCTGCACGCGCCACCACTGGCGGAGGATTTCCAGCAGTTTGGCAGAGAGCATGACGTAGCGGTCTTTTTGTCCTTTGCCACCGGCAACGAAAATGACCATCCGCCGGCCATCGATGTGGGGGACTTGCAAGGCGATAGCTTCGGAGAGGCGTAGCCCCGCGGCATAGCAGCAGGTCAAGATGGTGCGGTGTTTGCCCTCCGGGATGGAGTTGAGAAACTCAACGACCTCCTCTGGGCTGAGAATAATGGGCAGTTTCTCGGGTTTCTTGGGATGGGGGATGATGTTGTCGACGGTCCAGTGTCGGCGGAGCGTCACCTGGTAGAGGAAACGCAGAGCGGATACGGCGACGGTGATGGTGGCCGGGGCCAGCTTTTTTTCCTGTGCGAGATAGACCTGATACGCCCGGATCTGCTCCGGACCCAGGGCATCGGGCGACTTGCCGAAGTAGCGAGCAAATTGCGAGATGCAGTTGATGTATTCAACCTGGGTGCGTGGGGAGAGGTTGCGAATCTGCATGTCTTCGATGAAGCGTTGCCGAAGCGGGGTCATGGAAAGCTCCTTGTGAAATGGGGTTCCTGTCCCAAAAGTGTAATTGGAGTTGAGAGCTTGAATCTGCGGAGTTGAAAGCTGCAAAAAGAGAAGCGGCACCTCAGTTCTGTATCCTTTCGTGGTTGTTTCCAGACATCCAGAGAAAGGAAAAGAACCGAGGTGCTCATCGAAACGTTTATCAGAAAACAGCTGCGCTTGAAAGCCCACCGCGTGACCAAAGTCGAAACCAGCGAACCGGGCATGATCATCAAGATCGACCGCATGGGGAATCGATGGCTGCGCTGTGGAGTTTGCCGGAAGCGATGCCGGCAAGTGCATAGCGTTAGGAAAGAGAGGGAATGGCGGGATCTTTCGATGCGGCAGATGCCCTTGATTCTGCGTTATCAGCCACGTCGCGTGAAGTGTCTGCGTTGCGGGGTACGAGTCGAAGACTTTGCTTGGGCAGAGCCTTGGGCGCGAGTCACGCGGGCGCTGGCGAATGCGGTAGCCGGGTTGGCCCGGGAGTTGAGTTGGCAAGGTACCGGGCGGCAATACGGGTTGAACTGGAAGACGGTAGCCGGGATTGTGAAGCGGGCGGTGCGCTATGGCTTGCGCCATCGCAAGCGGCCGCCGGTGCATGTGATTGGCATCGATGAAGTCAGCCGCCGCAAAGGTCAGGTTTACCTGACGGTCGTCTATGACCTGGAACGTCGGGTGTTGTTGTGGGTGGGTGAGGATCGCACGGAAGAAGCGGTGAAGAAGTTCTTCACCCAGGAACTGGGGAAGCGGCGCTGCTCCACGCTGCAAGTAGTGTGCATGGATATGTGGGCCGCCTACGTCAACTTGGTCAAAGGGCACGCTCCCCAGGCCAAGATTCTGTTCGACCGCTTTCATATCGTCAAGCATCTGCAGGAGGCGGTCGACGAGGTACGGCGGAGCGAGATGCGACGGTTGACGGGGCAGGAGAAAACCACGTTCAAGAGCACGCGCTGGCTGTTGCTGAAAAATCCTTGGAACCTGACCAGTGAGCAGAAAGAACGCCTATCCACGCTGGTGCGTTGGAATACGCCGATCGTCCGTGCCTACTATTTGAAAGAATCTTTCCAATTGTTCTGGGAGTACAAGCAGGAGAAACGCGCCCAGGACCTGTTGGGCAAGTGGATGAGTTCGGCGATGCGCTCGCGACTGGAGCCCTTCAAGAAATTTGTGAGAATGCTGCGCTCTCATCTGGATGGAATCTTGCCTTGGACCAAATTACGGCTTTCCAATGGAGCCGTGGAAGGAATGAACAATAAGATCAAATCTATCAGCCATCGTTCGTTTGGTTTTCGCAGTGTCCAGCACTTCATCGCGGCCATCTATCACTGCTGCGCTAAACTGCCGCTACCTGCCGAAACCTAATTACACTTTCTGGATAGGAGCC
>DATAIH010000092.1:0-5637 GCA_036262755.1 Candidatus Acidiferrum sp.
ATAGATGCAGCCCGGAAAAGTGGGGTCGCGGCGGATCTTGATCTGGCAGCGGCGAACTTTGAAAAAATCCAGAACGCGTTCGGCGAACTCTTCCGCCGCGCGGCGGGAGCGGAACGGTCCATAGTAAGAACCTCCCGCCGGCCGACCGGCCCCATCCAGGAGGATTCGGCGCGTCACGTAGCAGCGCGGGTAGGCATTGGGCAAATTTACCTTCAAAACCGTGGGCGGGCGTAAACGCATCAGGGTTTTGTAGCGTTTGGGGAACAGTCGTTTGGCTTGCTGGTAGAAGGCCAGGGTCTGTTCGAAGCGCGAGCCGGTCAGCCGATAGCGGATGCGACTCGCGAAGTCGCGCAGGTTGAGCCGCTTGCTCGTCGCATCAGGCGGCCCCAGCAGCCGCTCCAGGCGCCGCTGCAAATTCTGCGTGCGAATCAGGAACGGCTCGGCTCGCTCTTGACGCGGCTCGATCAGACAAACAGCAGGCTCGGCCGGCACCGCAGGGAAGAAGTCCTCCACCCGCGCCGCATTAAATTCCAGTCCGCTGTCTAGATCGAGCACCGGGTCAGAATACTACGACAAACATTCCCGTGCTCCGGGGCGTTTTCTTGGCTCTTGGATCGCGACCAATGACCTCCCCTTCGAACGGGAGATCGGCCCGCAGGCATCCGGTCCGAAGCTCGCATCCCGCCGTAGAAGCCCCCTCGAGGCCGACGATCAGGCCCTCAAGACCCAGGAGGAGATGACCAGACGCTGGATTTCGCTAGTCCCTTCGTAGATTTCGGTGATGCGCGCGTCGCGGTAGTTGCGCTCTACAGGATACTCGCGGCTGTAGCCGTTGCCGCCGTGAATCTGAATGGCTTTGTGCGTGACGCGCGTGGCCATTTCGCTCGAGAACAGTTTGGCGATCGCGGCGTCCATGCTGAAGCGTGCGCCAATGTCCTGTTTCCACGCGGCTTGGCGGTTGAGCAAGCGAGCTGCGTCAATCTCCGTGCTCATGTCCGCCAGCATGAATTGAATCGCCTGAAACCGCGAAATGGGGTGGCCGAACGCCAGGCGCTCTTCGGAATACTCGAGCGCGGCCTCGAACGCGCCCTGGGCGATCCCGGTGGCTTGCGCGGCGATGCCGATGCGACCGCCATCGAGCGTCGAAAGCGCGATCTTGTAGCCTTCGCCTTCGTTGCCAATGCGGTTCTCGACCGGTACGGCGCAATCGGTAAAGATCAATTCACAACAAGCGGTGGCATGAATGCCGAGCTTTTTTTCCTCTTTGCCCACCTGGAATCCGGGTGTCCCCTTCTCCACCACCATGGCGGAGATGCCTTTTTCCCCTTTGGCCGGGTCGGTATTCACGTACACGATCGCCGCGTCGGCCTCTCCGCCGCAGGTGATCCACGCTTTCGTTCCGTTGAGAACGTAGCGGTCGCCTTTCTTTACGGCCTTGGTTCCGAGGGCTGCGGCGTTGGAGCCGGCCTGCGGCTCTGTGAGAGCGTAGCAACCGACTTTTTCGCCACGCGCGTAAGGAATGAGAAATCTCTTCTTCTGTTCTTCGGTGCCGTAGCGATGGATGGGATCGCAGTAAAGCGAATTCTGGACGGAAAGGATTACGCCGGTGGAGGCGCAACACCGCGAAATCTCTTCGATGACGATGGTGTAGGCGACATGATCGAAGCCCGCGCCGCCTTCATTTTCCGGAAAGGGCACGCCGGTGAGCCCCAGTTGCGCCGCTTTTTTGAACAAAGCGCGCGGAAAGCGCCCGGTCTCGTCGTGTTCCTTTGCCAGCGGGCGCACCTCTGATTCGGCAAACTCGCGCACGCTTTTCTCGACCAGTTTTTGCTCTTCCGTCAGTTCGAGGTCCAACTTCGAGCGCTCCTGCCTCCCGCGGTGGCCACTATTTTAACGCGAGTGGCCTCTCTTTGCGGGTCTAACCCGCTACTTCCCGAAGCAAGGCGCCGCGCGAGATGATCACTTAGACGAGCGCTTGGGAAAGGCGTTTGTAGGTGGTCTTCAAATCTTCCGGGTGCACCCGCGTTTCGCCGGTCACGGTCATGAAGTTCGAATCACCAATCCAGCGCGGCAGCATATGCAGGTGCAAATGCCCGGCGACCCCTGCGCCGGCCGCACGCCCCAGGTTCATTCCCAGGTTCATGCCGTCCGGTTTGTACTCCCGGCGATAAACGGCTTCGACGCGCTGCGCCAGCTGCATCATTTCGCCTAAGGTTTCCGCGTCGCAAAGTTTCAGTTCCGCCACATGCGCGTACGGCACGATCATCACGTGCCCGGAAGTGTAGGGAAAGCAGTTAAGAATCACGAACGCTTTCGCGCCGCGGCGAACGATGAGGGTCTCCGAATCGTTGTTTTTCGCAATGGCCTCGCAAAAAATGCATTCTTGCTGCTCGCCACGGGCCGCTTGCGCCATGTACTGGTAACGCCAGGGAGTCCACAAATAATCCATCGCGACGGTTCCTTTTGGCTGCCACTAACAGCGCGCACAGAATAACCCAGAATCGGCATAGCGGGCGCACGCCCGTCCGCGGCTAAATCAAGTCAAAGGAGGAAACTCTTTCAGGCGGAACCGCCCGAAGGCGAACTAGCGAAAGGCACCAGAACGGACTAGGCGCCCTGCGAGTCCCCAGCGGCGGAATGAGCGGCAGCGTGATTGACAAAGTCTTTCAATTCCTTGCTGGGCTTAAAATAGGGAATTTTCTTGGCCGGCACATCGACCTTCTCTCCGGTCTTCGGGTTGCGCCCCACCCGCCCGCGGCGCTCGCGTGTGCGGAAGCTGCCGAAGCCGCGGATCTCGATCTTTTCGCCCTTTTGCAACGCCGCGATGATGCTGTCGAATATGGTCTCGACAATCGTTTCGGACTCTTTGCGAGGGAGCTCGGTCACGCTCAAAACTTCCTCGATCAGATCGGCCTTCGTGAGTGTCGACGTCGTTTGCTTGGTCATCTCGCTATGCCTCGTCGGGCAGCCCGGGAACGGACTGCCTAAGCTATCCCAGCGCTTCACCCCAGAGACGGTGCAGCGTATGGGTTTACAGGGGGCTGGCGTACCGCCGAATTGCTCCCTTCCTATCATTAAAATGACCCGCGGGTAAATGAAATTATGAAAGCCGCGCTCAGGGTCGGGCTTCCACAATCTAGCGCGCCGAAAGCTTGGACTTTAGTGCGTCCCCAATCGTCGCCGTCGACGAGGACTTCGACGACGACCGATATTGTTCAATTTCCCTGCGCTCGAGCTGCTTCACCGCCGCGCGATAGCTCAAGCCGATCCGTCTGGTGTCCGGACTGATCTTAATGATTTTGAAATCGTATTCCTTGCCGGGCTCAAGCGGACCGGCGCTCTTCAGCGGACCGCTGGTCGGGCGGTAGCCGCCCATGCCTTCGTCCCGCCGGCGGCGGTCTTCGATCTCCGTGTTGTGGCAAAGCGCCTCGATGTTTTCGCCCAGTTCCACAAACGCACCGAACGTCGCAATCCGCGAAACTTTGCCTTTTACGATTTGCCCGACCTTGTGTTGCTTGAACCATTCGCCCCAAATGTCGTTGACTTGCTTGATGCCCAGCGACACTCGGCGGTTCTCCACGTCAATTTTCAACACCTTCGCGGTGACCGGCTCGCCCTTCTTGAACACTTCGTGCGGATTCTTCACCCGCCCAGTCCAGCTCACGTCGCCGACGTGCACGAGCCCGTCAAAGCCGTCTTCGATTTCCACGAACGCGCCAAACTCCGCGATGTTGCGAACCTTCCCGTTGATGACCGTTCCGACGGGATATTTCTCGGCCGTCAGCAGCCACGGATCGGGCTGCGCCTGCTTCATTCCCAGCGAGACGCGCCGGTCGCTGGGCTTGATGTCCAGCACCACCACATCCACCGCGTCGCCGACCTTCACCACCTTCGACGGGTGCTGAATTTTCTTGTTCCAGCTCATCTCGGAAACATGCACCAGGCCTTCGATGCCTTGTTCCAGCTCGACGAACACGCCGTAGTCGACGATGCCCACGATTTTTCCTTGAACCTTGCCGCCCGCGGGATACCTCTCCGCCGCGCCAGCCCAGGGATCCGCGGCCAACTGCTTGAGTCCCAGCGAAATGCGCTGCTTTTCCTTGTCGAATTTCAGAATGATCACGTCGAGCTCTTGCTCCGCCTTGACCACGTCCGAAGGATGCTTCACGCGGCCCCAACTCAGGTCGGTCAAGTGCAGCAAGCCGTCGATTCCGCCAAGATCCACGAACGCGCCGTAGTCGGTCACGTTCTTCACGTGTCCGTGTACGATCTGGCCTTCGCTCAGCGTATCCATCAGCGCCGCGCGCTTCGCATGCAACTCTTCCTCGAGAATCGCGCGCCGGCTCACGACCACGTTGCCGCGCCGCCGGTTCAGCTTCGTGACCCGTACCTGGACTTCCGTGCCGAGCAGTTCGTCGAGGTTCTGCGTGGGCTTCAAGTCGTACTGCGAGCCCGGCAAGAACGCGCGCACACCGATGTCTACCACCAACCCGCCCTTAATGCGATCCACCACTTTGCCGGTTATGGTTTCCTTCGCCTTGAAAGCTGCGTCGATCTTTTCCCAAGTCCTCCGGCGCAGCACTTTCTGGTAGGAAACGATCTCGTAACCGTCTTTAACCTCGCCCGAGCGCTGCACTTCGATCGTGGCGTTCGGATCCGGCCGCGGAATTTCCGTCTCGGCGAATTCCGCCGCGGGAATCAGCCCTTCGGTTTTTCCGCCGAGATCCACCACCACGCCGTGCTCGGTGTAGGCAACCACCTTGACCTCGACCACTTCGTGCGAAGCAGCGGCTTCCTGCTTCTCGTCGAACTCCTGCATCAGCTTGCTCATCTCTTCCGAGCCGGCAGCCTCTTCCTCCGCAGCGGCGGATTCCGCAGAGCCCCCGGCTTCCGCGTCGACTGCGCGAGCCTCGCTGGGCGCTTCGGCCCCATTCGGTGCGGCCGCCTCCCGAGATACTTGAGGCTCGGGTGCCGGCGCCGGAGTCCCAGGCACCCCGTTGGTCGATTCGGCTTGTTCGGCTACAGGAGGAGCAGTTTCTTCAGGTGTGCTGGCTTCGCTGTTGCTAGGTGCGGTTGCCGCGGTAGCCGCGGTGTTCGACGGGTTTTCGTGGTCAGGAAACATGGTTGTTGGCCTCCAGAAGATACTTCCCATGTGGCAGCCGCCAGGCGGCCCCACGTTTTGTCGCATAAATTCCTTGCGGAATCCCTACTAGGGTCTAGTGCAAGGTGATTGACCGGGACACCAGGACACGGTCAAACGGGAAATGCTGCGAACCTCACGGGTTAGCTGCAACGAGAAAAGGATACTCGCCGCGTCGCGCCTATGTCAATGAAACTACTAGACTACCCCGGGACCATTCCCCCGGCCAAGACCGACAAAACGGTGGGCCGTGCGCCCGGTCGCAAATGCCCGGAAATTCATGCCCGGGCTCGTCCGGCCTGGCGTACCTGCAGTCGGAAATCGGGCGTGCCTCGCTCAATCTTGACCGTTCGGCACATCTCGTACAGGCGGGACCGCATTCTTTCACCGATCCGATTCCACAACGCATCCTCGGTTACGATTGAGGTTTTCGCACCTGGCGACTTGATTTCCTTCTGCTCCATCTCATCGAAATAGTTGGTGGTAATGATGGTGCA
>DATAIH010000093.1:0-31865 GCA_036262755.1 Candidatus Acidiferrum sp.
GAGCTCTCCTGCCGCCTTCAGATGTTGGTACTGAACCACGGAAGGATTCTGTGGCGATCCCATGCTTTGCCAGGCCGTAAAGGCGTTACTGTGATCATGATCCACCTGCCAGTCCTCCAGCATCACCTGTGACACACCTTGCGGGAGGCCTTCGATTCTAAGATGAATCTCCGCCGGAGAAGACTGGTTGGAATCGTCGTGATAGCTCCAAACCAGCACATTCACTCCGTGGCTCCCGCGGGTGGCGATTGCATTTACGTCTGATTTCGTTCGGATGCTCGACTGCAAAACATCATCCAGATTAAGCGCCCCGGTGCTTCGAACGGCCAGTCGTTCTCCTTGCAACCGGCCGAATATCCGGAACGCATTGAGAAGTGGTAAGTCGATGTCATGTGTGGTGAAAGAGCGAAGCCCGGCAAAAATGGGTTGGCCCGGGAAGGTGAAAGCCCAGGTAATGGCGCCTTCCAGTTTGACATGGTGACGCTCGGCCAGAGCGAGAGTCCCGCCGAGGAGCTCCGCCTCGTAACTGGCATATTGCGAAGTTAAACGATAGCCGTTTTCGGGATGCGAAGTTCGATCGCACGCCGCACAGCCTTCCGGATCCGATTCGCTGAGAACCACAGGCAGTTGTCGCAGTGCGGGAAAACTCTGGATGATGGAGAATCCCCGGTCGATATCGCGCAGGTTATTCCCGACATTTAATTCCACGTGATCATCGACGAAGCGTGTTTTCCCCTTCGCGTGAAACGAGACGAAGTCAAGCGGAACCTCCTTCTTCCTGGTCGCATAGTTCTCCCCGGTAGTGCAATGCTGCAAGAAATCGCGGAGGAAATCGGCGGCGCGCTGGTTCGCGGGACCTGTGGTGGCCGGTCCGCCCACGCGTGCCCCGGGTAGCGCTCGTTTGACCGCAACGACGGTGTAATCGTAGAACTTACAGTACTCGTCCACGGTTCCGTGCCAATAAAAGATGTCCGGTTCGTTCCAGACCTCCCACTCCCACTTTGCAACCTCGGATGCTCCGTAGCGGTCGACCATGTGTCGAACCCAGTGATAGATGAGATCCGACCATTCCTCGTAGTCCTTTGGAGGATAGGTCCAACCGGTAGCCAAAGGACCGAGCGGCCAATGATGCTGATACGGGTCTGGATGAGGGGAGAGCGCTTCAGGCATGAATCCGATCTCAACGAATGGAGTGATTCCGAGAACTTTATAGGTGTCAAAAACCTGATCGAGAATGGCCCAATTATAGATTGGTTTTCCGGACGCATCACGAGTAAACACGTTCGTCGAGCCCCACTTCAATGCGGGGGTGCCATCGCCGGAGGTCAGCAAATTATGGGTCCGGTCGTGCACCGGGGAGGAGCTCAGCTGTGCGAGTTTGTTGAGAAGATTGCGTCCTTCCTCGCTGTAGGTGTAATTCGGCTCATCGTGGCCGACCCAGGCCCACACCGGCTCGAAGCGTCCCACTGGTTTCGATACGTCGACCTTGATCGTGACGGCTTCCTGCGCTGGCAACACCACAGCTGCCCCCAGCAGAAAAGGAATCGCCCAGGCCTTTTTCCATGCCAGTTTTTGCCCAATTCGAGTAAGCATTCGAGAGTCGAGAGCGTTCATATCTGTAGCACAAAAAGCAAAAACGAAGAAGGGGCTGGGCCGAAGCGCACGACCGCTGACCGTGCGCCAGATGCAGGCATGTGACTCGCTGCAACCGCCGTGCACCGCTTCGCGCGCGGGTAAGCGTCGGCAACCCAGAAATGAATGGCCAAGGTGTGGTAAACCAGCGGTCGGGCACTCCGGATCACCTGCAAGGGGCCTCATTATGTGATCCGCAGACTTTTTCCCTGTGGGTGCATGAGCCGGTCGATAAGATTCACTCTTGACGGAGCGCGACCATCGGATCGACTCGCGCCGCCCGTCGCACGGGGAGGTAGCACGCTGCGAGCGTTATAGCGATCAGCATGGCCGACGCGGCAAGGAAAGTGAGTGGATCGCTGGCCTCTACGCCGTACAAAAGATTCCGTATGACTCGCGTCAACACCAATGCGCTCGCAACTCCCGCGGTGACGCCGACCAGTCCTACGCGCAGACCTTCGCCGAGCAACAGGCTCACAATGTCCCGTGGCCGCGCTCCCAGAGCCACTCGTACGCCAACTTCGTGGGTTCGCTGCACCGCCATATACGCCGTGACGCCGTAGACGCCGACCGCTGCAAGACTCAACGCGAGCCCCGCGAATAACGCGAGAAGCATCATCGAAAAACGCTGAGCAGAAACGGATTGAGCAAGCTGTTGATTCAACGTCTGAACCGCGCCGAGGGGCAACCGGCGATCTACCGATGCAATCGTGTCTCGTACGGCCGCAGCCATGGACAGCGGATCGGGACGCGTGCGGACCAACACGAAAGTGTAGCGCGCGAGGGACTGGTAGTAGGTGCGGTAGATCGCCGGCATTGGCTCGGTCCCGAGGCCACGCTGCTTAGCATCGGCAACTACTCCGACGATGCGATACCAGCGGGGGTTGGCTTCTCCCACAGAACGGAGCGAGTGCCCGATTGGATCCTGCTCTGGCCAGTAACGCTTAGCCAGAGACGCGTTGATGATGGCCACGGGAGCGCTATTCAGATCATCCTCATCGGCAAGGGGACGACCTCGTAGCACGGCTATCTGCATGGTCTCGAAGTATCGGGGTTCTATGAAAAACAGATCAGCTGTCGGCTCCCTTCCGGGCACCGGTGCCGGCCTCTCCTGGATCTCAAACGGAAGACCTGATCCCTGAAATTGCCGGAGGGGCAAATTATCGATACCGCTTACCGACTCGACGCCCGGCAATTCGCGAAGACGCTGAAATAGTCTTGTGTAATACGCGGAGAAGTCGCTTTGCGTCCGATAGTGGGTCTCGTCCAGGCAGCAGAAGCTGGAAACAAGGATGTGGTCTGAGTTGAAGCCGAGGCGATCCGTTTGAAGATTCCGGTAGGTTTCCAGCAGCAAACTCGCGCCTGCGAGCAATACGACGGCCAGAGCAATTTCTGATGCGACTAGAAGTCTACGCGCGATGTGCTCGCGCAGGCCAGAGTGTGCGCCCCGCCCGGCCTCATGCAGGGAATCACGCAAATCCTGGCGGGATATCCGCAACGCGGGCCAGAGCCCAAAAACCACGCTGGTAACGATCGAGACGGCAATCGCAAAGGCCAACACTTGGTCGTCCATTTGAACTGCGTTCGGGCGAAACGACGGAATGTACGGCGCTGCTGCCATCATCGACTTGAACGCCAGACGTGCCAGCGAGAACCCCGCGACACCACCGACAACGCCCAACAGGAGACTTTCCGTCACCAATTGCCGAATCAGGCGAGACCGCGTCGCTCCAACCGCCAGTCTCACGGCGATCTCCTTGCGGCGTGCGCTCGCGTGCGCCAAGAGCAGGTTGGCGACATTCGCGCAGGCAATCAGGAGTAGTAATCCGACCGCGGTCAGCAGAACAAGAAGTGTTTGCCTAATGTTTCTCACGCTCGAGTAGAAACGTTGTAATGGTCGCACGGTAATGCCCCAGCCCGCGCTGGTCACCGGATATTCACGCGCGAGCTGTTGCGCTATTCCGTCCATTTCTGACTGCGCCTGGGGGAGAGTCACGCCGTCTTTCAGCCTGGCAAAAACCAGAAGGTGATGGTCATCCCGATCGCGATAGTTGGGGTCTAATCCGATGGGAGCCCATAGAGCAAAGTCTTCCGTGGCAAATCTGAAATCGGGAGGCAGCACGCCAATAATCGTAAACTCCGCATCGTTGGCCGTACGCCGAATGGACTTGCCGATCGCTCCGAGATCACCGCCGAAATGCTGTTTCCAGCAACTGTAACTCAGCACCGCAACGGGGTTGCCTCCTGGACGATCTTCCTCTGGCGTGAAGAAACGTCCCAAGAATGGCTTCACACCCAGCATGGAAAAGAAACTGGCGGAAGTGCATCCGCCCTGGAGAAGAATCGGCGCGGCAGAGATTTCCATCCTAAAGTAGCAGTTCTCGGCAGCAGCGATTTGGCCGAACGTCCTGCTGCGCCGCACGAATTCCTCAAACCGACTGGGAGACACAAAAAGCCACTCGACCTTGTCCGTGGGTTTCGTATCAAGCACGGTAACCAGGCGTGAGGGTTCCAGGAACGGAAGAGGGCGGAGCAGTATTCCATGGACGAGACTGAAGATCGCCGCGTTTGCTCCAATGCCCAGGGCCAAGGTCAATACGGCCGCCGCAGTAAAGCCAGGGTTCTTGCGCAAGACGCGCGCTGCGTAGCGGATGTCCTGGCAAAAACTCTCCAAATTGGAGAAGGTGGCCATCTTCCGAGAGGTCTCCCGTCGAATGCGTCGATTCTAAACCGGATTGCCGATGAACGGTCGATAAACTGTCGGCAAGGTCCCTATGCCGTTTGGAATTGCGCGGGGGAGCCATCGGTCGCAACGAGCCGTTTCGCTTGTCCTTTTACATAGACGCGGTCAATTTCAATCTTGCTCCAGCCGGCGGGAAGAGACGCCGGATACTTTTGCCAATCGTTTTCGGAAATTCGTAAGCCGGTAAATCCAAACATTACCGCTTGCAACAGGGAACCAAAATTTGTGAGGAAGTAAAATCCCGAACTGTTGGCGGTTGTGGTTTCCGAGATACCCTTTTCCACGTTTGTGATCGCGACCTTCGCATCGGGGACGTCAGCCCCGCTTGGATCCGTGACCGTGCCGATGATGGTCCCGTACGCGGCTTCGCCGCTGACTTTCGGTGCACAATACAAAACAAGTAAGGCGGAAAATGCGCGTACTATGAGGCCATATTTCATTTCTTCCCCTTCATTAGAGACACCTCCACGCTTGGCTGACAGAAATGACTTTTGAAGTGGTGCGGCGGTACTACACCACACTTGCCCACCGTAGTGGTGATGACACTCGCAAGTACTAGACCTTCCCCCTCGACAACCCTATTAAGGCACCAATCCATCCTTAAAGCAGTTGCGCCCGTTGCGGTAGTCTCATGGGGTTTGATACGTTAACGGTGAGGAAGAAGAATTCCCTTTCTCGTGGGTTAGGCCCGGCCCCTCCTCAGGTGTTACCGTGTCTGTTACCTTAATCCACTCGCGCGAGAGAGAACCATACCTCGAACAGGTCGACAAGCTGGTTAAGAGCCACGTCCTCCATGGCTCGGAATCTCTCTGCAAGATGCTTCAGTACCTGGCGCATCAGGCGCTGAACACCCCTGGGGTTTCCGTTAAAGAATATCAAATTGCCACGGAGGTTTTTGGGCGTCCTTCGGATTTCGATCCGCACCTCGACGCCACGGTTCGCGTGCAGGCCGGCCGGCTGCGCTCAAAACTGGCCGAGTATTACGGCGGCGTGGGCCATGACGATCGCATTGTGGTGGAGTTGCCCAAAGGCAGTTACGCACTTTCCTTCCATCGGCGCTCGACGCAAAATTTGGTCAGAGCAAATCCAGGCCCCCATGCCGTGCAAGAGGAGTTCACAAAGCCACCGTCGGCCCGGACATTCGTATTTGTCGTCGTCGTTCTCTGTGTTTTCTTGGCGGGCTCGATCATTGCAAACGTCGGGTTCGTTTGGGCTCGCAGGTCCCGGCGGCCGGTAGCATCCTCTCCCGCTGACCTAGCGCCACCCATCCTTCACCTTTTTTGGCAACCGTTCCTCGCCGGGCCAGAGCAGCCGTGGGTTGTGTTTAGCAATGCGGGTTTCATCGGCAGGCCGGAAACGGGCATGCGCTATTTCAATCCTGCAGAGGATTCACCGGACCATATCCTGGACCACTATACGGGGGTCGGCGAAGTGTTCGCGGTCAGCGATCTAGATCACCTTTTTGGCCAATTGAGGCACAGGATTCACATCAAGCGGGGAAGCCTGTTTACTCCCGACGACGCGAAGAACAACGATCTGATTTTCGTGGGCTCGCCAGCAGAAAACCTTGCGTTGAGAGAAATTCCGAGCACGCAGGAATTTGTCTTTCAACGAGTCCCTTCCGGGCCCCGAAAAGGGGACTTGGCGATCTTCAATGTGCATCCCAAAGCAGGCGAGCCATCCGCGTTTCTACCTAATCCACCTACGCCGCCTCTTGCCGAGGACTATTCCATCATCGCGTTGATCCATGGGCTGAACCCTGCGAGGTCGACGCTGATTCTTGCGGGCACGTCCACGATTGGCACGCAAGCGGCTGTGGAATTCGTCTGCCAGCCGGATTCTCTCCGGGAATTGCTTCGGCAGCTCAATGTCTCGAATTCTTCCGACTTGAAACCCTTCGAAGCCGTGCTCCGCGTGCAAGTGAGGCACGACGTACCCATTGAGTCAAAGTTGATCGCAGTACGAAAAGAACTTTCGTAGATTCCGAAACCCAAGACTTGCCGCTGGGCTGGAGCGGTGCCGGACGGAGGCACGCGCCTGACACCGCTTTGTGCCCAGTTTTCTTTTAGGCTGGTCCCGACGGATCGTTTCTCCGTTGAACGCCTCAGAATTGACGCAGCCGCCCTTAACAGACCTCGGCTATTTGGGGGCAGCCAAACGCTGCTGATACCGGTTATGCATCGCTTTCCAGGGAGTGATGTCGGGCACTGCCGGTGTGGGCGCATTGACCAGTCGATTGCCGAGCGAATGCGCGGTAGCACACGCAACTCCGGACGCCGGAGTCCTGGCGACTACGCTCAAGTCGGAGACCATCGTGGAGCTGGAGTCACAGGTAATCACTCCCGTATTGCTGCTGAACGCTCCGTCCGCAAAATCGGCACTCGAATTTACGAGAGCCAGGATCGCCGGGGAAGCAGACTTGCCCATTGCAGCGAAGAAATGGTTGTCCCGGAGCTACATGCGAGGTGTACGGAATAGGTAAGGACCGGCCGGAGGCGTTATCTGCAGTTCATTGATAGGTAGTCGCTTAGATCCGGTAAAACAATATATACTTGCATCTACGCGGCACAATTAACTTGGAATCATACACCGTTATGTACTTGCATTTACCCGTCACAATGAACTTGGGATGTCTGCGGAATTATAGGCGTCCGGTGCCGTAGGAGTGTGCCGGCAAACAATCCTTGCGTGCTTGCTCTTACCGGGAATGGACGGCGGTGTGCTCCGCACAAATGCTCTGGAATGCGTGAGCGTCTTTCCCATCAGGAAAGCTGCTTAACGGATAGGCGCACATGATATCTACATTGTGGGCTTTGAGTAGGTCATTGCCCACTTTTTCGAGCCGAATCGCGGCATTCCTGTTTCCTAACGCGCACAACAGGCCGACGCATTCACCACAAATAGCGACGCGGGGATGCTCCTTCTGCGCGGCTTTGGCGGCCGATGCGATAAGACCAGTGAGGCCCTCGAGAAACCCAGCGCGGTTGGGCACGCCGTTCATCATGATTGTCGAGAGCGTGTCGGCGGCATCGAGCGAGACGTAGGTCCCTTGTCGAATAGCGACCTCTACGTCGAAGCCCTCCACTTTCAATTTCTCGACAAGGCCGTCTCGGTGTGTCTTCGTTGCGAGCACGATAGCTGCATCACCGGACTCCAGGGTGGTCGCGAGGAGGCGACCAAAGCTTTCTAGAAGAACTGAATCCGATGAATAAAATTGTACCTCGTGGCGGCGCGGGACCTTCCAGCTCCCCTTAAACGCTAGGTTCTTCCTAACGAATTGCTCACCTCGAAGGACCGCTTCCATAGCGGGCAGGAGGCCACTGTGAATGCGCGACTTATGAATGTAGCCTGCGCCTACGCCAAGAGCTTCTCTTACCAAATCGGCGTCAGAATCTACGCTCAAGAACAAGATTCTTGCGGCGGGAGCGATGGTACGGACACTCCTGGCTACGTCCAGCCCATTGCGGTTGGGCAGGCCGATATCCAGGAGAATCAAGTCCGGTTGGCAGCTCCGGGCTTTCCGAAGGGCTTCCAATCCATCGGCAGCCTGCCCGACGACGCGAAATTGCGTTCCCTCCAAGATCGAGCAAACGCATTCCCGGAAGCTCGCAAAGTCATCGACCACTAGCACTGTAAGGCTTTGCATTCCAATCACCACGATATCCGGGCGCTCGGAGTTTTGCAAGGTCCTATATCACGTGATATACGCGCCGAGTAAAGTTTACGGCCTCCGCGAAAATTCCACTTGTCCGTACGCGCAGTCATTTCACACATGCCGGGGTAACCCACGAGGTTCGCGGCACTTAGAAAGGTGAGTTTTTGGCCGTTAGAGAGCGCTAAACAATCGCGCCTAGCCACTCCAAACCCCTTCCCTGTCCCCAAAGAACACCAGTCTCTGGCAAGACCAACAAATCGATTAGGGGCGTTCAGTGAACCCAACCAACTTGCGTTTAGACCTGGCTTCGGCGGAACGAGAAAATTGGAGAGCCTTTCTCAAGAATCAGAATTACGACGTTATTGCGACAGATACCGCGAAACTTGCACGCCAGATGTGCCTGCGCCTCGAACCCTACTTCGCTCTGTTCTTCGACCATCTAATCCGGGTCCTTAGTGCGGACTTGCACCGCCGGAAACAGGATCTTCTGAGTCAACGAACACCGGTTGTGCTAGTTTCTTCAAATCCAGCAGAATTGGTCGAAGAACGCCAAGCAGGCGCAGCGGATTTCTCGGGCACGCCGTGCGTTCGAGGGGATGGGCTGGGCCGCATTGCGTTCCTATTGCGTCTCGAGTTCGGTGATGAGCCGGCAACGACCGCGATGCTCTCCCTCGCCCGCAGCGTTGAAGCCAGGCATTCGCGCGCGGACGGACATTCCGACCGCCTTGCGCAACATGCCATGCGACTCGGCGAAAGCCTCGGTCTGTCCGAGGATGATTTGCAGGAATTGCGCCTTGGCTGCTTGCTTCACGACATCGGGAAAGTGGATGTACCAGACAAGATCCTACTCAAGCCCGGCCGCCTGAATTCAGAAGAGATTGAGATTGTTCGACAGCATCCGGTGACCGGAGAAAAGATCTGCGCGCTGCTCAAGTGTCTCGGTCCCATCCTTCCGCTGATCCGGCATCATCACGAGCGCATGGACGGCAGCGGATATCCCGACCGCCTGTGCGGCGAGGAAATCCCGCTGAAAGCGCGCATTCTGCAAGTGGCGGACGTCTATGACGCACTGACGAGCGACCGGCCTTACAGGGATGCCCTTTCTTCGGAGGAAGCGCTCGGGATCCTTCACGAGGAAGCCATGCATGGATGGCTAGATGCTTCACTCGTCTGGAGGTTCTCGCGGGGTTGCCAGTCTGATGATTATTTCTCGGTAAGGCGGCACTCCACGCCGGCCTCCTACCACGGTTACCTTAATGCGTGTCATGCCGGTCGACGGATTGCAAAGGCTTAGGGCCCGAGGACTTTCAGCAATCGCCGTCGAACGGTTGCCCGCCTCTTCACTGCCCCTGTGTTCTACGGTCAGTATCGGCGTTCCGAGTGTTGACTCGCTGAATCAGCGCTGCGGAGAGACAAAATGGGCGGCGAGGACAGTTCTCGACTTGGCAAACATCATCCCAATGTGGATGTGGCCATCTGCCTATTCTGTAACGTTTTTCGCACATCGGCAGGAACAAACATACGACTCACACCGGCTCGACACACTGCTCGCCTTTCGAGGGATAAAGGCGAGTGGGATCGCAAAGGCTTCGGCCTCTCAAATAGACAAGCTGCGGTCAGCCGGCGATCCACGTACCCCTGCGGGCCAGTTCAACGAGCAGCGATTCCACGCGGAAGCTTTTCTCAGCAATAATTCCCTTGTCTCGCGGCCTGACGTCAAGACGTCTCTCGGTGCTCAAGGCCGCCTGGAGAGCGCGTTTGGCGTTTTCGATATTGCGACTCACGCTGACGGGGTTATTCGTAGATAAGGCAAGGCGACAATACGTCAAGGCAAGGTCCAATTCCACAATGACGAAATCGGCAGCAGTTTGCCTATAAACGAACTTGGACCGCTCGTCCATGTCCCAACAGTAAGAGAGGCGGGATGCCGTGGGCATAGCGGAAATACCCTAAATCCGCGTAGGGGAAAATGCGTAGCGCGTCCTGATCGGGCTTGTACGCCGCAATGCCAAAACGTTTCGGTACCCCCTGGCGAGTCTGCTATCATTTCGACCGTGATGGCTCACGCGCCCGCTCAGGCTAACGAGCGCCTGTTGGTTTTTGGCGAGTTCTTCCTCGACCTGGTTTTCTACGACCTTCCCCAAGTTCCAAAGATGGGAGAAGAAGTGAAGACTCGGCGCTTCGCCACTTTTCCTGGAGGGGGGGTAGCAACGACGGCCATGGTCGCTGCCGAACTGGGGACTCCAACGAGTGTAATTACGCGAGTCGGGGAAGACGCGCGCATGAACCCAGCGTGGCAAAAACTGGTTCAGAGCGGCGTCTCGGTCGAGGCATGTTCATTCGACAAGTACCTGCCGACAGCGCTGACCGTATGCGCTTCTTATGACAGCGACCGGATGATGATCACGCAGGACGCCATCAACAGGAATCTGGACAAGCTTCTGGCGATGCCCGGAGCGAAAAAGCAACTGAGGAGAGCGAAACATTTGCACGTGGCGTGCGCTTTGTGGCCACTCTCTCCCTGGAAACTCACGATCAGACGGTTGAAGGGCCGCGGTCTAGCCCTCTCGGCCGACCTGGGGTGGAATCCACGACTTTGGCAGTCGCAGCAATGGCTTCCATTGCTCAAACATTTTGATTTTGTCTTCCCTAACGAACAGGAAGCACGGGCCATGACCGATGAGAAATCGGTTGAAAAGGCGGCTTGTAAATTGGGTCGGTGGGCACCGATGCCCGTGGTGAAACTAGGTAGGGACGGCTCGCTTGCAGTGCGCGATGGGAGAATCATCCGAATCAAATCCTTGCGGGTACGTGCGGTCGACGCGACCGGAGCGGGTGACGCATTCAATGGCGGATTCCTGCATGCGCATCTATCGGGATGGCCGCTTGAGGATTGCCTACGCGCCGGAAACGTTTGTGGAGCGCTGGCCACGACAGGCCCTGGGGGATCTTGTCGGATCCCATCGAGCCGGAAGCTAAAGGAATTGATGAGAAAGCTCTGACAACTCTCGAAACGATCTGAAGTGAAAAGGAGGAGAACGATTCAACATGAAACTGTTTCCGGAAATCGAAAGGCTATTATGAAAATCGCGCTCATCGGAGCGGCGGGAGTCCGAAGCCCCTTGCTCGTTCATGGCCTGGCAGCCGCAGGCGACAAGCTGCGACTTGACGAGGTCGCATTTTGGGACACGGACACGGATCGACTGAAAATCATGAGAAGAGTGGCGAGGGCGATGGCCAAGCGGAGCGGACTGCGCGCCCGGTTAGATAGTTGCAACACCGCCGAAGAAGCGGTGGAAGGTGCGGATTATGTGATTACCAGCATTCGCGTTGGCGGCATCGAGGCGCGCGTGAAAGACGAAACCATCGCTCTTGCGCATGGACTGGTGGGACAAGAAACCGTGGGGGCCGGGGGGTTCGCCTGTGCGATGCGCAATTTGGCAGCGATGCTGGAATATGCGCGCCTGATTGAGCGAGTTGCCCCGCGGGCCACGATCATCAACTTCACGAATCCCGTAGGAATCATTTCGCAGGGACTGCTGAATCACTCCGGCGCGAATTTACTAGGTGTCTGCGACACCCCGCTGGAAACGTTCGAAGGCATCGCCCAGGCAGCCGGCCGGAATCCTTTCCGGCTGCGTTTCGATTATCTTGGGCTGAACCATTTGGGTTGGGTACGATCGATTCGAGACGAAAGGGACAAGGAGCTGCTGCCGGAGATTCTGGCTTCGCCGCATATTCTAGGGAATTGCTACCGGCATAGACTGTTCCCGGCGGAGTTCCTGCAACAATTGGGGCTGCTACCGACGGAATATCTTTACTTTTATTATTTCCCCAAAGCGGCCTATGAGAACACGCAACGAAGCGGGCAATCGCGCGGGCAGGCTATTGCCAGCATGAACAAACGGCTGTTTGAAAAGCTTTCGCGCGCACCCGAAACTCAATTGGTGGATATTTACGAAGATTATCTAAGGGAGAGAAACGCATCGTACTTCAGCATCGAGGCAACCGCGGGTGAACGACGGAGAGAGAATCAAGAGTTGTACTCCGAATTTTCAGGGTATGAGCGTATTGCTCTGCTGGTGCTCGAGGCTTTACAGGCGGATACGCCGTCGTTGATTCCACTTACCATACGCAACGGCCGCGCATTGGTAGACTTGGAGGCTAACGATGCGGTAGAACTTCCCTGCTCTGTCTCATCGCAAGGTGTCGAAGCGCGTTCCGTAGGATGCGCGCCAGCGGCAATGCGTTCCCTGTTGCTGCAAGTGAAGGAGTACGAGCGCTTGACGGTGCGGGCGGCTGTCGAGCATTCGAACGAGATGGCGCTTGCTGCCTTGGAAAAGAACCCACTGGTTTCACAACGGGAAGTGGCCGAGCAGCTTTTAGCAGAATACGTCGAAGCGTTCGGACATCAAATGAAACTGCAAGCCGCTTGAGAAAAGGCTTCTCTAGACAGGCCGAGGGCCGGTATTGCCGCGCCGCATGGGGGTGGAAGACTCCAGGCTTGAAACGACGTTCTTCAGGTACTGCAAGCTCGAGCGCATACTGTCGACCGGTGGAATTTTTGTCTTGCCGTAAATCACATCCTGCTCGACGACCATCCATCCTGAGTAGGCTTCTTCGGCCATCAAGCGAAAGAAGCCGTCGAAATCGATCGAGCCGTCTCCGATACTTGAAAACACGCCTGCGCCGACAGCCTGTTCGAAACTAAGCCCTGCGCGTCGCGCTTCACCAAGAGTCCGGGCATTGATGTCTTTGATGTGCACGTAGCGCAGAAGCGAGCGATATTTCCGCGCCTCTTCGATGGGATCTCCTCCGCCATAAACACAATGACCGGTATCGAGGCATAAACCCACTTGCGTGGAAGCCAGCGATTCAAAGAGACGCTCAACCTCCATCGGGGTTTCCACGTAAGTGGCAACATGCGGATGGAAAACGAGGCGCAGGCCGAATTCAGCCGCAGCATTCTCGATTTCCGCAACAGTGGAAGCGACCTGCTTCCATTGCTCGCCGGTCAAAGACTCCCGGCCATCCACAGGTACGCGACCGGCAAGAACCTGGCGCTTGGGTGTCTGGCGGTCCGAAACAACCAGAAGCTTGGAACCGAGAGCGGAGAGAAGAGTGCCAACTTTCCTGACATGGTCGATTACTTTTGCCTTCCTGGACGGATCTGCGATCGGCACAGGAACGAAAGAAGAAAGCAAAGACATGCCGCGGCGGTCGAGGTTCTCCGCCAAGACCCCCGGATCCGTGGAGAAAAAACCGTAGGGCCCAAGTTCCGTTCCCGTGTATCCGGCTGAGACGATTTCGTCGAGGACCCGCTCGAAGGACTGTTCCCAGGCGGGACCAGGATCGTCCTGGACGCCCCAACTGACGGGGGCGGCGGCAAATTGAATGCGGTCGGAGAGTTCTCCCACGTCAGTGCCTTCCGACGGGGTCGCCCAAATGAACGCGAGCACCGTCCCGGGCGCTCTGGTAACAGGCTTCAATCAATTCGACAACGCGGTAGCCATCTTCGGCAGTGACGGGAGCGGGCGATTTGCCGTCGAGAGCGTCCACGAAAAGGCGGTCTTCTTCGATGTAACCCCACTTTTCGTGCATACTGGCGAGAGAAAAATCAAATGTTGTGGTGCGGGATTCGAGGCCATTGGTAAAAGAGATCTTCTCCATCTCAAAGGTTTCGTAGGTGGAGTGCATGCCGTAAACTTCAAAGCGCTCAAAGGGAAAGTGCCAACTGGCATGAGCGTAGGTTTTCATGGTGGCTTGCAAGCCGGACTGGAAGGTCAGCAATATAGAGAAATCGTCGAGTTCGTCATGTTGATGGGCACGAGCAGCGACGTGGACCGACTTCACCGGCCCGAAGAAGTAAGTCATTAGGTCGAACATGTGAACCGGAGTTTCGTACAGAAACCCGCCGGTCAGGCGTCGATTCCAAACCCACGGAGGGTTGGTCAACTCTCCCCGGTTCATCTTGGCATGGACGGAAAGCGGCCGGAGATCGTTCCGGTCTATGGTGTCTTTGAGAATTTTATAAACAGGGGCAAAACGACGATTGTGGCCCACCTGGTAGACCAGGCCGGAGCGTTCCGCTCGATCACGAAGACGGGCGGCGGAGGCCAGATCCAGCGCGAAAGGTTTTTCGCAAAAGACGTGCCTGCCTGCATCTAGGACTTTCGTCGAGACTTCTTCATGAGTCGTGTTGGGCGTACAGACGAAGGCCGCATCACACTTCTCGAGGAGCTCATCGACCGACTCCGCGGCGGAACCGCCAAAGCGACTTGCCAAGGCGCGCGCGCGATCGGGCTGCACGTCAAAAAAGCTGTGGAGTTCGACGCGAGAGTCCTTTGCGAGAATAGCTGCATGGATCCCCGCCACGCCTCCCGCCCCGATAATTCCGATTTTATGCGGCATCTCCCGACTCCTTCACACGATCCTCGAACCGACTCCCGCTAAGCCGAACTCTCCGTGGGTTTCACATGAACCAAAGGCACGCGGGGATCGCGCTCAAGGCCGCTGTTGCGCAGATATGCGTAGCGAGGGTCGTCCGTGGCGGCCATCGAGCGCGCACTGCCGGCAAGCACGTTGAGGTAATACACGTCGTAGCCGTGAGCGGCGACCACGGGGTGGTAACCGTCTTTGATCAAGACGAGGTCTCCGTCAACAAGCGTCAAGGTGTCGTCGCGGGTGCCAGCATGGTCATACAAACGCTGAAACGCGTATCCTTCGGGCCGGCTGACTCGGTAATAGTAGGTTTCATCGAGATCCACCTCTTTGGGTGGATTGTGCACGTCGTGCTTATGCGGCGGATAACTCGACCAGTTGCCGCTCGGAGTGTAGACTTCGCAAACCAGCAGTTTTTCCGCGGGAAATTCGGGGCGAATCACGTCGACGATCTGGCGGGTACAATTGCCGCCGCCGCGAATTTCCTCGCGGCAATCCGCGGGCTCGATAATCCGCGGGGTGAGGCGAGCGGAAGAAGGAACACGAGCATCTGCGAATTCGCAGGTGGTGAGGGCGGAGATCTCAAAAGGAGTGTGACAAGGCAGATACAGGGCGTAGGGATAGCCGCCAAAGACGTCCCGGCGTCCACCAATTTCGCGGTAACCATGTCCCCAATTCACCGCCGCCCTCCCGCCGAGCAGCACAACAGCGGCCTCTTCGTCGTGCGTATCGCTCTGCCAGTATTGGCCTCCGATTAGTCGGCGGACGGAAAAGTTTATGGTGTCCCAGCCAGCCTGCGTGCGGGTAACGGACACGAGGACGCCGGACTTGCCGGGGGCGACCTTGACCGCGTGAATCAGAACCTCCTGTGCGTAGGAACTTCCGGCCATGTTGTTTCTCCCGCGTAAAATCAAGCTGCCGAATGTGCTTCGTTCGCGGTTCCCTCCGTCGGCCCGACCAGCCTCCTACTAGAGAAAATGGCGCTCGCGCCTGACCGCAGCTTCATAGGCGCGGCGCGCGGCGCGAACGCCCTCCGATTCGGAAACTTCCGCGATGGGCACATCCCACCAGGACTCGTATCCCGGCACGCGAGGCTCGCGATCGACTTCGACGACCGTGACGGTGGTGCGCTCGGACGACTTGGAATCCAGCAGCGCTTGTTTCAGTTCATCGAGTGAGCGCGCACGGACGGCTAGCGCACCCAAGCTGGCTGCATTGGCCACAAAATCCACCGGCACAATGGCACCGCTGAGGCTCCCGTTGTCGCGGTAGCGGTATTCCGTACCGAACCCCCCGCTCCCGCAGGCCTCGCTCAAACCCCCGATGCTGGCAAAACCATGATTGTCCAGGAGAATGATGTTCAGTTTGAACCCCTCCTGGATCGCCGTGTGGATTTCTTGCGCCATCATCAAATAGGAGCCGTCGCCGACCATGACGTACACTTCGCGATCGGGTGCGGCCATCTTCACTCCCAGACCGCCGGCGATCTCATAGCCCATGCAGGAGTAACCGTACTCCATGTGGTAACCCTTTGGGTCACGCGCCCGCCAAAGCTTGTGAAGATCGCCCGGCAGGCTACCTGCGGCACAAACGAGAACATCGCGCGGTTCGGTCACTGAATTTACGATGCCGATGACTTCGCTCTGGCTTATCCCCGGCTTGTGCTTGAGGTCGAAAAGGCGATCCACTTCGTTGGCCCATTCTTCTCGGAAGCGGCAAATGCGACCCGCGTACTCTCGGGAAACGCGATATCCCTGAAGGGCCTGGGCGAGTTCCTCCAGGGCGACTCGGGCGTCGGCGACAAGCGGAAGACCCAAGTGCTTTCCCGCATCGAATTCCGCGACATTGATATTGATGAACCGCACTTGGGGGTTTTGGAACGCGGTTTTGGAGGCGGTTGTGAAATCGCTGTAGCGCGTGCCGACGCCGATGATTAGGTCGGCATCCCGCGCCAGGAGATTCGCGCCGGGAGTGCCAGTAACTCCTATAGCCCCCAGGCATTGCGGATGATCGTAAGGCAAAGAGCCCTTGCCCGCTTGGGTTTCAGCCACCGGAATCCCGGTTTCAGCGACGAACTTGTCAAGGGCGCGAGCGGCTTCGGAATAGAGAACGCCACCGCCGGCAATCAAGAGCGGTTGTTTTGCCGAGAGAATCAGGCTTCGCGCGCGGCGGACGGCCTCGGCGTCGCCACGCGACCGCGGAATATTCCAAACACGTTTATCCAGAAATGCGCATGGATATTCGCACGCTTCCGCTTGAACGTCTTGGGGCATGCTGAGCGTGACCGCCCCCGTTTCTCCGGGCGAAGTCAGCACGCGCACGGCTTCGGGCAGAGCGGTGAGGAGCTGCTCGGGGCGGGAAATGCGGTCCCAGTAACGCGACACCGGCTTGAAGCAGTCGTTCACCGAAATGTCTTGCGTTTGTGGCGATTCCAGTTGCTGAAGCACGGGCGCAACATTGCGGCGCGCGAAAATGTCGCCGGGAAGAAGGAGGACCGGGATGCGGTTGATGGTGGCGGCGGCGGCGCCGGTAAGCATGTTGGTCGCGCCCGGTCCGATGGAGGTTGTGCACGCAAAGGTGCGCAAGCGATTGTTCATCTTCGAGAAAGCCGCGGCAGTGTGCACCATGGCCTGCTCGTTTCGGCTGAGGTAGTAGCGGAAGTCAGGATTCTGCTGAAGGGCCTGCCCGATTCCTGCGACGTTGCCATGCCCAAAGATCCCAAAACAGCCGGCGAAAAACTGGTGCTCGACTCCGTCCCTCTCGACGAATTGGTTTCTCAGGAACTGGATCGTCGCTTGCGCTGTCGTTACTCGACCAGTGGAAGCCAAAACGCCTCCTCGAAGGGCGCCCGATTCCGGCGTTCGCGGAAACCACCGCCCGCGAAAGAAGCTGCGGGAGCGCTCGACCACGCTCCCGCAAGGCGCGCTAGAAGTACAGCTTCAGGGCAAACTGAATCTCCCGCGGATCGCCCGGTCCTCCCGAATCGGTACCCAGGATGGGCTGAAGCGTGCTGGAGACCTTTCCAAATCCTGGGTTTCCTGCTGCTCCACCAGGGAGAAGGAACGCAAACGGATTGGCAAAGTTGGGGTGATTGAAAGCGTTGAAGAATTCCATCCTGAATTGGAGCTGGTATCTCTCCGTGAACTTGAACTGTTTGAACAGGCTCAGGTCATACATCTGAATTCCCGGGCCATAGAACTTGTAAGGCGCGCACGTTCCAAAAGTTCCGTCCGCCGGCACTGCAAACGCCGCAGGGTTGATCATGAAGCCGGAAGTTGTGTACTGGTTGTGGTTGGAGGTTGCACCCGCGAAAGGATTTCCGGTGCAATCCGCATAAAGGCTGTGAACGCCGGTTATCACCCCGTCGTTCGCAGCATTCACGCTATAAGGGGTTCCTGTCTGCAGCGTCACAATTCCATTGAACTGCCACCCGCCCAGCCAACGGCTCGCCGCGTTCTGGCCATTGAGGAACCGCCTGCCATCCCCGAATGGCAAATCCCAAATGAAATTCCCGATGAACCGGTTGCGGATGTCGAGAACGGAATTGCTCATCTCGGACGCGTAGTTGTAAGAGTTTTGTGGAAATGCCCCGGCGGTCAGATTGTCTGCGTAATCCGCAAGCCCATGACTGAATGTGTAGCCCAAGTTGAAGCTGAGACTCTTGGACATGCGTCGCCGCAAAGAAAATTCGAGGGCGTTGTAATCGGAATTTCCATCATTGGTGGCGAACTCGAGGAACGCGTGTTGCCCGGTCGGCGCGCACCCGGTGGGTGTAAACGTGTCCACCCGGGACACGGTATTCAGGTTCGGGAACGGATACTGCAGAATGGGGCATCCAGCGTCAAGGCCCGTAACTTGCGGCATATTGGCGTCGCGGAGCCGATTCATTTTCCGGGCCCAGTTCCCAACGTAGGTAGCCGAAGCTACCGTATCGCCGCTTACCTGGTATTCCAAACCAAAGCTCGTCTGCTCCACGTAAGCGGTGCGCTGGTTCGGATCTTGAGCGCGGATTTGGAGTTGTGTCAGATCAACTGTGGATCCCCCGAGAGAGCTGGGATATCCATTCTTCAGCTGGAAGACCGTGCTGCTTCCGCCCTGACTGAGCTGTGAATCCAGAAGAAACGGCGGGTTTAATTGAAGCAGGCTTTCCGAGCCAATGCGGCTGTCATGCTGGTAGAAAACACCGTAACCGCCCCGCCAGACCAGCTTGTTGTTCATCTGATAGGCGAAACCAAGGCGCGGGGCAAAATTATTCAGATCCGGGTGAATGAGCGCACGGTTGAACCAGCCGGAGGCACCGCTGGCGGCAGTGACGAGCCCTCCGCCGCTAGCCGGCGTGAAGTTCGTGGTGTCGTTGCTCCTATCCAGAATGGGGGCAAACAGCTCATAACGAAGGCCGTAAGTAAATGTGAGCTTGGAAGAAAAGCGCCAAGTATCCATGCCATAAAACGAGTGTCCCGGCTGGTAGTAATGAACGACGTGGGGGGTGGTAAAGTGCAGGCCGTCCACATCCCCCAGCAAGAAGTCCGGCAATCCAAAGGCCCCACCCGTGGTGTAGACGCCATCAACCTGGATCTCGCCCTGGGGCGCGCGGAGATCGAGGAAATTGTCAGACCTCTTGAGATACTGATAGCCGAATTTGAAGCTATGGTTGCCCTTCAGCCAGCTCAAATTCTCAATTAAATTCCAAGCTTGCGAAATCTGGTACTGCGGACGCCAAGGCGACGTTCCTATCCTGGTTAGCCCGTTGATTTCGATGGGGGGCAATCCCGCCGTGCCGGGACCCGCAGGGACTCCCGCGAGACCGATGAGCGATTGCGCCTGAGACGTTCCAAGGGGCACACCGATGGGATCGCTATGCGCAAAATCCCGGTTCCAGCCAAAACGCGCGTCGTTGACTAACGCAGCTGACAAAGTGTGGGTCCAGCCGAGCGAGAGGAGCTGATCGTGCAAGCGGTATTGCGTGGCAAAGTTACCGTTTCCGACCACAGCATTCCCGGTCCAAGGAGGGTCTTGCCGCGTCAGGTGCCGGTAACTGTAAGTGCCGTAAATCTGGTTCTTGGCGTCGAGATTGTAATCAATGCGTCCGTCCGTGGAATAGACGTCGTCGGGCACGGCCGCGGCAAAGACGTAGTCCGGTGGACCTAAGACAAAGCTATTCGGGGTCCCCTCCTTAGAGACATACGATGCAACGTTCGGACTGGGAAGCAGCGCCAGGGTCTTCGCCGCAACGGGATCGAGGCAGGTCTGGCCGGTTGTACTCGTGGCCCGAAGAACGTTCCCGACATAGCAGCCGGACTGCCCGGGGACGCTCGAATTGCCAACCGTAATGCCCTGAAGCTCCGTGAAATTTCCCTGTTTCATCAGGGGCGTCGGGACGACGCTCGAGACGGTCGTGGACCCTCGGCTGCTGAAACGCTCGTAGTCGCCAAAGAAAAAAAGCTTGTCCTTCAAAATTGGCCCTCCCAGAGTTCCCCCGAATTGATTCTGGGTGAAGTGGCCCCGTGGCAGTGCGTTCAAATTGTTGATCCAGCTGTTTGCGTCCAGCGACTTGTTTCGGAGAAACTCGAACAAATCTCCGTGGAATCCACTGGTTCCTGACTTAATGCTGGCGTTGATCACCGCGCCAGCGGAGTTCCCGAATTCCGCCGAGTACGTCCGCGTTTGGATCTTGAATTCCTGAACGGCGTCTGGGGGCGGCTGCACGACTTGTACTGAGAATTCCTGGAGGTTTTCCGACCAGGAGTTATTGTCAATTCCGTTCAGCAGGAAATTGTTCTGCAGCTCGAGGTTTCCGTTTACGCTGAAACGATCGGGGGCAGGGTTATTGGCGGCGTAGAATTTCTGGACACCGGGCTCCAGCAGGGCTAAATCGGCATAGCGCCGTCCATTCAGGGGCAAGTCGTTGACGCGCTCCTCATCAACCACGCTCCCCACATCGGCATTCTGGGTTGCCAGCAGGGGCTCCCCGGCATTGACCACGACTTCCTGGTTTACGGCGCCGACCTTAAGGGTAAAGTCGATGGACAGGCGGTCCTGCACGTGAACTTCTAGATCATCGCGCACGGCGGTCTCAAAGCCCTGCGCAGCCGCTTTCACGGAATACTTGCCCGGGATCAACGCCAGGACTTGGTATTCGCCAGTCTCATTCACGGGTGTAGTCAAGACCACGCCGGTATCTTTGTTTGTGACGGTAACATTGGCCTTGGGCACGACAGCGCCGCTAGCATCCAAAACTTTCCCGGTGATCGCGCCGCGGTCAATCTGGGCAAATGCCGGCACGGCCATCAGAAGCAGAGCTGGAACCAACAAAGACGACCCAAGGAACCTCCGCGTCCCTACCTCTCGATTCATCGCAGCCTCCTCTTTTTTCGATCGACCGGCAGCCCTCGACTGCACACACAGGTCGGTCACTTCCCTACTGGGTGGCCGTTACGCACGGAACTACCATTCAACTGTAGGAGTCGGTGTTGCCCCCGCACCCCGAAATGCCGAAATCGGCTTGCTTCACTAACGCGCCCAAAAGCCCCACTCTGTCGCGCATACCGAAACGATTCGGCTAAAGAGTGCCGTGAGATTTAGCACTTGTCAAAAACCCTTGTCAAGCTTAATTTTCCGAAAATCATGTTGGTTTTGCGCGGCAACTTGAAACAAAGTAACGCGGCACCGAGATAGAATTTCGGGTTCGTGCCAAAACGTTTTGGGATTTTCGTTGACAATGCCGCCCGCAAACGTACAATTCCCGTACTTCGACACATGAATGGAGGTTACACAAAGGAGCGGCCATGCCATCTCGGTCCACGAAGATTTCCTTTCTGATACTGCTGGGAGCCGTGGGCGCTTTTCCCTGGCTCGTCCCTTCCCTCCCCCTCGATGCACAATCACCGAATGCGACGACCGCAGTGCCGCGCGTGGTCGCCGAGCCGCCGCCGATGGACAGCGGTTCGGCAGCGCTCTGGCAAAGTCTGCAAAAACTGCATACGCGCGCCAGTCTGCTTATGGTTACCGCTCATCCGGACGACGAAGACGGAGGCATGCTGACGTACGAATCTCGGGGAGTCGGCGCGTCGGTGGCGCTGTTGACGTTGAACCGGGGCGAGGGCGGCGCAAACGTTATGTCGGCTGACTACTTTGACGGCCTCGGCCTGGTTCGAACGGAGGAACTGCTTGCCGCCGACCGTTATTACGGCACCGAGCAGTTCTGGACGCGCGTGATCGACTATGGCTTTTCCAAAACCAAGGATGAATCGCTCGAAAAGTGGGGGCACGACCGCGTCCTGGCGGATGTTGTACGCGTGGTGCGCATGACCCGGCCGCTGGTCATCACTTCGGTTTTCGTGGGAGGCCGCACGGACGGACACGGCAACCATCAGACGGCCGGTCAGATGGCTCAAGAAGCATTCAAGGTGGCCGGCGACCCCAACGCGTTTCCAGAACAGATTAAGGAAGGGCTGCATCCCTGGAGGCCGCTGAAAGACTACGCGCGCGTGCCATTTTCGCCTATCACGGACAAAGGCATCTACGACTATGCCGACGGAAAGTACTATCCCGCCGAATTTCACAACTACACGGACGACACAGTCATCAAAGGCGCGCTGAGCACTGCGGTGGGGGTTCCGGTTGGCGAATACAATCCGCTGCTGGGATTGACCTACGAGCAGGTCGCACGGCTCGGGCTCGGCCACCAGCGATCCCAGAACGGCGGTACGGGCTTCGCACCGCCTGAAGAACAAATGAACCCGTATCACCGCTTCGCTTCCAGGGTGGCGACTTCTGAGAAGGAAACGACGTTCTACGACGGGATCGATGTCTCGCTGGCGGGTATAGCGAATCTTGCGGAGAACGAAGGCGGCAATGCGGATTTTCTGAAGGAAGGCTTGGCGCGAATCAATGGCGCGGTGGAAAAAGCCATCAAGGACTTCTCGGCAGAACGGCCCGAGGTGATTGCCAGGACGCTCGCCGAAGGACTGAAAACGACAAACGAACTCATCGAGAGAGTGGCAAGCAGCAATTTGAAGCAAGAATCCAAATATGATGTGAACCACGAATTGCAGGTCAAGCGAATTCAGTTCGAAAACTCGCTCGCCGAATCGCTGGGACTCTCCGTCCTGGCAACCGTTACTTCTGAAAAAGAGCCCACCGGGCCGTTCGCACGCTTCTTTCGCAATCCCGAGACGTTTCAAGCAGCTATACCCGGGCAGACCTTCTGGGTGAAGGTCCATACCACAAATCCGACGAATTTTCCTGTTCAGCTCGAGGCCGTCGCGCTCGGAACTCCGCAGGGCGAAGCATGGAGCATTGATCCGGCGACGCAATCCGGCGGCACGCTAAAGGGGAACCAATCCGCGGACCTGCGTTTCACCGTGCACGTTCCGGCGAGTGCCGGCTACACGCGACCTTACTTCACCCGCCCGGATATCGAGCAGCCTTATTACGATATTCAAGACGAAAGATATCTCAACCTGCCGGTTGCGCCATACCCCCTGTCTGCGCGGTTGCGATTTGTTTTTGAAGGAGCGGCGTTTGAAGTTTCGCAGGTCGTTCAGTCGGTGAAGCGCCTGACCGGTCCGGGAACGGTGATCGAGCCGCTGGTTGTGGGTCCGGCAATTTCCGTTTCCACAGCACCGCAAGCGGGAATCGTTCCTTTGAGTTCGAAGTCTTTCGACCTAACAGTCACGATTCACAGCAATGTCAAAGGCCCGGCGAGCGGCACGGTGAAACTCGATTTGCCGGCGGGTTGGACTGCGCCGAGCCAGCCGTTCTCGACGACAAAGGACGGCGACGATCAAGCGATCAATTTTCATGTGACGCCTTCGGGTCTCGCAGAGAAGCCGTACAACATCACGGCTGTAGCCACCTACGATGGTCATGAATACAAGGAGGGCTACCACGCAACGGGCTATGCCGGGCTGCGCCCGTACAACCTCTACCGTGCGGCGAGTTATCACGCCAGCGGCGTCGACGTGAGGGTCGCTTCGGGGTTGCACGTAGGCTACATTGTGGGAGCGGGCGATGAGATTCCACAATCGCTTGTGAATCTTGGCATCAACGTCCATTTCCTCTCCGCCGAGGATTTGGCTGGCGGCAATCTCTCGAACTTTGACGCCATTATCTTGGGCGTCCGGACTTACGCCGTTCGTGAGGACCTGAAGACCAACAACGGCCGCATTCTGGACTACGTGAAGAATGGCGGTGTGGTGATCGTGCAATACAACACGCCTGAATACGACCACAACTACGGTCCCTATCCTTACAAGATGGGCCCCAATCCGGAAGAAGTCACCGACGAGCAGTCGAAGGTCGATATCCTGGCACCGGAGAACCCCGTTCTCAGCTGGCCCAACAAAATCACGAAGAAGGATTTTGAAAATTGGGTGGAAGAGCGGGGCTCGAAATTTCTTGAGAGTTGGGACGCTGCCTATCAGCCGCTTCTCGAAACGCACGACCCCGGTCAGGCACCCCAAAAGGGCGGCCTGGTCTATGCAACGTATGGAAAGGGCGTGTACATCTATAACGCGTACGCTTTTTACAGGCAGATGCCAGAGGGCGTGCCCGGGCCCTATCGCATACTCGCCAACATGATCAGCCTGGGGAAAAATCCGCAGTTGAATAGGACGGCGAGAGCCGGTGTATCCGCGAAGAAGTCAACACCGTAGCGTAGCATGTTGCCGGGGGAAATCTCGCGACTTGACGCGTCATTGCTTTGAACTCGGCGTCTCCTTTCGGATGGTGTACACAAACGCCTTCATGGTTTCATCCCGTTGTTTGTTTTCATCTGCCTGGCGGCGGGAAGCAGCCTCGTAGAGTTTCATTTCTTGCTGCGACTTTTCCGCACTGTCTAAGCGGCGGTAAATTTGCGCGAGGTGGTAGTGCGCCTCTGCCGAATTGACGTCCATGCGCGCGCAGCTTTCCGCTTCCGGCAGCGCCTCGTGCCAGCGGTCCATTGAGCGATACACTTTGGCAAGTTGGCAATGTGGCGCGGGGGCGCTCGGAAGAATTCCGGCGGCTACCCTCAGCCTTTTTACAATTTCATCGACATGCGTGCGCTTTCCGCCAACGTAATCCTGCTCGAACAGCAGGGCGCCACAATCCAATTGCATTTTTCCGTTTTTGGGATGGTCATCGGAGTATCGGCAAATACGATTTACCGCGGCGGAATCGGGAACCGAAGTTTGATTGACCTGAATGTCTCCCAAGAATGTAAGCGCCACTTCAGGGTCCGGGGCCAAGTCCGCGGCATGTATGAGGATCGACGAGGCCTTTTCGTCGCTTCCGGCAAAATGCTCCACCATTCCCAGAGCAAGCTGAATCCGCCAGGACTTTGGCTGCGACTCCTCTGCCTGTTCGAGTACCACCTTCGCGGCGTCAAAGCCCTGATGCTGCATCAGTTCCACCGCCAGCGAAATCCGATATTTTTCTTCCTCCGGGGCCAGCTTCACGGCGGCCTGATAACTCTCGACCGCCGCAAGGTTGTCGCCACGTTCTTCCTGGATGTCGCCGATCAGATCCTCCACCTCGGCCGTATCGGTAAGTGCCTTGGACTTTTCCGCGCTATTGAGCGCCCGATCGAGCTGCCCGGCTTTGAATTGTGCCAGAGCCAAATTGAAGAGCAGGTCCCCGCGGGCCGGGGCAAGTTCGGCGGCTCTGTTCAATTCGTCGATGGACTCGGGGACATGCCCATTGGCGATCAGTAGTTCCGCAAGCCGCTGTCGGAACGCCACCTCCTCTGCTTGGGGCAGAGCCGTGTCGCGAAGCTCGTCCAGTACTTGATGAACGTCCTCGTGCGAGCCGAGAGTTGCTTCCAACACGAGCAAGCCGGCCGAAGGAGCCCGCGTCTGAGTGAACACCGCGTTTGCCAACTCTCGAGCGCGCTGCCAATTCTTGCGCTGCAACTGTGCTGCGGCGGTCGCCAAGAGCAGAGCCGGGTCCTCGGGTTCGAGCGCCAGAGCCTTTTCCATCTCAGAAGCAGCGCTGACGGAATTTCCAAGTCCCGAAGCCACCGAGGCCTTCAGGCGGTAGAACGCAATGCGGTTTCCCGAGTCTGCGGGCGGGGCCAGACCAGCCAACGCGCTTTGCGACTCCTTGTATCGGTGCAGCCGCGCGAGAACCATGGCCCATTCCAAGCGGATCTCCGGCTGGCCATGACTGCCATGACCGGCTTTTGCGGCCCGAGCCAGCATGGCCTCGGCTTTCTCGGGTTGTCCCGTCCGCTCATAGATCTCGCCCAACGCGGCAAGAGCAACATAGTTTTCTGGAGCCGTCTTGAGCACATTGTGAAGCTCGGACTCGGCTAAGTCGGTCTGGCCAACCGCCGCATAGGCTTGACCCAACATCAGCCGGGCGGAAGAATCGCCGGGCTGGGTTTGCAGATGATCCGAGAGAATGCGAATCGCTTCCTGGGAATCCCCGTGAGTAAGGGCAGCCTGTGCTTTTAGAAGATCCGGAGCCGCTTCCTTTCGGCTCGTTCGCTGGGACGCTTGATCCTGCGCCGCCACGCAAATCGATGCGGATCCGAGGCAGGAAAAAAAGCTCGCAAGCAGCGCTCCGCTTTGCAGCTTTCTCCAAATCTTCATACTGGAGCTACCAGCTTCCGGGCGCTTCTGCATGACTAAGCCAATTGTCGATGAGCTTCAAAATTCCATCTTCCGCCATTTGTACGAGCTTGCGTCCTTTTTCGGCCGAAGCTTCGCTTACATGTCCGGAGTAACCGGGCCAATCTGTCGCCGTGGATTTCTGCAAAAAATAAGGAGGGCCGCCGGAAAGATCGGGTGGTTCGGGCAAGTCCCGTGCCTTGTCGAGGTGAACCAGATCAGGCCGGAACGCTGCGACCGCTGACGTCTCGAGAGGTCCGCCATGTCCATGGCCGCCGTTGCTTTGATGAAACGCACCTGAGGCTTTCATCGTTTCGAGGGAAAGGAATTCCCACCAGCTTGCCAGCAGCAAGGTCGCATCCTTCGCTTCGTCGGCCACTTGGGCGACGGCTCCGCGTCCTGGTCCGATATTCCCGTCGTGCCCGTTGAGAACGAACACTTTGCGAAATCCGAGGTGGAGAATATTTCGAAGGATGTCCGCGAAATACGCGGTCATCACTTCGGGCCGGACTGAGAGCGTCCCCTGAAAGTGTGCGGTCTGCGCCGGACATTGCGTGAACGTCACGGTAGGAAAAAGCAATGCATTTGATCGTGCAGCCACGCGCTCCGCGATCGCGGAAATAATGATGGAGTCCGAGCCAAGCGGGTTGTGCGGCCCATGATATTCGAGACTGCCCACCGGCAGCAGCGCCAGGGGGTGCTCCGAAGCAATTTGCTGTGTCTCAAACCCGCAAACCTCCTCGAATCGTTTCGGCTTTCTCAGGTTTTCTTCAGCCGGTCGATCAACGTGGACCGCTCGAACGATCGTCGGCAGCGCAAGCCCCGCCCGCAATGCATCCCTTCGCGTGATTTGTGCCATTTTTGTCACCGCTTGAAATCTCATGCAGGTTAGCCCATGCCTAGAGACAATGTCCACGCATTTCAAAGAGACGTCACGGAATGCCCCGTTCCTGACAGCGCCTGGTCGAACGGAAATAGCGGCGAAACGTTCGAAATGCGCCGCTTCTTCTCTTGCCCGCTAGGAGCGACGCTGTTATATTGCCGCGCGCTGGTCGAACTCCGAAATTGAATACGGGGACACTCCTTGCCCGAAAGCTCCCGAGCGAATCTTCCGCCCGACGTTGCGCGCACTTCCGAAAAGCTCGTCCGCGGCATGGGTTTGGTGCAATCCATCGCCGTGAACATGCTGAATATGATCGGAGTCGGTCCGTTCATTACCATCGGATTGATTCTTTCCGCCATGGGAGGCCCGCAAGCCATTCTTGGGTGGTTCCTTGGCGCCTTGTTCTCCATTTGCGACGGAATGGTCTATGCGGAACTGGGGGCCGCCATGCCCGGCGCGGGCGGCGCCTACATTTACTTTCGCGAGGCGTTCAATGCGCGCACCTGGGGGAGCCTGATCTCCTTTTTATTTTTGTGGGAGACGATATTCACGGCGCCTCTCTCTGTTTCCGCGGCCTGCGTTGGATTTGCTGAATACTCGCATTATTTCTTCCCGGCCATGAATCATGCAGCCGTAGGCACGCTCGCGGCAGGCGTTTGTGCCTTGGTCACGTTTTTGCTCTACCGTCCGATCAAAACCGTGGGGCAGCTCTCGGTGATCATGCTTGCGCTTGTAATCGTTGCGATGTTCTGGGTCGTTGCTTCCGGCGTCGTTCATATGAACACGGCGATGGCCTTCGATTTTCCTTCCGGGGCGTTTCATCTTTCCCGAGCGTTTTTCTACGGCTTGGCAAGCGCGACCTTGATCGCCATGTACAATTACGGCGGGTACAGCAATATCACCTACCTCGGCGGCGAAGTGAAAAATCCGACCAGAAACATCCCGCGCGCTATCGTGCTTTCCGTGTTGGTGGTCGCGGTGCTCTATCTATTGATGAGTGTCGTGATTATCGGGACGATTCCCTGGCGTGATGCTGCAGTTTCGCACGCGGTCGTATCCGAGTTCATCGGCAAGCTCTATGGAGCGCGTGCAGCCTCGGTCATGACCGCCCTGATTCTTGCTGCAACCTTGGGCGGCATCTTTACCCTGAACCTGGGTTACTCGCGAGTTCTTTACGCCGCCGGGGCGGAAGGCCATTTCTTCCAAATCTTTGGCCGCGTCGACCCGCAAGGACACTTCCCCACGGTCTCGCTTTTGGCCATCGCCGCATTGGCGATTCCAATGTGCTGGTTTTCGCTCGAGCGCCTCGTGTCTGCATTGATGATCATTCAGATCGTTTTTCAGTTTATCCCCCAGGTGATTGCGATTTTCGCAATCCGCATCTATCGCAAGGAGATTGTTCGCCCTTACGGAATGTGGCTCTATCCAATTCCGGGAGTCATCGCACTGGTCGGCTGGATCTACGTCGCAGCGACGCCGGATCAGCGCCAATACCTTGGCAGCGCTTTGGTCCTGCTGGTTTTCGGATTAGCCGCTTTCCTCGTGCGCGCCAAGGCCGTCGGGGTTTGGCCGTTCAGCGAACTTGTGCCTTCTTCGGTGGAGAGCACGAGTCGCGGACGATGAGTTTCGTCGGGAGCAGTGCCGGCGTCGCGATGCTTGGGCGTCCCTCGATGTGATCGATCAACATGCGCGCCGCGATCATTCCTACTTCCCTCGCCGGCTGGCGCACCACTGTGAGCCTGGGGCGCAGGAGCGTCGCCCAATAAAAGTCATCGAACCCCAGCAGGCTGATTTCTTCGGGGCAAGCAAGCCCCACCTCTTGGACGGCCGCGAGCGCGCCGAGAGCCATCAGATTATTCGTGCAGAAGATCGCCGTCGGACGCTGACCTCCCGTTAGCAGCTGCATAGCGTGAAAGTGCCCACTTTCCATGTCATTGTGACCGGTATGAATCAGGGAACGATCCGGCCGGATCTTTGCGCTCCGCATCGCGCTGAAAAATCCATGCAAGCGGTCCACGGATGTCCCGGTAGAGGCGTCCCCGGTAATAATCGCGATTTTTCGATGGCCCAGGCTGAGGAGGTAACGCGTCGCCGTGTCTGCGGCCTTGTGATTGTCCACGCCCACTCTTCCCACATAGGAATCCCGCGCAAGAGGGTGGCGGTCCGCGTATACCACCGGCAAATTTCCAAGAACGGCGCTGGCTTTTCCGCCCAGGGCGTCAATGGCCGGGATGCGCAAGACGCCGTCCACACGCCGCCGGTGAAAGGAATCCAGATAGTTCCGTTCCTCTTCCCAGCTCTCCCTGGAGTCACCAATCAGAACCGTGTAGTTCGCCGAAGCCGAATAGTCTTTCGCGCCGCGTACGACCTCGATGTAAAAGTTGTTCGACAAATCCGGGACAACGATGGCAATGGAGTGCGTTTTTTGCAGCCGCAGGCCGCGCGCAAGATCGTTGGGACGATACCGAAGTTGCCGGATCGCGCCTTCAATCCGGCTGCGCATTTTCGCGCTGACATAGTCCGAATTGTTTAACGCAGCGGAGATTGTGGAGACGGATGCACCAACGGCCTGCGCCACTTCGCGAATCGTAACGTGCTGGTTTGCCCGCTTGGCCTTCAGCCTCACGCCGTTTCTCCTTTGCTCGCGAAAGCTTTCGACGACGCCGGGGACCTTTTTAGAGATACGCTATGTTAATACTCCCGAGTTCGAACCGCCAAACCTTAATCCGCTCGTGACACCAAAACGTTTCGGGAAAGCAACCCTCTTGCTGTGCGGCTAGTGTATACTCTACGCCGACGAGCCTCGAACGTCTGGCCTATGGGATCACTTGGCTCCCGTCTTTTTTGACGATGGGCCGAGTCCACCTCGCGAATGGGAGGGTCTCATGACACAGCTTTTGAAGTACAAGAGCCCGCTGCACGAAATGACCCAGACCACTCCCACCTGCCTGTGGAATGACTCCGCATCGATTCAGGAACTGACATACTCCATAGAACATGGCGCGGTTGGCGCTACCTGCAATCCCGTCATCGTGTGCGAGGTCCTCAAAAAAGAGATGCATCTTTGGAAGGACCGCATACGGGCCCTGATCGAGGAAATGCCCACTGCGACTGAGGACCAGATCGCCTGGAAAGTCATCGAGGAAATCTCATCGAAAGGCGCGGGTCTGCTGAAGCCGATCTTCGACGAGTATCGGGGAACCAACGGGCGCCTCTCCATCCAAACCGACCCTCGTTTCTACCGGGATACGAAAGCCATCCTCGCGCAGGTGATGCGCTTCCATGCTCTTGCGCCCAACATGATTGTCAAGATTCCCGCGACGAAGGCGGGCATCCCCGCGATGGAAGAGGCCACTTATCAAGGCGTCTCGATCAATGCCACCGTGTGTTTCACTCTTCCCCAGTGCCTTGCCGTTGCTGAGGCTGTCGAGCGCGGTCTCGAGCGTCGCGAAAGAGAAGGCAAAGACATCACGACGATGGGCCCTGTCTGCACCATCATGGTTGGGCGGCTCGACGACTGGCTCAAGGTGATCGCGGAACGCGATACCGTCACGACCGATCCTGGCTACCTGGAATGGGCCGGCGTGGCCGTGTTCAAGAAGACCTACCGGATCTTTCGCGAGAGAGGTTATCGCCTTCGACTGTTATCCGCGGCATTTCGCAATCACATGCACTGGAGCGAATTCATCGGTGGGAATGTGGTCATCTCACCGCCCCATAAGTGGCAGGTACGTTTCAATGCCAGCGACATAGAAGTGGTTCCCCGGATCGACAATCCTGTCAACCCGAAGATCGTGGACGAACTGCTCGTGAAGTTTCCGGATTTCGAGCGAGCCTACGAGAACGAAGGTCTGTCCCTCCAGGAGTTCGACTCCTTCGGAGCGACACGACGCACGCTTCGTCAATTTATCGCAGCATGCGGCGATTTGGCTGCGATGATGCGCGACCGGATAATTCCCAACCCGGATCAAAACTAGAGTCCCGCACAGGGGCACGCCGCTGATTGTACCGGTCGAGACCAGGGCTGACTCGAGTCGAGTTTCAGGCCCTTACAACCGCTCGGCAGCGGCGGCACGTGCGTTTGCTGGCTGCTAGGGATAACGGCCCGCATCAAGCGAGTGAAAGAGAACTCTCGACGGCGTAGCGACTCATTCAAGTCATCCACGAGAGAATACCGCGCAAATCGGTGGGTTCGGTGGAAAAAGTGCCACGGGGGAGCGTCGGTGAAATCGCAACGGCTTCCTTGTGATTTTCGAACCACGCCAGAAACAGCGATTTTTCGGACCCGGGTAGCCGCTGTTGGTTAACCCAGTTGTAGTAGGCGCCCATGTCCGCGTCCACGAGCGAGCCAACCGGATCCGTTTCAACCTGCTCCGGAGTAGGTGAGAGAAGTTCGTTCATGGGCTTTTGCCGCTGGCGAGGTGCAAAACGGGCAAGCAGCGTCACGGGCTGGGCGCGTCTGAGCGCTTCTCGCGCCGCCCACTGCACAAAACTCGTGCTGAAGATCTGCGTTCCTGATCCCTCCGTCAACAACTTGATCTGGAAACGATTGAGGACGGCATCGCCCCCATTAACCATTCCCAAGTCCGCTGGCCGCAATTGGGCCATCAGCGTACGCAGGGCCTCCGGCCCCATGCCTCTTTTCTGAGTTTCGGAACGGATTCTCGCGAGAAGAGCCGTACGAACCGGCTCCATAGCTCCGTAAGAAATGCAGGTAACTCCCGAAACGCGTGGAGGTTGTTCTCCCCCGTCGATATACCAGTGGGCATACGGGGCGGGATTCGAGTTGGCCCGCGCGGAAACCGCCTCAAGCAGATGCCGGAGACCGTTTTCCGGGTTGACGGCGCTGAAGTAAGCGCCATGAGGGCGCAGTCTTCGAAACAGGCTTTCTGACGCAACATCTACCCCCTCGCCAATCAC
>DATAIH010000094.1:0-2033 GCA_036262755.1 Candidatus Acidiferrum sp.
CCAATGCGGTTTTGGCACTCATGGGGGCACCTATTCACTCGAGCAAGTTGCGTTTGTCATCGCTGACAACCGGCGCGACGATACGAATCCAGGATTCCATTGTGGATGGGCGATCCCATTTTCTGGCGGAAATGAGGAGACTGCGCCGTGTGATTGAGGCAGCGGGCCGCGGCCCTCTGCTGTTCTTGGCGGATGACATCATGGGCGGAACCAACTCGCATGACCGAAGGGTTGCGACCGAGTGGGTGATCCGGGCGTTGATGTTGCGAGGAGCGATTGGTGCGATAACTACACACGATCTTGCCTTGACGGAAATTGCGATGAATGGTCTGCCGGGCTCGAACGTCCACTTTGAAGATTGCGGTGAGTCAGGCAGGCTATCGTTCGATTACCAGCTCCGCCAGGGGGTGTTAAGCCGCTCCAACGCCTTGAATATCGCCCGTATGCTGGGAATCGATACCGCAGCACAGCAACGTTAAACGGAAAACCGACAGGAATCGACCGAGCTTCGAGGAGCGCCGGGTAAGCGACGAGTAGCGGCACCTCCAGGCGATCTTGACAGCTTGACTTTGCTGAGGCGCGGCATAAGCTCCATAGGTCTTTCGCGGTTTTAAGCATGATTGATAATTCAGGCCATTAAAGCTGGTCGTGGGAAACCGCTGATGGACTGATAGCATCGTAGGTACAGGGAATTTCGACAGCCAGGGAGGTGCCCGTGGCTGCTAGAGTGCTTCTCCTTATCACCCTTCTCACCGGCCAGGCGATGCTTGCGTGGGCCATTCCCCGGCAGGCGTCAACTACCGCTCAACAAGAGACAGCTGTTTCCGCCGCGTCAGATTCATCGAAACAAGCCGGCGAGCAGACTCCGGCGTCACCAAAGACGGATAATAAGGACCACAAGGACGAAAAGGCTCCGCGGAAGATGCACGTCCGGCTTGGTACCATCTCCTTTGGATTGGGGTATTCCTATTTTTCCGGACCCTACTATTATCCGTACCCCGTGTTTGGCGTTTATCCCTACGGGGTCGCTTATCCTGCCTTTTGCGACCCGTTTTGGTGTGCTCCTGCTTCTCTCCTAAATCCGCTTTATTCCGGCAGCTTGGCGTACGCCGAAGATAAGGGAGAAGTCAAATTGACGGCTGATCCGAAGACGGCGGAGGTTTACATTGACGGCGCGTATGCCGGTACCGCCGACCACTTGAAGACCATGTGGCTCGACTCCGGCGCGTACGACCTGTCCCTCTCCGCCAAGGGACGCAAGGGGTTTCACCAGCGGATCTATATCCTCAGCAGAAGATCTTTGAAGATCCTCGCCCGGTTGGAGCCGGAAAAAACCCGAGATCCAGTAGGCGCAACGGAGGTCAAGCCATGAACGGAAAGATGCTGCTGGTGTTGGTGTTGTTGGCTGCAGCTTCCGTTGCCGCATCGGGTCCTCGGGGAACCGTGCCCAGGGCCGCCGCCAATCGCTACCCGTCTCATGCCGAACAAGAAAGCTTCAGCGTCGGCGCCGCGTTGCTTACTTCCGACGAAGTGCGCAAAACATTCGTTTCCGAGCTGAATCGCTGTTGCGTGGTTGTCGAAGTCGCCCTTTACCCTCCGAAGGACAAGCCACAATCGGTGTCGCTAGACGACTTTTCCATACGAGTGCTGGGATCGGAGACGGCCGTGAAACCTTCGAGCGCCAAGGTGGTGGCGGCTAGCATTCAGAAGTCTGCCCAATCGCAGCGAGACGTCACCGTCTCTCCTTCCGCTGGCGTCGCCTACGAATCCGGCCCCTACGGCCATGGCACGTACAGGGAGGTTGGTGTCGCCATTGGAATCAGCGAACCCGGCGCCCACTCGGGGTCGTCGGAGCGCGATCGCGACACCATGCAAACCGAGCTGAGTGAGAAGGGCCTGCCGGAGGGCACCGCTTCGGCGCCCGTGGCGGGCTATCTGTACTTCCCGCTGACAAAGAAGAAGAACACGCCTCTTCAGTTAGACTGCGCGCTGAATGGGAGTAAAGTCGTTCTGACGCTGCCCTGAAAAGAGCT
>DATAIH010000095.1:0-39657 GCA_036262755.1 Candidatus Acidiferrum sp.
CGCGGCGTTGTGGCGCTCGCGCATGGAACGCGAGATGGATGCGGAGTTGCGCTTCCATATGGAGGCCTTCTCCAAGGATTTGGTGGGCAGCGGCGTTTCTCCCGAAGAAGCCCTGCGGCGCGCGCGCATCGAATTTGGCGGTGTCGAGCGCGCCAAGGACGAGTGCCGCGACGCACTGGCGCTGCGCCTTACCGATCATGTGGCGCGCGACGTTCGCTTCGGCCTGCGTCTGCTCATCAAAAACCCGGGATTTACCGCAGCGGCGGTGATCGCCCTGGCGCTGGGCATCGGTGCGGACACGGCAATGTATTCGATCGTGAATGGCGCGCTCAGCTGGGATTTCGGATTGGACAACCGCGACCGCATCGTGATCGTGAACTCGGTCAATGCCGCACGCACCCAGGAGTGGGGCGCTTCGTACCCGGACTTTCGCGACTTTCGAACGCAGGTGAAGTCACTCGCAGGTTTGGCCGCCTATCAGTTCACCACCGTGAATCTGAGCGACAACAGCACGCTTCCGGAGCGGTATTACTGCGTACATATGTCGGCGAACGGATTTTCTGTTGTGCAGCAAAAACCCCTGCTGGGCCGAGATTTTATCGCCGAAGACCAACGGCCGGGAGCACCGGCAGTGATCATGCTTGCGTACCACGTTTGGCGCGACCGCTACGCGCAAGATCCCGCGATTCTCGGCAAGACCGTGCGCGTCGACGAGGTGCCGCGCGTGGTTATTGGCGTCATGCCTCCTGGGCGGCGGTTTCCGGAAGAAACAGACTTGTGGATCCCGCTGGTTCCTGATGCCACCCTGGAAAGGCGCAACACGCGCGGACTGATGCTGTTCGGGCGTCTGGGCGACCGCATGCCGCTGGCATCGGCGAGAGCGGAGTTTCGCGCGCCGGCGGAGGGACTTGCCGCCCAGTATCCCGACACGAACAAGGACATCACCGCCGATGTGCGGCCGATCATGGAGATTACCGGACTGTATTACATCAAGCCGCTGTTTTTTGCGTTGTTTGGAGCCGTCGGATTTGTGCTACTGATTGCCTGCGCCGACGTGGCCAACATGCTGCTGGCACGGGCGGGAGAACGCTCGCGCGAAGTTTCGATTCGGGTGGCTATCGGAGCAGGAAAAGTTCCCATCATTCGCCAGCTTTTGATGGAGAGCGTGGTGCTGTCGATCGCGGGCGGATTCCTGGGATTGGGCGTGGCCGTGGGCGGACTGCGCTGGTTCGACCGCGGGATGGGCTCCGTGGCCAAGCCGGTGTGGCTGCATCTCACGCTGGATCGCGACGCTTTGCTTTATCTGGCAGCGATTTCTATTGGCACAGGCATTTTGTTTGGCTTGGCTCCGGCGCTGCGCCTGGCCAAGACGGACGTGAATGCGGCGCTGAAAGACGGCGGCTCGGGGGTGTCCGGCAGCAAGTTTGGCCTGCGGCTTTGCAATCTGCTGGTGACGTTTCAAATGGCCCTGTGCGTCGTGCTGTTGGCGGGTGCGGGGTTGATGATTCGCAGCGCGGTGAAGCTCTACAGCGCGCCTGTTGGAGTGAACATCACCAAAGTGCTGACGATGCGAGTCCATCTGCCCGAAAAGAAGTACGCGACACCGGAAAGCTGGAAGGCTTTCCACGAAAGCTTGCAGAAACGCTTGAGCGCGTTGCCGGGAGTTGCGTCGGCGAGCGTGGCCTCGCAGCTACCTTTTGGCGGATGGACGACGTTCGTGTTCGAACTGGAGGGCCGCAAGAACAACGAAGCGCAACCGCCGGAAACGGGTGGTTTGGTGGTGGGCAACAATTATTTCCAAACCATGGAGGTGCAGCCGCAACGCGGCCGAGTGTTCAACGATTCCGACGGCGTTGCCGGCACGCCGGTCATAATGGTGAATCAAAGCTTCGCGGAAAAGTATTGGCCGGGCGAAGAAGCGCTCGGGAAACGCCTGCGTGTGAAGGACGAGCAGGTATTCGGGCCGTGGCTGACGGTGGCTGGGATTGTGCCGGATATCCTCCAAAATTTCCGCCGTCAGTTGCAGCACGATCCGCTGATTTATTTGCCGTTTGCGGAACAACCGGCAAGACGAATGTTCTTGATCGCGCGTGCGCAAGTTCCGCCGACGACTTTGGCCAACGCATTTCGCCAGGAAGTCCAGCGCCTGGACGAGAACCTGGCGCTCGATGACGTGCGCTCCCTCGAAGAGCGCATTGCCGAAAACCGATTGACGGTAAGCCTGTTTGGCGCGGTCTGCACTGTCTTTGCGGGAGTGGCCACGGTGCTCGCCGCAATTGGTTTGTACGCGGTGATTGCGCACGCGGTGAGCCAGCGAACTCGGGAAATCGGGCTGCGCATGGCCATGGGCGCCTCGCGAAGCGACATCGCACGGCTGGTCTTTGGCCAGGGGATTCGGCCGCTGGCGCCCGGCGTGGCGATCGGGCTGCTGCTTGCATTGGCCGTGACGCACCTGCTCCGCGTGGCGTTGGTTGGTGTATCGCCCAGCGATCCGTTGACCTTTGCCGGGATTGTGCTGGTGCTGGCGATTGCGGCTGCGCTAGGCTGCGCGGTGCCAGCGCGGCGCGCGATGAAAGTCGATCCGATGGTCGCGCTGAGATACGAATGAAGTGGTACCGCTCTTGCCGAGGCGTTGGGCGCACGGAATTTGGTAGCGACGCAGATTGAACAATCACCGTCCGGAATGGCTTCGTAGCAAAGACAGGACTACAAGGCCTGCAGGGAAGTCAGTGTCCCTGTGGATCGAGCGCCTCCGCTGGTTCTCACGGGATTCATTTCATCTCCCTGGACTCGCTAGCTCCCTTCCCGGATGCCCGAGTGGCTCGGGAAATGCCTTTCTGCCTTTCGCCACCCCGGGGAACATCACACAAAGAGTCTGCGTATCTCTTGAGTGACGACCGGTCTCTACACCTGCATCCATTCGGGGGTTCAGCATGGCCAACTTCGGGCAAGACGTCCGCTACGGGCTTCGCGTGCTCAGGAAAAATCCGGGATTCACTGCCGTTGCGGCGCTGACGCTCGCCTTGGGTATCGGCGCGAACAGCGCACTGTTTTCCGTGGTCAATGGCGTGCTCTTGAATCCGCTACCGTTTCCGAATCCCCATGAACTGGTGGCGGTCTACTCCAGAACCGGGACCTTCGAGGAAGGCTCCATTTCTTATCCGAACTTTCTCGACTGGCAAAAAGACAATCATTCGTTTGCTTACCTGGGCGCATTTCGGACGGACGACTTCAATATGACCGGAGTGGGAGAACCTGAGCGTCTGCACGCGCACATGATTTCCGCGGAATTTTTTCCGGCGCTGGGCCTTACGCCACTGCTCGGGCGCAATTTTCGCCCGGAGGAGGATCGGGCGGGCGCGGGACCAGTGGCTATTCTCGGCGACGGAATCTGGAAACGCAAGTTTGGTTCATCGCGCGAAGTTTTGGGCACAAGCATCACGCTGAACGGCAAAGTATACACGGTCATCGGTGTTGCGCCCGGCGCTATCACGGGGTTGAGCCCCAGCGACGTCTATGTGCCCATTGGCCAGTGGAGCGATCCTACGTTTCGCGACCGTCGCGTCGGTATGGGCACGAATTCGATCGGACGGCTTAGGCCCGGGGTGAGCATTGAGCAAGCGCGTGCGGATATGTCGCGCGTTGCCGAAAATCTCGCGGCTGCTTATCCTGAAGCCGACAAGGGCTCCGGCGTGACGCTCGTTCCGCTCAAGACGGATGTGGTCGGCGACGTGCGCGGAATCCTGCTGGTTCTACTTGGCGCCGTCAGTTTTGTCCTGCTGATTGCCTGTGCCAACGTGGCCAACCTGCTTCTTGAACGCTCCACCGGCCGGGCCCGCGAGTTCGCCATCCGTTCTGCGCTGGGAGCCGGCCCCGTCCGCGTGGTTCGCCAGTTGCTAACCGAGAGCGTGTTGCTCGGCATTGCCGGCGGCTCGATCGGGCTTGCTCTGGCCAAATTGGGCACAAAAGTGATTCTTGCCGCATTGCCGGACACACTGCCGCGGACGGAAGAAATCTCCCTCGATTCACACGTGTTGCTGTACACGTTTGGCCTGTCGCTTCTTACCGGAATCGCTTTCGGGCTGGTCCCGGCCCTAAAGGCCTTGCGCCCCGACCTGCACGAAACCTTAAAGGAAGGCGGGCGAGGGGCCAGCGGCGCTCGGCACCGCGCGCAAAGCGTGTTTGTTGCCATCGAGATGGCCATGGCCGTTGTATTGCTCATCGGCGCAGGGCTCATGATCCGCACGCTCTCGGCGCTGTGGAACGTCAATCCCGGCTTTGATGCGAGCAATGTTCTTACGTTTGAGATTTCTTCCACTTCCGATCCATCCGTCACGGCGGACCAGCTTCGCGCAAAGTACCGCGCGACGCTCGGGCAATTGCAAGGGATTCCCGGCGTTCGATCCGTTTCTCTGCTTGGCGGCTCATTGCCCATGACCGGGGATTCTGAGGTGCCCTTCTGGCGTGAAGGCCACCCGCGGCCGGAGCATGAAAACGAAATGACCTTCGCTCTATTCTATTTGGTAAACCCGGACTATCACCGCACCATGCGCATTCCGGTTTTGCGCGGGCGTTCTTTCACCGACCAGGACAACGAACACTCGCCGGCCGTCGCTTTGATTGATGCAAATTTTGCGCGCAAGTTTTTTCCGAACGAAGACCCCATCGGCAAGCGGATTAATGTCGGCCTGATTGAGATACAGCCGGAAATTGTGGGCGTGGTCGGCCACGTCCAGCACTGGGGGCTGGGCGCTCGCGAACACGAAAACCTGGACGCGCAACTCTATCTTCCGGTTTGGCAGATCCCAGACAAGTTCTGGAACCTCCTTGCAGGCGGCGGCCAGTATGTTGCTCGGACCGCTGGGTCGCCGTCAGGCCTCGCAACGTCCATGCGTCAGGCCGTGGAAAGCGTCGATTCAAGCGCGGTCGTCTACGATGTTCGTCCCATGGAAGAGATCGTAGCGCGTTCCATCTCGACACAGCGGCTCACCATGCTTCTCCTGAGCGTGTTTTCCGGACTCGCCCTGGTGCTTTCCGCTATCGGAATCTACGGCGTGATTGCCTACCTGACCGGCCAGCGCACGCACGAAATTGGCGTACGTGTCGTGCTGGGCGCTTCGCGGGAAGACGTGTTGCGCATCGTTCTCGGACAGGGCATGCGGATGACCCTGATTGGAGTGGCCATCGGGATGGCCGCAGCCTTCGGGCTGACGCGGCTGATCACAAGAATGATTTACGGCGTGGGCGCGACTGATCCGCTTACCTTTGCGGGGGTGGCGGTTTTGCTTTCCACCGTCGCGCTCGCCGCCTGCTACATCCCGGCGCGGCGCGCTACACGGGTCGATCCCATGGTGGCGCTGCGTTATGAATAATCGCGGGCAGCTCCAAAAAATCTAAGTTAAAACAGTTGCCCTTAGGCGATGGCAGTAGTACAAGAGATGCCCGGCTCGCGATGCGCCAAGACCCCAGAGCGGATGCGGCTCGTCTCCTGCGATGGAGAGGCGTCTACAGCGAAAAGAAATATAAATCGACTTCTCCGCTGTACCAGCGGATTCGCGCAAAATATCCGGATTGGTAAATCCGGTAGGTCGTTCCGATGAAAGCGAAGGTGGAAAGGGCCGAGTTAGAAACCGAACTCTCTTGAAAATGCCCACCGAAGCCGCTGCTCAGGATTCGCCAATCGAAGTACCTCTCAACTCAAAATGGAGACTCCTCAACGCGCTGACGATTTTCGCAAGCGCGTTTCTGTTGTTTCAGGTGGAACCGCTCATTGCCAAAATGATTCTCCCTTGGTTCGGGGGAGTCGCGGCGGTCTGGATGGTCTGCCTGTTCTTCTTTCAACTGGTCCTCTTGCTTGGGTATCTTTACGCGCATTTGCTAACACGCCACTTTAAACAGCGGACGCAGGGCTGGCTTCACGCAGCTCTTCTTGCCGCTAGCCTGCTGGTGCTACCGATTCTGCCAAAAGATACTTTGAAACCGTCGGGACCCGAATACCCCGCGCTGCACATTTCGTGGGTGCTGGCACTGACCGTGGGTTTCCCATTCTTTTTACTCTCGGCGACGAGCCCGCTTCTGCAAGCTTGGCTGGCGAGCGCAAGAAAGGACAGCGCGGTCTATCGCTTCTACGCGCTTTCGAACGCTGGCTCGCTACTGGGTCTGTTGAGCTACCCCACCCTGGTCGAGCCACAATGGTCTACCGTGCGGCAAGGCTGGGGGTGGTCGATAGGGTACGCCGCTTTCGCTGTGGGTTGCGGAGTCATTGCCGTCTCGCAGCGCGAAGGCTTCGCACCCCGGCAGGAAGCAAGCGCCGCACCTTCTGACTGGAACACACGAGGGCTTTGGGTGGCCCTCCCCGCGTGCAGTTCGGCGCTGCTGCTGGCCATTACGAATCACATTTCGCAGAACATCGCTGCGGTACCACTGCTTTGGATCATTCCGCTAAGTTTGTATATGCTGAGCTTCATTCTGTGTTTCGAAAGCAGCCGTCGGTATCCCCGCACTCTGCTGCTGCGCGTGCTCGGCGTGTTTTTAGGTGGCATGGCGTATGCTCTCTCGCTCTCCTTGGGCGCGCTTCCTTTTTGGCTCATGATCGCGCTCTTTTGCGTGGGGCTGTTCGTGTGCTGCATGTTCTGTCATGGAGAATTGGCGCGGTTGAAGCCCGACCCTGCCGAGCTCACGTCATTTTATTTTCTGAGTTCGCTGGGGAGTGTGGCCGGCGCGGCGTTTGTGGCCGTCCTCGCACCGCAAATCTTCTCGGGATTCTACGAATTGCACGTGGCCTTGGGGTTCTGCGCCTTGCTGGTTATTCTGGTCCATCGCCGCGACCCGTCAAGTCCGTTTCACCAACCCAGTTGGCGGCCGGCTTGGTGGATCACGAACGCTCTCGTGGCGGTGCTGATCGCCAGTACTTTCTTTCTCGCGCGGGACGAATCAAAGGAAAGCACGCGGATGGTGCGGAATTTCTATGGCGTGTTGCGCGAGAGCGATGAAGTTGCACCGAACGTCGTGTTGCTCAAAGGCGACTCCCAACCGGAACACAATGATCTTCGCTTCCGCCGGCTCACCAACGGAACCATTAGCCATGGATTGCAGTTTCTGGCGCCTTCGCGGCGGGATCAGCCGACTTCCTACTACTCTACAAATTCCGGCGTGGGGGTGGCGCTACGGTCCTTGCGCGCGCGCGGCGCGTTGCGTGTCGGTGTCGTTGGCCTGGGCGTCGGCACGATCGCGGCGTACGGTCGCCCGGGGGACGACTACACGTTCTACGACATCAACCCCTTGGTTGTGAACCTCGCGGAGCAGGACTTCCGTTTTCTCCGGGACTCTAAAGCGCGCATCGCTATTAAATTGGGTGACGCGCGCCTGACCCTGGAACGGCAGCCGCCGCAACACTTTGATCTCTTGGCGGTGGATGCCTTCTCCGGCGATTCCATTCCCGTCCACCTGCTGACCGTCGAGGCTTTTCAACTGTACTTTCGCCATCTGCGGACGGATGGGATCTTGGCGGTCCACGTTTCGAACCGCTATTTATATCTGGAACCGGTCGTGGCCGCCGCCGCACAGAAACTTGGCAAGGACGCCATACTCGTCGCCAATCCGGATGATGATACGAAGGAAGTCTTCTTGTCCCGCTGGGTTTTGCTTGCCAACCGCGGCGTTTTTCCAGAATTTCCCGCCATCGCGAAAGCGGGAAGGCCGGCCGCCAGAAGCACGCGCGTAAAACTTTGGACCGATACTTATAGCAGCCTTTTTGCGGTGATGAAGTAGCTTCTGCTCGGTGAAACTCGGCAAGAAAAAACCGCCAGGAAGGGGCCGGGCCTACTTATAATCTCTGCGCGATGCGCATTCATCCGCTCGACCTCACGATTGTCATCGCTTACCTGCTCGGCGTAACAGCGCTTGGGATGCGCTTCCGGCGTAGACCGCTGGCGGATGCCGCCGGCGACACGCAAGCCGCGGGCCGCGAATATTTTCTGGGCGGGCGAACCGCGCCGTGGTGGGCGCTGGCTCTTTCTATTGTCGCCACAGAGACCTCCACGCTCACCATCATCGGCACTCCCGCCATTTCCTACGCCGGGAACCTCACGTTTATTCAACTGGTGTTCGGCTATTTAATCGGCCGCGTTCTGATCGTGCTGTTCCTCTTGCCCGGCTATTTTCGCGGAGAGTTCTTCACCGCCTACGCACTGATCGAAAAGCGCTTTGGCGAAAAGATGCGCGCCGTGGCAGCCAGCACATTTCTCATCACGCGCGCCATCGCCGAAGGCGTGCGCGTTTCGGCCATCGCTCTCGTTGTCAGCGTCGTGCTCGGCACTTCGGAGCGCCTCGCGGTGGTGATGGTCATCTCCCTAACCATCCTTTACACCTTCGAAGGCGGCATGAAGGCGGTGATCTGGACCGATGTGGCGCAACTGTTCGTCTATATGACCGGCAGTGCGATTACGCTTGCCGTCTTGCTGCACCGGATTCCCGGGGGCTGGGGCGAAGTATCGCAAATCGCCGCCGCCGCAGGACACAAACTTCAGTTCGTCGATTTTTCCTGGAACCTTGCGACCAAATACACCTTTTGGTCCGGGCTCATCGGCGGCGCGTTTCTCACCATGGCGAGCCATGGCACCGACCAGACCATCGTGCAGCGGTTGCTTGCGGCAAAATCGGAGCGCGACAGCAGCCGGGCGTTGCTCAGCAGCGGCGTCATCATTCTTGTGCAGTTCACCGTATTTTTGCTGATTGGCGTGGCGCTGTATGTCTTTGCGCAACACACGCCGCTTCTCGCGCCCGGTGCCCGAACGGATCGCATCTTGCCGCTCTTTCTTGTGCGCGAAATGCCGGTGGGGCTCGCGGGCCTGCTGTTGGCGTCGATCATCGCGGTGGCCATGTCCAATGCCAGTGGCTCGCTCAATTCACTGGCGGCTTCCAGCGTGCTTGATTTCGCAAAGCTTCGCGGAGAAAACACCGACGCGCGCCGGTTCTTGCGCGTGTCGCGCGGCATGACGCTCGTGTGGGGACTGGTGTTGTTGGGCTTCGGGTTGGTGAAATGGGGGCCCTTGCTCGAAGCGGGACTGACGGTGGCGTCGCTTCCCTTTGGCAGCTTGCTCGGATTGTTTCTGCTTGGAACCTTCGATGGCGGCGCACATGCGCGCGGCGCGCTCATCGGAATGTTCGCCGGGCTGGCGGTGGTCTTGGGTGTTTTTCAGTTCACTCCAGTGGCATTTACGTGGTATGTGCTTGTTGGCGCCGGTGTGACTTTTCTCGTCGGATCGCTTGCGAGCCGCATTCCGCCGCGCGCGAGGAATACCGCGTGAACTTTCCGGAGGGATAAAAGATAAGGCAGAGACCCGAGGGTGTCGAGAGGTCGCTCGAGTCAGAGAGAAGGCCAAACCTCAAAGGCGAACGAACGCGGAGGAACATGAGCGAAAACAAGCTGCAGCTCGTGCAGGGGCTGGGCCCATGGGCCACGATGGCTATGGTGGTGGGTCATATTATCGGCACCGGCGTTTTTCTCGTGCCGAGCGCGATGACACGCGCCACGGGCTCGGTGGGACTCGTGTTTCTCGTCTGGGTCGTGGGCGGAGCGCTTTCTCTGTTTGGCGCATTGACGATCGCCGAACTCGGGGCGGCAATGCCTGAAGCCGGCGGAGCATACGTTTACCTCAGTCGCGGTTTGGGGCCGGTGTGGGGCTTCCTGTTCGGCTGGATGAACAACTTGGTCGGCAAGCCCTCCTCCATTGCCACGATAGCCGCGGGTTTCCTGATCTTCGTCAGCTTTTTCGTGCCTGAGGTTCACACCGCCATTTTCACTCTGCGCTTCCACGTGCCATTCACCAGCCGCAGCTCCGAGTTTGCATTCACCTGGGCACAGCCTCTGGCCGCCGCCGCTATCGCCTTGATGAGCTTTATTAATTATCTCGGGGTGCGGTTGGCCGGCCGTTTGCAAGTAGCGCTTACGGCGTTGAAAATAGGCGCGATTCTCGCGGTCGTGGTTGTGGGTTTCCTGTTTGCAGGAAAACGGGCACCAAGCGCCCAGCCGCTTTTCCCGCACTCCTTCAACGTCGGCCTGCTCTCCGGATTTCTGACCGCGATGGTCGGCGCGTTGTGGGCATACGACGGGTGGATGGATTTGACTTTTGCTGGCTCGGAGATCATCAAGCCGCAAAAAAATATTCCGCGTGCGCTGGTGGGCGGCACCATGATCGTGGGCGTGATTTATCTGCTGGCGAACGCCGTGTATTTCCGAGTACTTCCCATGGAAGCAGTGGCCGCGGCGCAGAACGTGGCCTCGGAAACCGTACGTGTCTTCGCCGGCGCGCGCGCCGCCGCGTGGATCACCGCGGCGATGGTTCTGTCCGCGTTCACTACGCTTAACTCCTCGGTCCTCACCGGCTCACGCGTGCCGTATGCCATGGCGCGAGACCGTTTGTTCTTTCGCGTGGCCGACGGAATCAATTCGCGCTATCGGACGCCTGGAGGAGCGATCGTTTTTCAAGCGGTGATTTCCTGCCTCGTGGTCTTGACCGGGCAATTTGAGGATTTGTTCTCACTGTTTATCTTCGCCCAGTGGATTTTCTATGCCCTCGCCGTTGGCTCGGTCTACGGCTCGCGGCGCAAAGAGCCTGATCTGCCGCGGCCGTATCGCACCTGGGGATATCCCGTGGTTCCGGGGATTTTCGTTGCCGGGGCTTTTGCTCTCACCGTGAATCTATTCATCCAACGTCCCGTCCGGTCAGCGATTGGACTTCTCCTGATTCTCGCGGGGCTCCCCTTCTATCGCTACTGGACCCGAGGAAGGTCAGCGGCTCGCGACGCCATCCACGCTTGAGCGCCGCGAAAGAAAGAGTTGCGTGGTTAAGCCTCCTGCGAGAAGGGTTGCCGCGGGAACGAACACCCAGCCAAACAGAGCAAAAACCAGAGACATCGGCCCGATGTTGTGGGCGATAAATTTGTCGAAGACCAGACTCACCGGAAGCACCACTAGAATCGAGGCAAGGAACGGCAGCACCGGAAAGACACTGGACAAAAGTATGGCGCGCTGTGAGCCACCCGCGCGCCATGACAGGTACGCGCCGAGGGCGCCTACTAGCGGCAACAGGATCAACCACCAAACGTCAAGCACAGCGATGGGCAAATCGCCGTTTTTCGTCAGAACCCAAGCCTTCAGACGCAAAATCTGCACGAGCGCAAGGATTCCCCCCGAGAGCACAAACGTCGCGAGTCCGGGAAGCCAGAGTTGCGTCACGCGATTGGTCATGGCGTCCTTTCCGCTGCGGGCGCTACTGATTTTCCGCTGCAAATCCTGCCAATCATCGGCAAGGCAAAGCGTCCGCTTCGCCGCCTCCGAGTTGTTAATTCCATCTGTGAGCATCGATTCATAAGCGTCTTCCAAATGTGCCGCGAGCTCCGCGCGGATTTCGTCCTTCTCCGCGGGATCGAGCGCGAGGCCGGAGAGATGCCGGCGAACGAGTTCTTGCCAATCAGGCATGCGCCGCCTTCGTGAGCCGCCGTAGCGCGCGAAAAAGCTCCGCCCATTCGCGCCGGAGCGGCGAGAGCTTCTTCGTCCCTGCCGGAGTCAGCCGGTAGCACCGGCGCCGGCGGCCGCTTGGGCCGGTCTCCCAGCTGCCACGAATCCAGCGTTGCTGCTCCAAGCGGTAGAGCATCGGATACAACGCCGCGAGCGTGAAGCGCAGCGCGCCGTTGGTCTGCCGCTCGATGCGCCGAGCCAGCTCATACCCGTGAAGCGGCCCGTCCTGGAGAACGCTGAGCACGGCCAGCTCGGCACTGCCTCGCTTGATGCCGGAACCAATCATAGCTTGCCCCCTTACATATAAGGATCTTATATAGCAAACAGGAATTGTCAACTGTCCTGCGGTACAGGAGTGATTGTGCGATTTTATCGCGGGGCAAGAACTAAACCGCCGCGCGCCTCACAGCCCTCTCCGAGGGTATACGAAGAATCGCGGATTCGGCTTCCGCACCTACGGCGATCGACGGATCGAAAACCTTCGCCAGAATTTCGATGCCGGTAACGAGCCGCGGCCCGGGACGGGAGAAATAACTGCTCGCTTCGAGCGCATAGACCCGGTTGTTTTGCACCGCTGGCATGGCGTTCCATTGATCGGGCAAGGCGAGCGATTCGTATTCCTGGCGCGCTTGCTTCGCCGAGTAGCCGCAGGGGGCGATCAACAAGAAGTCAGGGTTAACCTCGACAACATCCTGCAAATGAACCCGGAAAGATGGTTTGCGGGCGCTGCCAATCGAGTCTTCTCCGCCGGCCCGGCGGATCATCTCGGGCACCCAGTGGCCGCCGACGTAAATAGGTTCGAGCCATTCGAGAAAGGCCACGCGCGGGCGGCACGCTGAACGATCCAACTGTCTCTCTAGAATTCCCTGGCGCTTGCCAATTTCCGCCACCAGAGCCTCGGCTTGCGAACCTCGGCAGGTTGCCTCGCCCACCAGCAGAATGTCGCGCCACACATCGCCGAGATCCCGCGGATTCAGAGTAAGCACTTCCGGGCGCGGGTCAAAGCGCGTCAAGGCCGTGCCGAGGTCTTCGGGCGACGCGGCGCAAACATGACACAAATCCTGGGTGATGATTAGGTCAGGATGAAGCTCCTCGAGCTTCTGGACATCCACGGAATACAAACTTTCGCCGCGGGAAACATGTTCGCGAACCAGCCGATCGATCTCGGCGGGAGATGCTCCATGCGGCAAGCGCGAGTGAATCACTACGGGTTTGCTGCGAGCCTGGACCGGGAAATCGCATTCGTGGCTGACCCCGACGATCTCGCGGTGCAAGCCCAGCGCGAAGAGAATCTCGGTCGCGGAAGGAAGCAAAGAGACAATGCGCATGGCCAAGTAACTTTAGCACAATCCCGAGCGACATTGATTGGATCAGTGGCTCTGGAGAACGCGCCTGCTCTCGAGCGACATGTCCAAAAAGCTTCGGGCTGTCGGTGTTGTCTAGCCGGATAATCAATTCTTCCGATTGAACAATGCGTGGATTTACCGATTGAAACCCAACGATCGCCCCTCCTTCGATCGCAATGGACTCTCCCGCATAAGGCGAAGCGGTCTCGGGTACCAGCATCACCCGACCATCGCGATAACTGCCCGGATTGGGCTTGAAGAGCCGCTAACCGTGGTGCCGCGAGGCTAAAGAAGCTCCCGGCTCAGCCGGGGGAGCACGTCATTTATACAGAAAATATTTTCGCCGCACCTGATCAAACGCGCTGAGTGCGTCCGACCAACTGGCGACAATTTTTTCCGGTGGCACGCCGTCTTTTATTTGCTGGACGGTGTCGGCATTCCCCAGGAGCCCCAACATTTTATCTGTGTCAAAGTCCTTCGGATAAAGCCTCTGGAGAATCTCGGCGACTTCCAGACCTAGGCGCATGGACCGCGCCACAAAGCGATCGGTCACACGGATGGACACGCCACCACATCGCTCTCCGCTGTGGGGGCCGCCAATAGGAATGAAAGATTTCGATTCGAAATGCAGGCCCGGAAGATGGCGCTCGTTCAGATCGGCGGCGACCGCCTCACCGTCCATCCATGGCGCGCCGAACTGTTCAAAGGGCGTTTGCGTGCCGCGGCCGACGGAAACGCCGGAAGCCTGCAAGATTTCGATTCCAGGATAAAGGATCGAACCCTTCGTGGTGCGCAGCGCCGGCGAAGGAGGAACCCACTTGATGCCGGTGCTTTCAAAAAAATAATTGCGATGCCAGTTCCGCATGGCGATCACGTGCAGGTCGGCGCCGATGTGATTCTCAGCGTTGAACAACTGGGCAAGCTCGCCAATGGTCAAGCCGTAGCGCACCGGAATGGGGAAGTACGCCACGAAGCTGGTTTTGTCGGCGTCGAGCATGGGCCCTTCTACGATTTCTCCGCCCATAGGATTGGGACGATCCAAAACAAAAAACGGAATTTTGGTCTTAGCCGCCTGTTCCATGCAATAGCCCATGGTTGCGGTGTAGGTATAGAAGCGCACGCCGGCATCCTGAATATCGAAGACCAGCGCGTCGATGCCCTGGAGCATCTCATCGCTGGGCCGGCGAGTATCGCCGTACAAGCTGTAAATGGGGAGCCCCGTCGTGGGATCCTTCGACGAAGTCACGTTCTCGTTGGCGCGGCCAGCCAGCCCGTGCTCGGGGCTGAATAGCGCGACGAGTTTTAACCCCGGTGCATGTGCGAGCAGGTCGATGTTGCTGCGGCCCAGGGCATCGAAGCCGGTATGATTGGTAATCAACCCGATGTGCTTGCCGCGGAGCGGCGCAAACTTTTCTGCTTCGAGAGCGTCGAGCCCCGTCTGCACCAGAACGGTGTGGCCGGAGCGTTTGCGTTTGGAGGAAGACCGCTTGGGGAAAGCCGAAGGTGCAAGCAAAGCAACGAATAGAGCGAATGGAGCGAGTGTGGTGAGCGCGCGTTTCGTGGCGGTCAAAATGGTCCCCCTCAGTCCGTAGAATACAATGATATTCTGGAACACGCTGACCGCGGCTGCGTTGAGAGCACGAGATGCGTGTGCTATGAATAAATGCAGACTGCGGGCTGCGCGGGGGGATTGTAACTGATGGAAGGACGCCGCGTCCGCTTTCTGTTCTTAATTCCCATCTTATTGCTCATCCTTATGGACCAAAAAGCACGCAGCCAAAACAACCATCCATCCGAGGAAAAAACCGGTGCACAAAAAAGCCGCGCCAGCAAAAGCGGTGCGAAGAGCCTCTCGCCAGCGGAAAGCGCGTGGGTAGAATCCACGCTGCGCAAAATGACGGTGGACGAAAAGATCGGCCAGTTGCTGTTCACCACCTACTTCGGAGGTTTTACCCCCAGCGACTCGCCGGCCTATCAACAACTCTTGCGTGACGTGCAGGGTTTGCATGTTGGTGGGTTCATTGTCATCACCCACGGCTCGCCGTTGGGAATCGTAAAGAGCCAGGCGTATGCGACGGCGGTACTGGCAAACCAATTACAGACCAAGTCCAAGCTGCCCCTGCTGATCGGCGCGGATTTTGAGCGCGGAACGGCCATGCGCTACGACGAAGGCACATCCTTTCCAACGGCGATGGCCGTGGCGGCGGGCGGCAATCCAAAAGACGCATTCACGATGGGAAAGATCACCGCGCTCGAAGCGCGCGCCACCGGCGTCAACTGGGTTTATGCCCCGGATTCCGACGTGAACAACAACCCGGCCAATCCCATCATCAATACCAGGTCGTTCGGAGAAAATCCGCAGCGCGTCGCAGAGTTTGTGTCCGAGTTCATCAGGGGCGTCGAGCAAGACGGTGCGCTGGCCGCAGCCAAGCATTTTCCGGGACACGGAGACACAGCGGCGGATTCCCACATCGACTTGCCGGTGATTTCCGCGAGCCGCGAACGTTTGGAACACCTGGAGCTGGTTCCGTTTCGGGCGGCGATTGCGGGCGGAGTGGACACCATCATGACCGGCCATCTTTCCGTTCCCGCGCTCGAACCCGATCCGAACACGCCTGCTACGCTCTCGCCAAAAATTCTTCAGGGCCTCTTGCGGAAAGAACTCGGATTCCATGGGCTCATCGTTACCGACGCGATGGACATGGGAGGAATCACGGTACGGTATGCGCCGGGAGAGGCGGCGGTGCGTGCGGTGGTTGCAGGAGCGGATTGCTTGCTGATGCCGCCGGTGCCGGACGCGGCATTTGAAGCACTGCAAGGCGCAGTGAGGTCGGGGCGGATTTCGAACCAGAGATTGGATGAATCGGTGCGGCGCATTCTGCAGGCGAAAGCGCGGCTGGGACTGAACAAGAACCGGCTGGTGGATGTGAACGCGCTGAATCACAGATTCGGCAGCGTCGCGTGGCAAAAGGAAGCACAGGAGATTTCTGATCGTGGCGTAACGTTGCTGCGCGACACGCCGCACCGGCTGCCGCTCGATGGAACGAAGCCTTTGCGAGCGCTGCTGCTCGCGTTCTATGCGGATCCGGAACCATATCCCGGAGAAGATCTCGAGCGCGAACTGCGCGCTCGGGTTGATTCCGTGATTGCCCTGCGGGCGGACACGCGCTTTGTGAATGCCAGCATTTTGAAAATGCCTTCCCCGGACGCTTACGACGTCGCGATTGTCGCGTTCTTCGTGCGCGTGAGCGATCGCAAGGGCAATGTGGACGTGCCGCCGGAGCAAGCCGCGCTCGCGGAACAAGTCTACAAAACAGGCAAGCCGGCGTTCACCGTGGCATTCGGGAGCCCGTACTTGATCGAAGGATTTCCGCACGCCGAAACGTGGCTCGCTGCGTTTGGCATCAGCGACGTCGCGCAGATTTCCGCAGCGCGCGCGCTGTTTGGAGAGATTCCGGTGCGGGGCCGGTTGCCCGTGACGGTGCCGCGTGTGAACTTGAAGGCGGGATTTGGAATTGAGGTGCCGGCGAACCCGATGATGCTCGAACCGATGGACGCGCGCGCGGATGGGCAATTGCAGCCGGCGTACGAGGTGGTCGAGAGAGCCGTGAAGGACAAGGCGTTTCCGGGAGCGACGCTCGCCGTGGGATTCCGGGGGAAAGTCGCGATTCGCGCGTTCGGGAAACTAAGCTATGGCGCGAAATCCCCCGCAGTCGTGCCAGCGACGATGTACGACATCGCGTCATTGACGAAAGTCGTGGTGGCGACAACGCTAGTGGCGAAACTGGCCGAAGGCGATTTCGCGGTCCCGCTCGATTTGGACGCGAAGGTCGAGCGGTTTCTTCCCGAATGGGCAAGCGGGCCGCAGCCGGAATGGCGGCATCGCGTGACGGTGCGACATTTGCTGACGCATACTTCCGGCTTGCCGCCGTTCAAGGAATACTGGCGAACTTCCAAAAGCAAGCAGGACACGTTGGCCAAGATCTTTGCCGAGCCGCTCGAATATGAGCCCGGTACGAAGGAGGTCTATTCGGATCTGGGAATCATTTTGATGGCCGAGATTATCGAGCGGTTGACCGGGAGAAGCCTCGACGATTTGGCGAACAGTTTTGTTTTTTCGCCGCTGGGAATGAAGAACTCGATGTACAAACCTCCAAAGAAACTCTGGCCGATGATTGCGCCGACGGAAATCGACAACAATTACCGACACCGGCTCATCCAAGGCGAAGTGCACGACGAAAACGCCTATGCCATTGGCGGCGTGTCAGGGCACGCGGGCGTTTTCAGCACCGCGCCGGACTTGGCGGCGTTTTGCCAGATGCTGCTGAACGGCGGCGTGTACGCGCACCAGCGAATATTGCGGCGCGCGACCGTGACGCAGTTCACCACGCCGCAGCAGCTTTCCGGCGGGGCCCGCACATTGGGCTGGGCCGTGCCGACGCCGGGCGGGCTGAGCGGAAACTATTTTTCAGAACATAGTTTCGGGCACACGGGATTCACCGGAACTTCGATCTGGATCGATCCCGACCGGCAACTGTTTGTGGTCTTCCTCACAAATCGCGTGCATCCGACACGCGAGAATCAGAAGATTCAACAGGTGCGGCGGGATCTGCACGACGCCGTCATGCAAGCGCTGGGATTCGCAACGGCTGCGGCACACTGAAGCAGTCGCAAGTGACAGGTCGTACGTTTTGAGGTTCAGGAGCCCCGGAACCTCGTACCTCTTGTTCGGGGCCCAGGCGATGCGCCATCCCCCGCGACCCGCGTTGCTCGAGGGTGCCTAACGGACCAAATCCAGCCCGAACGGCCTCCCGAGCCTTGTCCCGCGCGCCGGCCGAGTTCTCCGCGGGCACGTAAGCGAAAACGCCGATGCTTGCCAGGAACTGGCCGGCCAAGGCAAAGATGACGGCCTCGGGCAGGAGCTGTCGCGAAGTTCCCGGTTGTGATCAATTCATGGGCAACCACCGAGATAACTGGCTTGCTAGGAAGATAGGCGATGAGGCTCATCAGCATTCTTGTCAAGCTGCAGGCGTCGGTGCCCTGACGACCCACCACCCAATTGCCATCGCGGATAAGAGCACAGCCCAAAGAACCGGAACGTGCAATGTCCTCCACTTTGATTTGCTCGCGTCCAATATAAAGAACTAAGAGTTCTGCGGATGCGAGGGCGTGACGATGGGAACGCTCGAAGACCTACGATATTCGGTGAGGCAACTTGTCAAGAGCCCGGGGCGCGCGCTGACGGCATTGCTCTCGCTGGCCTTGGGCATCGGAGCGACGACCGCCGTCTTCAGTGTTATCTACGCAGCACTGATAAATCCCTACCCCTTCCTTGCGGCTGACAGGATTGTACGGCTTACGATTCAAAGCAAAGCGGGTCAGGGAGTCTGGGCCAATCTCAATGGGCCGCAGGTCCGGCAAGTGCGCCAGCTCGGCATTGTGGAGAGCCTCCTGGCTATGGACTACCACGCTATGACCTTGACGGGGCACGAACTTCCCGAGAACGTCAATGCGATCGGCTTGATCTCGAACGGCTTCACCGATTTGGGTGTGCCGCCCATATCCGGGCGCGGGCTGTTGCCGTCTGACGCCATTGAGGGGCAAGACCCGCAAGCGGTGACGGTGCTGTCCTACAAATTCTGGCAGACCCATTTCCTTTCGGACCCGGGCGTTGTGGGAAAGACCATGCAACTGGATCGGAGGAACTACTTGATTGTGGGAGTTGCCGCGCCGCGATTCCGTTGGTACAGCGCGGATGTGTACCTGCCGCCGAAACTCACCGAGGATCCAGGACTGATGTACATCGTCGATCTGCGGCTCCGGAAGGGAGTGACGCACCAGCAGGCAGACGCGGCGCTACAGCCTTTGCTGGACCAATTCGCCAAAGATATGCCGAAACACTTTCCCGAGCACTTCCGAGTGCGCGTGGAGGGCTTGAACGAGTGGGTTGTAAGGAGCATCAGCGGAACGTTGTATTTGCTGTTCGGCGGCGTTGCACTGCTGCTGGCGATCGGGTGCGGGAACGTGTCCATTCTATTGTTGGCGCGCGGCACGGCCCGTCACCATGAATTGGCGGTGCGCGCAGCCATCGGGGCGGGACGCAGCCGCATCATCCGACAGCTGCTCACGGAGTCGCTGCTACTGGCGGCGATTGGCGCAGGCCTGGGTGTCCTGGCGTCTTATGGGATTCTGGCGGGCATCCGGGTATTACTGCCTCCGTACGCGTTTGCGCCCGAAGTGGTGATCCGCATCAATATTCCGGTGCTCCTTTTTAGCGTTGGAGTGGGGCTCGCAACCGGAATTCTCTTTGGATGGTGGCCAGCGTTGCAGCTCTCGCGAACCCAGGCAGAACAACTTATGCAGTCGAACGCACGGCGCTTAACAGGAAGCGCAGCGGGACGCAGAACGAACAACATGCTGATCGCTGGTCAGGTTGCGCTGACGTTGTTGTTGCTGGCGGGAGCCGGAGCGGCAATGGAAGCGTTTGTGGGGCTGATGCACAAGCCGCTTGGGTACGACCCGCACAACGTGATGTCGATAGAAATACCCCTTCACGACGGCGCCTTCACGACATGGGCCGCTCGCGCGGCGTATTTCGAGCAACTGCGAGGGAAGGTTGCAGAGACGCCAGGGGTGACCATGGCGGCGATTTCGAGCAATGCCACACCTCCGCGAAACGGATGGGATTCGCGGCTTGAGATTCTGGGCAAACCTGCGACGGAGGAACAGGCGGCATCGATCAATCTGGTGAGCCCAGGCTACTTTCCGGAGTTGCGCATTGCGCTTCTCGAAGGTCGCATCTGGACCGAAACCGAAGATCATGACGGGGCTCACGTCGCCGTCATCAACCGAACATTTGCCGAGCGGTACCTCCCGAACGGCGATGTCATAGGACATTCGCTGAGGTTGCCGGGACTCGAAGACAATCCGCCGAGGGTCCTCTCGGCGCCAAAGATAGCCGACGCGTGGCTGCCGATTGTGGGCGTCGTAGAAGATGCGCGGAACGCCGGGCTTAGGGACCCAATCAAGCCTGCTGTCTATATACCCTACACGCTCAGCATGAGTCGCGGAACGCAGGTTCTGGTGAGATCCGAAGTGCCGCCGCTGACGTTGGTGCACGCAGTACAGGAACAGCTGGCCCGGGTCAACCCGGAACAGCAGACCTTCGGCACTGTCCGGGATCTGGAAACGTGGATCACGGATGTGCCGGAGTGGCAGCAGGAACACCTCGCTGCATGGATTTTTGGAGTCCTGGCGTGGCTTGCGTTGGCTCTGGCCGCAGCAGGGCTGTACAGCGTGGTCTCCTACGTGGTGGCCCAGCGCACGAACGAATTTGGCATTCGCATGGCGTTGGGGGCACAGCCCGGGCAGGTAATGAGGATGGTGTTTAGGTCGACGGTCGCGAGTTTAGGAAGCGGGATTGCGGCGGGACTGGCGCTTACGTTGGTGATGAACAAGATCCTGGCAAGGTGGGCGGGAGGAAACGTGCGGGATCCCATGATTCTGGTAGTGGGAACGCTGCTGTTAACGCTGGTGGCCATGCTTGCCTGCGCAATGCCAGCGCGTCATGCGTCCAGGGTGGACCCGATGGTGGCTCTGAGGTTCGAGTGACGGGATTTCGCAAAGGCGTTCCCCGGGGGTCCTCCAGAGGGGACAAATCCCCGGAGCATACCTCTGCGAACGCCTCACGGTTTTGTGCCTGTCGCCGCGGATGTTTCAGCACCTTGCGGTATCGACGCGGCGCTGGCGGAGTATTGACTGGAGCGGCTTTTCCGGCGGAAACTCGTGACCGCGCGTCGGTCCTCTGGCTCTGGCGGGTGGCCGCCGGCTTCCTGTCCCGCAGGAATATCAGCCCTTGCCTAATTGGCTGTTTTCCCTGCGGTTTCCTTGAGCAGGATTTGAATCTCGCGCTCGAAGGCATCCTTGTCCACCATCCCTAGATGCACGTCGGCGATCCTGCCGTCGCGATCGACAAGCAAGCTTACCGGCATCCCTTTGTCTACGCCGAATTGCTTCGCTGACTCAAAGGTTCCAACGACGATGCGATAGTTAATCTTGTGCTGGCTCACGTAGGGCTTGACGGATTTCCAGCCGTCATCGTCCAGGGAGGCGCCGACAACGGCTAGGCCGCTTTTGCTGTACTTGCTCTGAAACTCCATAAACCAGGGAATTTCTTCCTTGCAGCCTTCGCACCAGGTGGCCCAGAAATCGAGCAGGACGACGCGCCCCTTGTAGGCGGACAGATTGACAGGCGCGCCTTTGGAGTCAGTAAGCGCTACCTCAGGGAGGGGCTTTCGCGAGGCCGTGGGCGTGATATCCGCAGGAACCGTCGCTGGCGCGGCAAAGGCAATCACGAGAACAATCATGGTGACGATAGAACGAACCATTGGTTCGGTACCTCCTTCATTAGGTTCGTCGTGCTGCGGGTCATGTAACCCGAAGCCGACTTGCTTCACTTGACCTACACACTCGGACGAAGAATCCAGTAAGGATGGTAGCAACGACATTGACGGCCAGCCTCACAAGAAATCAGGCAAGAGGGCTAACCACCCGTCAGCTGCCGTGCCCCTGAGCTACAACATTCCTTGCTCAACGTCGCGCGCGGCATGGGAGAGGTCGGCGGGACGGCCGAGGTCGCGCCAGTAGTACTGGTTGGCAGCGAAGGCGAGGATTTTTTCTCCTTCGGCGGCGAGGCGAAGGTAGACGTCGATGATCGAAAAGGGGCCTTCTTCTGTGAGCATAGGGAGGAGGCGCGGGGAAAGGAAGTGGATGCCGGAGAAAGCCAGAGCAAGCGGTGAGGGACCTCGCGACGCCCGGGGTGAACGACTGGCGTTTCGACTGAGCTCAGGGTGCAAGAGTGCCGGGAGAGGAGTTGCCTGTGTCGGAGCGCTGGTTGGCTCGGTTGAGAGGCTGCCAGGATTGGGCACGCTTGGAATGACATTCTGCTCAGTGGCTTTAGCACCGGGGGCGGCGCGGCCGACGAGTTGAAGGTTCTCGTTGAAGAGGAGGAGACGGGAGGATGCGCGCGACTGGACCGCAAGGGTAGCGAGGGCGCGGTGTTCGTTGTGGAACTGCAGCATGCGGCGGAAGTCGATGTTGGTGATGACGTCGACGTTATGGAGGAGAAACGGCTCGCCGAAATCGCTGAGGGCGTCCGACATTTGATCACTTTTGGGATGAGTTGGTGCTTTGGCCGGATTCATCGCGCGAAAACCGCGTGAGGCGGCTACTCGGAGAGGCCGGCTCGGGATGGCACCGCTGGTCTTGTTTGCGGTGGGTTGTGAAGCCGAGGTCCCAAAAGAGTCTTCGAGGAAGAACCAGGAGGCTTTTTTCAGGCCACCGCCGGTGTCAAGCAGGAGATCGTCTTCGCGGGAAATTTCGATGCGCATGCCAAAGTTGTTGTGCGATTTCAGGTAGGCGATGACCATGTCTGCGAAGTGATGGACATTGACGATTACGTCGTTGACGCCGAACGAGTGAAGACGCGTGAGGGTGATTTCGAGGAGCGTGCGGCCGGCGACTTCGACGAGAGCTTTGGGGCGCGTGTCGGTGAGCGGACGGAGGCGCGTGCCGAGGCCGGCGGCGAGAACCATGGCTTTCATGGCAAAACCCCTGACGCCTCGAGCCGGTGGCCGCTCGAAACTCGGCGTAAACGAGTGACCCCTCGAAACTTGGGATGAACGGGTTCCGAAAAAACGGAAAAAGTGAAGGTCATTCCACGAGATTTCCTACCATCGTGTGCAACAAGCCTAGTTTTTCGAGTTCGAGATGGTGCACGACGACTTCGACGCCGTTTCGGCCACGCAGATGCCTAGCGAGTTGTTCGGCCAGATAGACGGAGCGGTGCTGGCCGCCAGTGCAACCGAAGGACACCATTAGGTTTTTGAAGCCGCGTTGCTGATAGCTTTCGACACTCGCATCGATCAGCGTAAACACGCTGGCGAGAAATTGGTGGACGCTTTCCTGTTGATGGAGATAGTCCATGACTGGGGCGTCCCTGCCGGTAAGCAACTTGAAGCGTTCTTCCCTGCCCGGATTCGGGAGGCCACGGCCATCGAAGATGAAACCCCCGCCGTTGCCGGTTTCGTCCTTGGGCAATTCATGGTGAAACGAAAAACTGAAGATGCGGACGACCAAAGTGTCCGCTTCGGAAGAAATGCGCTTGAGTTTTTCCGAAGCGAGCATGCTCTGGAACGCGCCGAGAAGCGTGGGCAGCTCGACGGGCAATTGCACGTTGTGGAGCAGCCAGCGGATGTTTTTTAAAGCGTAGGGCACGCTTTGCAGGAAGTGGGCCCGGCGTTCGAAGAAACCGCGGTATCCGTACGCGCCCAGCGCCTGCATGATGCGCACGTAAACGTAGGCGTAGTAATGGCGCAAGAAGGCTTCGCGGTCAACGGGGATGAAGGTCGAGAGCGCGCGAAGATAATCGTAGAGCAGGTGGTCGCGGAGTTCGGGGGGGAGGTCGGCCTTGGCGTCGAACAGCAGCGAGGCCAGGTCGTATTGCAGCGCGCCTTTACGGCCGCCCTGGTAGTCGACGAAATAGGGCTGGCCGTCGCGCAGCATGATGTTGCGGGACTGAAAATCCCGGTACAGGAAATAGTCGCGAGGGGCGCTGAGAAGGAGATCGCTGAGGCGGTTGAAATCGATTTCGAGGGCATGCTCGTTAAAAGGAATGCCCGCAAGGCGCAGAAAATAGTACTTAAAGTAGTTCAGGTCCCAAGCGATGGATTGGCGATCGAAGCTCGCGGCGGGATAACAGGTGCTGTAGTCAAAATCGCTGGCGGCTTCGATCTGGAAGCGCGGGAGGACAGCAACGACCTTGCGGTAGGCATCGACGACGGCAGGAGCGATGTTGTCGCCGGTGCGATTCTGGGAGAGGAATTCGAAGAGGGTAGTCTCGCCGAGGTCTTCTTCAAGATAAGCGTCGTGGTCGAGGTCCTCCGCGTAGATTTCCGGAACTGGCAGGCCGTGCCGGCGAAAATGCTTGGAGAATGCGAGGAAGGCGACATTTTCTTCGTGTCCGCCGTAGAGAATGCCAACAGCGGTGACGCGGTCGCTGCCAAGGCGGATGATTTTGCGGCCCGAGCCGCCGAATTCACCCTGCAACGGCTGAATGCGCGTGGGCGTCGCGTGGAAATGCTGCTCGAAAAGGCTTTTGAGAACATCCAGGGACATAGGTTCCCTTCCATCCGTTCTAAGAGATGGATCTGGCCAGGTGGTCTCTAGCATAGCCCATTCTGACCGAGGAAGCCTTCGCGGGCTCCGTGGTTGTGCCTAGAAATACAGATTGGCAGTTCGCGCCGAGTATTTTGCTACGGCTCGTTATAATGAGAGCCTATGCCCAAGTCCTTCAGAGCTTCCATTCCCGAAGAATCTCGACGGACCGAACAAAGAAACAAAGCCTCACAAAACCTCGACCGCATGACCGCGCGGGAAATTGTCGCGCTGATGAACCGCGAAGACCGCAAGGTTGCGCTAGCGGTGGAGCGGGAGGTTCCTGCGATTGCGCGGGCGGTTGACGCCATCGTGGCGGGGATTCGCGGCGGCGGGCGGCTGATCTATGTGGGAGCAGGCTCAAGCGGGCGCATGGCCGTGCTGGATGCGGCGGAGTGTCAGCCGACGTTTGGGACCCCGCCGAAGCTAGTGCAGGCGCTGATAGCAGGTGGCGGACGGGCGATTACGCATGCGGTCGAAGGAGCGGAGGATGATGTACGCCACGCGGAAGGGGAATTGCGCACGAGAAACCTGACGCGCAATGACGTGGTCGTGGGAGTAACCGCGAGCGGAACGACCCCCTTTGTGCTAGCGGCACTGCGATATGCGCGTGGACGCGGGGCGACCACGGTGGCGATCACGTCGAACCGCAAAACGCCCGTGGCGCGGCTGGCGAAAATCGCGATCGCGGCAGAGGTCGGGCCGGAGGTGCTGACGGGTTCGACACGGATGAAGGCCGGGACGGCGCAAAAAATGGTGCTGAACATGCTGAGTACTGCGACGATGGCGCGCCTTGGACATGTTTATGAAAACCTGATGATTGACGTAGTACAGACAAATGAGAAGGTTGCCAAGCGGGCGCTGCGGATCTTGGCGGAGGCAAGCGGAAGAAATGTGTCTCGGGCGGAACACGCTCTGCGGACGGCGGGACACAATATGCGCGCGGCGTTGGTGATGCTAAAGCTGGGAGTTGAGGCGAAAGAGGCAAAGAAGAGATTGCAAGCGGCGGGGGGGAATCTGCGGGTTGCCCTCGGCGAGATGAGCCAAGCGGCGAGCGACGGGCGGCGAGCGGCGAGAAAAAAACGCGGAATGAGAAATGGATAAGTTTCTGACCAAAGGCGGGAAGGCGCTGCGGGGAAGCGTGGCGGTAAGCGGGGCCAAGAACTCTGCGCTGCCGGTGATGGCCGCGGCGCTGCTGACCGCAGACAAAGTGCTGGTGCGCAATGTTCCGAGGGTGCGCGACCTGGTCACCATGAGCAAGCTGCTGACGTTCATGGATGCGAAGGTGACGGCCGCAGCAGTGCCGGCGAGCGATTACCAGATCGCAGCCCCAAAACTGAATCATGCAGAGGCGCCCTACGAGCTGGTGAAGACCATGCGCGCGTCCATCTTAACGCTGGGGCCGCTGATGGCGCGCGTGGGGGTGGCGCGTGTTTCGTTGCCAGGCGGATGCGCCATCGGGGCGCGGCCTGTGGATTTGCACTTGAAGGCGCTCGAACAGATGGGCGCGGAGATCGCCACTTCGCACGGCTACATCGAAGCGAAGGTGCATGGAAACGGTTCGCGCGGGCGGCGGCTGCACGGCGCGCACATCGCATTTGAGAAAATTACCGTGACCGGCACGGAAAATATCCTGATGGCCGCGGTGCTGGCCGACGGCGAGACCGTGCTGGAAAACGCGGCGCGCGAGCCGGAAGTGACGGACTTGATCGCGATGCTGCGAAGGATGGGTGCGCAGATTTGCGGAGACGGGACCTCGACACTGCGGATTCGCGGCGTGAAGGAACTGCACGGTACGGAGCACACGGTGATTCCCGACCGTATCGAGGCGGGGACATTTCTTGTGGCGGGCGCGATTACCGGCGGCGATTTAACGATTAAGAACTGCCGGGCAGGGCATTTGGGCGCGGTGATTGCGAAACTGCAGCAAACCGGGGTACGGATCGACATCCTCGATGCCACGACGATTCGCGTGCGGGGCGCCGAGAGACTGGTTGCCGCGGACGTTAGCACCGAGGAGTATCCGGGATTCGCAACAGACATGCAGGCGCAGTATATGGCGCTGGCCACACAGGCGGAAGGCACATCGGTGATTACCGAGACGATTTTCGAGAATCGTTACCTGCATGCAAGCGAGATGGTGCGCATGGGCGCAAATATTTCCGTCGAAGGGCGGCGCGCGGCGGTGCGCGGCCCAGCGCAACTGTCGGGCACGATGGTGCAGGCTTCGGACTTACGCGCAAGCGCGGGGTTGGTGCTGGCGGGCTTGGTGGCGAGCGGAGAAACGCTCATCGACCGCGTGTATCACATCGACCGTGGGTATGAAGGGATCGTCGAAAAACTGCGCGCTGTTGGGGCGGACATCGAGCGCGTTCATGCCCTGGCGCTTACGCAAGAGCAGACGCCTAGTTGACAGTAGCAAGGTCTTGCCGGATAGTTGCGCTCCGAGAAAGGAGAGTTCATGGAGCAATGGCGGCGGAATCTTTCGAGAAGGGGCGCGTTGAAGCTGCTAAGTGCGGCGGGCGGGCTGGCGATTGGAAAGTGGTCTCAAGCCGCGGTTACGTTTGCGCAACAGGTCCCGGTTAACCAAGAGATCGAGCCGTTCACCGGGCCAGGGACCAATCCTCATTGGAATTCGGTCGGGCCCTACGTGAGCGAACCGCAGAAGGCGCCCCTGATTCTGTTGACCGACCGGCCCGTGCAACTCGAAACACCGAGAAGCTACTTCCAGAACGCGTTCACGCCGAACGACGCGTTTTACGTGCGCTGGCATTTGTCGGAGATTCCCAATCGTGTTGACCTGGCGGAGTGGAGGCTAAAAATCGAAGGCAACGTCAACAAGCCACAGACACTGAGCCTCAGCGATCTCACCGAGAAATTCAAACCGGTCTCGGTGACGGCGGCGAATCAGTGCTCGGGGAACTCTCGAAGCCGGTTCCAGCCGCGCGTAGCGGGCGGGCAATGGGGCAACGGAGCCATGGGCAATGCGATGTGGACCGGCGTTGGGCTGCGCGAATTGCTGGATGCGGCGGGAGTCAAACAGGGATCGCTTCAGGTGCAGTTTCAGGGACTCGAGACCGGCGGGGGGCCGAAAGGCTCCGGCTCAAACGTTTTCCTGAAATCGTTGGAACTTTCCGATCCTGCGTTGGACGAAGCGGTTGTCGCATACGTCATGAACGGCGAGCCTCTTCCGATGTTGAACGGATTTCCGGTGCGCCTGGTGGTGCCGGGTTATTTCGCAACCTATTGGATGAAGTGCCTGACTTGGATTCGCGTCCTGAGCACGCCGGACGAAAATTTCTGGATGAAGACCGGGTATCGCGTTCCGGATACGCCGCGGGGGAACACCACGCCGCAGGAAATCAAGGCGGGTGGGGTGAAGACCGTTCCGATCTCGCGGATGCCGGTGCGATCCTTCCTGATTTCACCCGATGGAAGCTCCAAAATTCCAGCCGGGATGCCGGTCACGCTGCGGGGAATCGCCTTCAGCGGCTACGGAAAGATTGTCAAAGTAGAAATCTCCGAGGATGGGACGAGAACCTGGAGAGCGGCCCAGCTCGGCGAGGATCACGGGGCTTATTCGTTTCGAACGTGGGAGGCCCCATGGACGCCGAAGATACCTGGGAGCTACACCGTGGCGGTGCGCGCTACGGATGAAAAAGGCAAAGTGCAACCCGACGAGCCGGTCTGGAACCCGGGTGGATATCTGTGGAACAAGATTGAAAAGCAAGAAATCGTGGTGGGAAAGGCAAGTGGAGGAGAGGCGCGATGAGAAAATGGTTCAGCGTGTTGGTTCCCGCGGCGGGGCTGGTGTTGATCGCGGGCGGGACGGCCGGAATCACCCAGTTCCAGAGCGGCTCTTATGGCTCGACCAACACCAACAGCCTCAGGCAGAGCGTTCCCCCGCAACTTTCACGAGACGGCAATTTTTCCGTAGCTCCTTTTCCTTCCCTTGCCCCTGAATTGGCGGAGGGGGAAGGGAAAGCGGAAACGCAAGACTTTTGCGCGGCCTGCCACAGCACGCGTTACATCACCATGCAGCCACCATTGCCCGCGGCCACGTGGGATGTGGAAGTCAACAAGATGATCAAAACTTTTGGGGCGCCGATCCCGGATGCAACCGCGAAGAGAATTATTTCCTACCTTCAGCAACATTACACGCCGGAAAGCCGACAGCAGTGAGTTCAATCAGAGAAACCGCTCTGATCCCCCGATGCAAATCAAACGGCAAGCAGAAATACACCGCTGCGGCGCGCTGCGCCACGACAAAGAGAGAGTAAACGGAACAGCTATTCGCGATTGCCGGAATTCCCGCCGGAGCCGCCCTCGCCGCCGGATCCGCCCGGGTTGTGACCACCGCCAGCTGCCGCCTTCTGTTGCTTCTCGCGTGCTTCCTTGAGCAGCGCCTTCCGCGAGAGGCGAATCTTGTTACCTTCGATGGAAAGCACTTTGACCAGCACCTGGTCACCAAGTTTCAGTTCGTCGCGAACATCGCGGATGCGATGCTCGGAGATTTCGCTGATGTGCAGTAAGCCATCGGTGCCGGGGAACAGTTCGACGAAAGCGCCAAACTCCGCGAGGCGGACGACCTTGCCGAGATACGTCTTGCCGACTTCCGCGCTGGCGGTCACTTCGCGGACCATGGCGAGAGCGGCGTCGCCCGACGCTCCGCTGGTCGAGAAGATATGCACGGTGCCATCCTCGAGGACGTCGATCTTAACGCCGGTCTGTTCGGTGATGGACTTGATTTTCTTTCCGCCCGGGCCGATGAGGTCGCGGATCTTGTCGGTGGGAATGCTGAGTTTGTAGAGACGCGGCGCATACGCCGAAATCTGCGTGCGCGCGGCGCTGATCGTCTGCTCCATGGTGTCGAGAATCTGAAGACGCGCCTTTTTCGCCTGGGCCAAGGCTTCGCGCATCATATTGATGCTGATGCCGAGGACCTTGATGTCCATTTGCAGCGCGGTGATGCCGCCGCGCGTGCCGGCCACTTTGAAGTCCATGTCGCCGTAATGATCTTCCGCGCCCGCGATGTCGGTGAGGATGGAGTATTTTCCTTTGTCGCCAACGACGAGACCCATGGCGATGCCCGCACAAGAGGACTTGATGGGCACGCCAGCGTCCATCAAAGCGAGCGAGCCGCCGCAAACCGTGGCCATCGAAGAGGAGCCGTTGGATTCCATGATGTCGGAAACCAGGCGCATGGCGTAGGGGAAGTCCGCCTCGGGCGGAAGCAGGTTCACGAGCGCGCGTTCGGCCAAAGCGCCGTGCCCGATTTCGCGGCGACCGGGACCGCGCAGGAACTTGACCTCGCCGACGCTGAACGGCGGGAAGTTGTAATGCAGCATAAAGCGTTTGAACTGGTCTTGCTCGAAGAGCAGGTCCAGGCGCTGCATGTCTTCCTTGGTCCCAAGCGTGAGCGTGGCGAGTGCCTGTGTTTCGCCCCGGGTAAAGAGCGCCGAGCCATGGACGCGCGGGAGCAAGCCGACTTCGCAGGCGATCTGGCGAATCTGGTCGAAGGCACGGCCATCGGGACGGCGGCGGGCATTCAGGACGTCGTCGCGAAAGATGTTTTCGCGCAAGCGTTCAAAGGCGCGCTTCGTAAGCGCGCGCTTCTCGTCCATCTCCTTCTCGGGCTCGTCGGGAATGGTCGCGAGGATTTCTTCCTTCAGGGCATCAACCAGGTGATAGCTTTCCTTCTTGGGATGCTTTTCGGTGTTGAGCGCATCGTGCAGCCGGTCGCCGTATTTCTTTTGCAGGTCCTTGTAGATGCCTTCGTCGAAGGCCAGCGGCTCGACCACCACTTTCTTGGGCTTGAGCTGGCCGTGAAGCTCCTTGATAGCCGCGACGATTTTCTTGATTTGCGCGTGGCCGAATTCGAGAGCGTCGACAACGGTTTCCTCAGAAACTTCCAGCGCGCCGGATTCGACCATGACGATGGCTTCTTCGCTGCCGGCGATGACGATGTTCAGCAGGCTCTTCTTTTGTTGAGCAACGGTGGGGTTGGCGATGAGCTGCCCATCGAGCAAGCCGACACGAACACAGGCAATGGGCTTCTCGAACGGCAGGTCCGAAGCATAGCAGGCGGCGGAAGCCCCGGTGACAGCGATGACATCGGGGTCATTGTCGCTATCGGCGGAGAGCACCAGGCTGACAATCTGGGTTTCGTTGCGCCAGGCTTCCGGAAACAGCGGGCGGAGCGGCCGGTCGATCAACCGGGAAGTGAGAATCTCTTTTTCCGAGGGGCGTCCTTCACGTTTAAAGAAACCGCCGGGGATTTTCCCGGCGGAATACGTATTTTCGCGGTAGTCGACCGTGAGCGGAAGGAAGTCGCGATCGTTGGCTTCGGCAGCCATACAGGCTGTGGTGAGCACTACCGTGTCGCCATAGCGCGCCACAATGGCGCCATTGGCCTGTTTTGCAATCTTTCCAGTTTCGAGAATCAACGGACGCCCGCCGACCTCCACTGTAACCTGATGAGGTGCGTGTGAGTTTTCAGACATAAAACATTTCCTTTGGACCCGGCCACGCCGGGGCGATTGAAGGCCGCTCGCATGGCGAAGGGCCGTTTACAACAGACTGCCCGTTTGCGGACAACTTCGAGGAAGAAAAGATGGAGGAATTGCTGGGGAGGAAACCGGGACGAACTACACCACGAGATATTGCGGCACTAATTCTGCCGGAGGCCTGAGGACAGACTCCGCGTGGAATTTGTCACTTCGTGAGAACGCAATGGATATCGCCCTGACTTCAAACCAAAAGCAGCGCGATTACTTGCGCAGGCTAAGACGGTCAACAATCTCGCGGTACCGATCCGGATCACGGCGGTTGAGATAGTCCAGCAGCCGGCGGCGCTTATTGACCATCATGATCAATCCGCGGCGGGATGCGTGGTCTTTCACGTGGGACTTGAGATGCGTGGTCAGGTAGTTGATCCTCTCGCTCAAAAGGGCGATCTGCACTTCGGGCGAGCCAGTATCTTTCACATGGGTCCGGAATTGTTCGATCAACACTGATTTTGTCGCGCTCAAGTGCCCCTCTCCGTTATCCCCTGAAATGTTCCTCTTCTCTTCGACATCCTCAGGCTAACACAACTTTCTTTCGCCTGTAAAGGGAAGTCAATGAGAAACAAGCGGAAGAATTTTTCCTTCCCGCGGACTTACGTTAACGCGTTTTCCATGAAAACAAAGGAGATGCTCGATCGGTCTCTTCGCCAAATCGTTGATCGGTTTGGCCAGTCTTTCGAACTGCCGGGCTTTCTTCAGCAACGAGACGGAGAGCACGGAATTCGCCCGTCTTCAGTGCTCCCTAAAGTCCGCAGACCATTCCGTACAGATTAGAAACATCGTCGCGAAGCGCTCTACGATTGGCGAGGGATACGCCTCGGCCATCCGCGGCCGTGGGTTGCCGTTGCCCGACGTAACATTCCCGCCCCTTTCGCAAGAGGCGGAGAGCGAAACAAAATTCCCCCGGATGCGTCTTTAAAGAGCGCCGGCAATTGCAGTTGCGCTTGAGGGGCAAATTCGCTTCAATGTTTGCGGCAAGCTTCTGAGGAGGGAATACCATGAAGAGAGCTGTTGCATTTCTGGCCGTGGGATGTTTAACCGTGGGGATGATGGCCCTGCTGGGCTCGGCGCAGGAGGATAAAAGCACGAGACCAAGTCCGCCAGCGTCGGCTTCCTGCGACCTTGGTGGCGGCAAGACCATCACGACGGACTACTCCAGCCCGCGCCTTAAGGGGCGCAAGATGATCGGAGGCGTCGAACCCTACGGCAAGGTGTGGCGTAATGGAGCGAACGAAGCTACCACCTTCGTGACTACCAGGGACTTGGTGGTCGGCGGAAAGAGTGTGCCGGCCGGCAGCTACACGCTGTTTGTCATCCCCAATCAGGACAAGTGGACGCTCATCATCAACAAGAAAACAGGCGAATGGGGTATTCCCTACAGATATGAAAGTGACGAACTGGCCCGCGTGGACATGAAGCTCTCTACCCTGCCGTCGCCTGTCGAGAACTTCACAATCGCTTACGACAAGGCCGGGACAGGTTGCACGCTGCGCGAAGAGTGGGACACGACTCGCGCAACTGTCGGAATCACGCCGAAATAGTTCTCCGCCGAATCGCGGCGGTTATTGACGGCTGCTCGCGCTGCCGGCGTGCTGCAAACGGGTCATCCCGCGGTCCACAAGCACTACGGCACTGACGACCATGGCAGCCGAGAGAAGCACGTTGAGGGTGACCGCCTCACCGGCCAAAAGCCAGCCCAGCAACACCGCCACAATCGGATTGATGTACGTGTGCGTGGCGACCAGTGTGGGGGAGTAATGTTCCATTAGCCAGTTGTAGGCGGTGAAGGCCACGACCGAGCCGAAAACGATGAGGTAACCTAGCGAAAGCCAGGAACGCAGGGAGACCAACGCAAAAGAAAACCCACGGTACTCGCCGGCGATTGTGCCGACCAGGAGCAATTGGACAGACCCCGCCAGCAGGGAAAGCGCGGACAACAGCAGCGGGTGCCCCGATAAGTGCGACCGCCGCCCATAGACAACCCCTGCTGACCAGGAAAGCGCGCTAATCACCACGGCGAGCGAGCTCGCGAACAAGCCTGGAACCGAGGTGAGCGCGCTTCTTCCCATCAAAAGCCCCACACCGCCAAGGCCCAAAAGGATTCCGGCTAGCAGAGTGGAGTTCCAGTGCCATTGCTTTGCCGCGGCGGCTGAGAGCAAGAAGACCCAAATCGGCTCGCTGGCAATCAGCAGAGAAGCCAGGCCGGAGGGGACCTTCTGCTCGGCCCAATGCAACGAGCCGTGGCCGACGAGAAAGAAGAAGATCCCGATAATGAGGCTGGCGCGGATTTGCGCCCAGGTGGGGCGCAGACGTTTCGCCAGGCACCAGAGAAACAGGATAGAGCCCGCGGTGAGGTGGCGAATCCCGGCGGTGTAGAGCGGAGGAATGGTTTCAACGGCATAGCGAATGGCCAGATACGTGGAGCCCCAAATCAAGTAAATGGCAAGAAAGCAAAGGACGACGGTGAAGCGGTGCGGTTGCCTGAGAGTTCGCGGAAAAACGCCAGCGGAAGCCTCGTCAATAACCATGGGAGCCTGGTCCGTGGCCATTGATGAACCGTAGAAGGGTGGGTGACGCGGTTCCAGCGCCAAAATGGCGGCAGTTAGACTTTCTTCTGGCTGACCAGAGACAGGAACTCGTCGCGCGTCTGTTTGTTATGCCGGAAGGCGCCCAGCATCGAACTGGTTACCGCCTGGCCACACTGTTTCTCTACGCCGCGCATCTGCATGCACAGATGGCGCGCCTGGATGATGACCCCCACGCCTTGCGGAGCGATTTTTTCCTGAATCGCTTCGGCGACCTGGTTGGTCAAGCGCTCCTGAATCTGCAGACGCCGGGCGAACATGTTCACCAGGCGCGCGATCTTGCTGAGGCCGATCACGCGCTTGTCTGGTAGATAAGCAACGTGCGCTTGGCCGAAAAACGGCAGAAGGTGGTGCTCGCAGAGGCTAAAGAACTCGATGTCCTTGACGATGACCATCTCGTCGTAGGCCACGCTGAACGTCGCGCCGTTGAGCACGTGATCGACGTTTTGGTGATAGCCGCTGGTGAGGAACTTAAACGCTTTTTCGAAACGCTCAGGCGTTTTGCGCAGCCCTTCGCGACTGGGGTCTTCACCAATGATTTTGATCAACTCGCGCACGTGACAAGCGATGGTGTTCAGGTCGGGCGCTTTGCGGTCGTTTCTATCGTTCAGAAAGATCTCTTCGGTCGGCTTACTCACGAGTGGCTTCCCTCCCTATTTCCTGCGTATTCGAAGCTGTTATTAGCTGTTTCTTGGATGCGCACGCGCTCGAGTTTGGCATGGGGAAAATGCTTCAAGCGATCAAAGATTTCGATGCACAGATTTTCCGTCGTGGGAACTTTGTCGCGAAACGCCGCCACATCCTCGTTGAGCGAGCGATGGTCGAATTCTTCGAGAACATGGCGTTCGACAAACGCGTCCAAATCCGCGAGATTGGCGATCATCCCTGTCGCAGGATCGATTTTCCCCGAGAGGCTGACTTCCAAGACATAGTTGTGGCCGTGCCCGTACGGATTATTGCACTTCCCGAAGACACGGCAGTTCTCTTCCTCGCTCAAATGCGGGGTGTGGAGCCGATGCGAGGCGGCGAAGTGGTACCGCCGGCCGAGTTCGACTTGGGGCGCTTCTGTTTTCATACCAGAATCCTGTGTCAAGCTAATCCATCCCCGCTAGGCTCGCACCGTCGCGGTAGCAGTCGGCGAAAAGATCCGGCGACTCGTAGAGCCGGATGCGGTGCAACTTGCCTCGCGTAATCCGCGGCTCCAGCAGTTGCCAGATGAGGCGTGCAATGTTTTCGCACGTGGGAATCTGGCCCGCTAACTCCGGAACCTCGTAATTCAGGTGCCGGTGATCCATGCGCTTCATCACTTCGCGCTCCAAGATTTCCTTCAATTCCTTTAGATCCAGCACCATGCCGGTCACCGGGTCCGGTTCCCCGGCCACGGTAACTTCCAGCGCGTAGTTGTGACCGTGGCCGTGGGGGTTGTTACACTTCCCAAAGATTCGACGGTTCTCCTCGGCCGAAAGATTCGGGTTGTGATAAAGGTGGGAGGCCGAAAACTCGACTTTTCGCGTCAGAAGGACCATAAGGGGCCAACAAGCTATTTTACCGATTCCCGGGCCTCGATGGAGTATTCCCTGCCCTTCCAGGCGATTCTGCCCTTCACATGACTCCGGTAGGACGCCCAGAGCACCGCGGTATACAGAAACGCTGCGGGAACGTAATAGAAGATGAAGGAAAAAGGGTATTGGTTACGCGCCAGATCGAGACCATAGATGGTTTGCCGAGCGATCAACAGCAGAATCCCAAGGAAGAACAAAACGGGAAACTTCATGCCCAACAGAATCAACAGAAGAGAAATCCAAGGAAGTGTGGATTCCATCTCACGGAAAGCCGCCCACGGCGTTCCCCCCATCAAGCGATAGACGTTCTTTTTCCAACCTTCCCACATCGCTTCGAACGAGCTGTACATTCGGGTGCGCACGAGGTCTTTGCCTGAGCCGAACCAAATTCGATGGCCTGCCTGCTTGACGCGCACGGCGATGGCCACGTCTTCCAGCACTTCCCCGGCAACCCCTTGATGGCCACCAATCGCATCGTAGACATCGCGGCGGATCAAGAGGAACTGGCCGTTCGCCGCCGCAATCGGCGAGGCCGGATCGTTCACCCGGTCATAGGAGAATTTCTTCGCGAGCCGAAGGTAAATGAACGGGATCAGGGCTTTTTCGTACCAGTTGCGGCTGATTTGCTCGGGCGAAAACGACACCAGCACGGCGTGCTGTTCCTCGGCCACTTGCAGCGCGCGCGCCGCGGAGTTAGCACGGTGGACGGCGTCCGCGTCGGTGAACAAGAGCCAGGGATTTGTAGCCTGCCCGACACCAACCCAAAGCGCGTGGTTTTTGCCCACCCAGCCCTCGGGCAACCCTCCTGCTTCAAGAAGGCGCAGCTTGGGGATCTCTTTCATGGATTTGCGCACGATCTCCGCGGTCTCGTCCGAAGATTGGTCGTTGACGACAAGAATCTGAGCGATCTCCGGCTGACGAGCCAGCGACTCGACGCATGCGGCAATGACCAGTTCTTCATTTCGCGCCGGAACGACGGCGGTCACCCGGAACGTCGCGGTGGCATCGACGAGCGGGTTCACGCCGGATCGGTTGGGACTATCGCCCGCCATACGTAATTGGATGCCGCAAGCTTGGTTCCTTCACCCGTGGGAATGCGTTACCATACTACGTGATGGGATTGTTCAGGAGAATGGCGGCTTGGGGCGTGATGGCGTTCATCGCGCTGGTATTCGTGTTTTTTGCGCGGCCGATGTATCGTCAGGGCGAACCTAGCGTAGCCGGGCAAACGGCCGAGGACTTCCCGACGGACATTGGAGGGAAGCCCGGCCATCTCAGCGACCTTAGAGGCAAGCTGGTGGTGCTGAATTTTTGGGCGAGTTGGTGCCCACCTTGCATTGAAGAGACACCAGCCTTGAATCACTTGCAGAAATACATCGAAGCGCGGAACGCGCTTGTTCTCGGCGTGAGTGAGGATGAAGATCCTGACGCGTACGAGAGGTTCCTGAAAGACAAGGGCATCAATTTCCCGACTTTTCGTGAGCCCTCGCGCAAGGTCGCACACGACTACGGCACGCCTATAATTCCCGACACCTATATCATCGACAGGCGCGGGAAAATTTTGCGAAAGTTCTACGGCGCGCAACAATGGGATTCTCCGGAAATGCTCGCTTATTTCGACTCCGTTCTCGGCAAGAGCTCCGCGGGTAGCACCCAGTCTTCGACTCTCCGTTAGGACCCCAGGACAAACCTGAGCTTTTTGGTTTTCCCAGCTAAAAGCGGAAGGCCGAAAGCCTTTATTCGTAGCGGAGGGCTTCCACCGGGTCGAGTTTGGCCGCTTGCATGGCAGGCAGCCAGCCGCTGATCACGCCAACCAGAACCAGCACGACCGTAGAAAGCATCATGGTGAAAAGGGACAGCGTCAGGTGAATGTCCACCTTGCCGGAATCGTCCTCGTAAGCAGGGCCGAGAAACGGCAAGGTGCCGATCGCAGAAGTCAGCGCCCAGGAAAGCAGCATGCCGATAGCTCCAGCGGCGAGTGTCATCACCAGCGCTTCGAGCAAGAACTGTGAGCGAATGTGAGATTTCCTCGCGCCGAGCGCGCGGCGAAGACCGATCTCGCGGACGCGCTCTTCGACCGAAACCAGCATGATGTTCATCACGCCCACGCCGCCGATGCCCAGCGTCATTGCCCCGATGAAGAAGAGAAGCGCTTCGACACCAATGGTGATGCCTTCCATGATGGGCTTGAACTCTTCTCGGCCAAACATGGTGATGGCCCGCTTGTCGTTGGGCGAAAAGTGCTGCCGATTGGCGATGGCTGTGCGGAACTGCTGCATCGCCTGCGCTTCAAACACCGGAGCGACGGGCTCGAAGACCATCACGCTCGAATACTTGGTGTCCCAGAGATCGTTGGCGGCGGTGTAAGGGATGAAAGCCGACTCGTCGTCGCAATTGAAATAGCAGCTATCGGAGAACTTCATGTCCATGGAGCCGATGACGGTGAACGGCACGCCCTTGATGCGCACGAGCTCGCCGACGGCGGGCTCGCCGCTAAAAAGCTTCTTGCGAAGACGGGCGCCAAGAAAAACCACGCGACGGCGTTCGGCAATGTCTTCCGGCGTGATCCACCGGCCATCGGTTGGCACTTCGTTGCGCATCTCGCCGTATTCCGGGAAAATGCCGCGTACGGCACAGTCCGAGAGGCGCTCACCGTAAGAGACACCCTGAAAACGAACGGTTTCCCGAGTGACGCGCTTAACCAATGGCGATTGAGCCTTCACCCATTCCGCGTCTTCTTCTTCGAAACGGATGGGCTTGCCCGCTCGCTCGCCCCCGGCTTGCTCGCTCGTTGTGCCGGGCCAGGCAACCACCGCGCCTTTCCCAAAAACCTCGAACGTGTACATCAAGACGCTGCGAAAACCGGACCCGTAACTCAGCAGTAGCGTAACGGCAACAATCCCCCACGAGATTCCTGACATCGTCAAGAAGCTCCGAATGGGATTGCGCCCGAGCGCCGTCCACGCCTGCTTGAAAATCTCGCTGAACATCAGCCACCAGCCTCAAAACGCAGGGCTTCGATGGGATCCACCGAGGCAGCGCGATTCGCTGGATACAGTGCGGAAAGAACGGAAATCACTCCGAGCAGAGCGATGGACATGGCCGCAATCTTCCAGCTCGTCAGCATGCCGCTGAAAAAGGGGGGCATAGGGGCCAGGTTGACCAGACCGCAGAAACCATAAGAGATGATCAAGCCGACGCCGCCACTGATGACCACGACGAAAATCGTTTCGAGAAAAAATTGGCGCAAGATGGAGCGCCGCGTCGCGCCGAGCGCCATACGCACGCCGATTTCACGCGTGCGCTCGCGAACGCTCACGAGCATCACGTTCATAACACTCAGCCCGCCGAGAAAGAGCGTCGCCACACCGACCGCGCCCATGAACACTTCCATGCCTACAATGATCATGCGGTTGGCCTGCGCGTTCTTCACCGTGTCCCAGATGCTTGCGGCTTCTTCGTCGCGCGGATCGAAATGGTGCAAGCGGCCAAGGGTGCGGCGAATTTGATGGACGCAGTCCATATGCGTTTCGAGCGACCAGGGAGCAACGAGAAGGCGGTCGACGCTGTGCTCTACCGCCGGCGGCTTGTTCGGAAAGTCGCGGCGCATGGAATTGAAAGGAATGAAAATCTTTCGAGTGTCGAATCCGTCGTAGCTGGAGTTCTGTTCCTTGGACTTCATGACGCCGATCACCACGTAAGGAACGCCGTTCATCCAGACCGTTTGACCCATGGCGTCGCGCTCGGCGAAGAGTTGCTTCTTCGTGTCGCTGCCGAGAAACGCCACGTTGCGCGCCTCCGCGTTGTCTTCGGCGTTGTAGAAGCGCCCCTCGACAGGAGCCACGCTACGAATCTCGGAGAAGGGCGGCAGCGCCCCGACGACTGGGATCGTGCCGCTGTTGAATAAGCTGCGAACCTGAACGTCGTTGCCGAGTTCCGGCATCACGTATTTGCATGCCGGCGCTTCTTTGGCGACCGGGATGTAATCGTCCTCCAGCCAGCGAACAAGCCGCCCCGACCGCATGCCACCCGCCTGCATTCCGGTGCGGCCGGCAAAAACAATCATCACGTCCTTGCCGAAGGTTTCCTGGTTTTTCCTGATTCCGTCGCCAAGTCCCTCGCCCGCGGCCACCATGATGGTGATGGAGATGATGCCCCAAGCGATGCCAAACATGGTCAGCAGCGTGCGGCGCTTGTGGGCCCACAGTGTCGCCACGGTGTCGCGCAATAGGTCCGTGAAGTTCATGGCACTCCCGGCGCGCGAACTATTGCAGAATGACTTGCTGCTTCTCGTTGAGGCCTTCGAGAATTTCCGTCTTCACGCCATTCGAGATCCCGAGTTTCACGCTTAGTTTTTTCTTGCCGTTTTCTCCCTTGGCGTCGGGGATTTCCACGGAAGCCTTGCGGTCCTTGTCATAGATGAGCGCCGCTTCGGGAATCATAAGCACGTTTTTCTTTTCCTCGAGAAGGATTTCGGCATTGGCGCTCATGTTGGCTTTGAGTTCCCCGCCAGGATTCGAAATCGAAACGCGCACCTCAAAAGTGGTCACATTGTCCTTTTCTTTGCCCAGCGGAGAAATCTTCGTCACCTTGCCGGTGAACTTCTTTTCCTTGAACGATTCGACCACGATGCGGGCGGGCTGGTCCAAATACACCTTACCGATGTCCGCTTCATCCACTTTGCCCTGCACGTAAACTTCGCTGACGTCGCCGAGGGTCATGATCAACGTCGCTTGGGAGCCCAGCACCAGAATGGAGCTGACCGCGTCTCCCACGTTCACGTCGCGCGAGAGAACCAGCCCGTCAATCGGGCTGATGATCGTGGAGTTGCGAAGGTCTTCCTGTGCGTTTTCGAGCGAAGCT
>DATAIH010000096.1:0-7529 GCA_036262755.1 Candidatus Acidiferrum sp.
CGGCAGACGTGTTTGGTTAGAGCCGGGCGGCTTGAACGACATTCAGGGAGGCAATTCGCCATCGGGTGCACGGTTTTTTGTGGCCATCGAACGGAATCTAGCGGGGCCGTCTTATCGCGGACGATGTCCAAGAAAAGCAGAACTCCAAGAGCGGCCAAGGTTTGACCAATTATGGCTCCTTCTGGACAGCGCCGAAATAATTCACCGCGGCCGGAGGAGGAGCGTCGAGGCGACGATTCCCCGCAACACGAGAACTGCGCCTCCTGCCACTAGCATTGGTTCGACCCACGCAAAAGGCACGCGGGTGATCGCCAGCATCAGCGCTCCCAGGAGCGCCAGAGAAAGCCCTCGCGTCCAGTTTTCCCAACGCGTCCACCATTGGCCCGGCTTATACAGCGCGCGCAAGCCCCACAGAATGAGCACCACGCTGAGAATCAGCCACATCCTGCCGTGCCGGTCCACGAAAAGATGCCCGCGCAGCGCTAGCCACGCAACCAGGCCGCCGAGCAGGACGAAAATCAGTTCGATCATGACCCGCAGGAGCCGCTCTGGGGTGAGCATGGGCGTGCCCTCGCTTCCGGATCAGGCGACGCGTTCGATGCGCAGTTTCTGAATGGTGACGGGCGTGCGCGGGCGGTCACTCGAATCGCGCGGCAGATTCGAAATTTTGCTGGCCACATCCTGGCCTTCCACGACTTCGCCAAAAATCGTGTGCCGGTTGTCCAGCCAAGGGGTTGGCGCTACGGTGATGAAGAACTGGCTGCCGTTGGTGTTCGGGCCCGCGTTGGCCATCGAGAGCATTCCCGCTTTGGAATGCTTCAGCGAAGGATGGAACTCATCGGCAAACTTGTAACCTGGTCCACCCATGCCGCTGCCTTGCGGGCAGCCGCCCTGGATCATGAATTGCGGAATCACGCGGTGAAAAATCAATCCGTCGTAGAACGGCCGCTTCTCTTTTTGCCCGTTTTTTTCGTTGGTGAATTCCTGTGTTCCTTCGGCCAGCCCGACAAAATTGGCCACCGTCTTCGGTGCCTCTTTCTCAAGCAACCGCGCCACAATATTTCCCTGCGAAGTCTCAAAAATGGCGTAAGTTCCTGGTGGTCGGCTCATGCGTTCTCCTTGCTCAACGAATCATCCTACACGAGCCGGACCGTGCCACGCCACTCACCAGCCCTTTTGCTTGCGCAGTTCCGTGATGTGCGCCGTGTGATGCTTCCCGTGCCATTCATACAGGAACAGCAGCCAGTCGATGGTGCGCTCGCCGCTTGCCGGGTGAATCAACAGGCGTGCAAACTGCTCAGGTTTCAACGATCGCCAAATCCGGTCCCAGCGATCGTGCACCGTCGTCAACAACGTGAGCGACACCTCGATCGGCGTGGATCGCGCATCCTCAAGTTTGGACCACGCCTCCTCGTCGTACGGCTTGATCGTCGGCTTGTCTTCCGTCAACGCCAGCTTTAGCCGCACGTAGGCGTTTAGGTGGCTGTCCGGCACATGATGCACCACTTGCCGGACGGTCCACCCGCCAGGGCGATACGGCGTATCGAGTTGCGCTTCTTTCAGGCCCTTCACCGCAGCCCGCATTTTTGCAGGCAACGACGCAATCTCCTCCATCGCTTGCTGCCGCCTCGCCGAGGTGACCTGAGGGGGCATCTCGAAATTCCCAATCGGGTAGCGCGGATCCATTCTGAGCATCTCCTTGGGCAAGCGACACTTTTCCCGAATATACGTGCGCGCATTCGCGTGGGTCAACGCGGTGTTGGAAAACGACGCTCTCCAAATTGGCCGCTGCCGAATTCCAGGCCGGCTCGATCGGGAATGCTACAATACCTCCGCTTGTATCCGGCGAGCGCAGCGCCGAATCTAATGGGAGGAGAAAACAGGAATGCACAACGTTGTAATTATCGGGAGTGGCTGCGCTGGTCTTACCGCTGCGATCTATGCCGCGCGCGCGAACCTCAAGCCGCTAGTCATCGACGGCCATGAGCCCGGCGGCCAGCTCTCGCTCACTACGCAGGTCGAGAATTTCCCCGGCTTTCCGGACGGCATCTTGGGGCCGGAGCTCATCGAGAACATGCGCAAGCAAGCGCAGAAATTCGGCACGGAATTCAAGGTCGGGGCCGTCACGGAAGTCGATCTGCACAAGCGTCCTTTCAAAATCGCCGCTGGAAAGCACACCTACGAAGCAGAAGCCCTGATCGTCGCTGCGGGCGCCTCGGCACGTCTGCTCGGTCTGAAGGGAGAGCGGGAGCTGATTGGCCATGGCGTTTCCACGTGCGCGACCTGCGATGGCTACTTCTTTCGGGGAAAGCCCATCGCGGTGATAGGCGGGGGCGACTCTGCGATGGAGGAAGCCAACTTTCTTTCGCGTTACGCTAGCGGAGTGTATCTAATTCATCGCCGCAAGGAGTTTCGCGCTTCCAAAATCATGATCGACCGCGCCAGGAAAAACGAGAAAATCGAATTCATCACTCCCTTCGTCGTCGAGGAAATTCTCGCTCCCAACGGTCTCGTGGAAGGAGTGCGTTTGCGCAGCGCCGAGTCAAAGGAGACCCGCGAGCTTGCTCTTGACGGCGTTTTTGTGGCCATCGGCCACGAACCGAACACCACGGTCTTCAAAGGCAAGCTGGAAATGGATACAAACGGCTACCTGCTCGCCAAGCACGGCAGCCTGACTTCCATTCCGGGCGTGTTCGTCGCCGGTGACGTGCAGGACCATCGCTATCGCCAGGCCGTCACCGCTGCGGGATCGGGCTGCATGGCCGCGATGGACGCCGAAAAGTTCCTCGAAGAACACAAACACTAGTTTCACCCTTCTCCGCCTGCCATAATTGACGGCGCATGCTTCGGTCCACACTTCTGAAGCTTTCCGAGAATGAGAAGTTCGGCTCTTGGGTCATTTCGAATGGCACCACGCGTCGCATGGCACGCCGCTTCGTTGCCGGTGAGAAACTGGAGGAAGCCGTTGCTGCTGTCCGCCGTTGCAATGGCGCGGGCGTGATGGCTAGCCTGGATTATCTGGGCGAGAATGTTGCCAGCACCTCAGACGCACAGCGCTCCCGCGATGAGTATCTCGCCATCTTCGAGGCTATTGCTCAGGAAAACCTCCAGGCCAACGTCTCCTGCAAACTCACGCAGCTCGGTCTGGATATCAACGGCGAATTCTGCACCGGCCTGGTGCTCTCGATCGTGGAGCGCGCAGCCACGTTTGACAATTTTCTGCGCATTGATATGGAAGGCTCAGCCTACACGCAGCGTACCATCGAGCTTGTCAAACGCGTGCGCGCACGCAATCCGGCTGTCGGCACGGTGATCCAGTCTTATCTCTATCGCAGCGAGAAAGATGTTGGCGAACTCTTGACCTGTGGCTGCCGCATCCGCCTTTGCAAGGGCGCTTACAAGGAGCCGGAGGACGTCGCGTTTCCTAGAAAAGCCGATGTCGACGCCAACTACGTTCGCTTAATGAAAATCCTGCTTTCCAGTGGCTTTTACCATGCGATTGCCACACACGACCCGAAGATGATCGCCGCAACGATTCGTCACGCGGCCACCAAAGGAATCTCCAAGGACGACTTCGAGTTTCAAATGCTCTACGGCGTTCGTACCGATCTGCAGCGCCAGCTGGTGAAGGATGGCTACCGCGTGCGCATTTACATCCCGTTTGGCAGCGACTGGTTCCCCTATTTCATGCGGCGCTTGGCCGAGCGCCCTGCCAACGTCGGCTTCATCCTCCGCAATCTGATCCGCCAGTAGACATTTCCATTGCGATTCACATTTTTCGGCAGACGGTGACCCCGTCCCGCAAAGGAATCAAAACCGGATAAACCTCTTTCGATGCGTACACCAGCCGGTTGAATTCCTGGATGCCCTTGGTGTCCTTGTCGCCTTCCCCCGCTGGCCGCGCGGCCTTGCCGGACCAAAGCGTATTGTCAGCGATGATCAGCCCGCCCCGCAGCAGCTTGGGCAGCGCGGCCTGAAGGGCAGCGGGGTATTGCTGTTTGTCCACGTCGATGAAAATAAGATCGAACTTGCCAGGCGTTTTTTTTACCAGCGCCAGCGCGTCGCCGACCTGTACTTCCACTCGCTTGGCCACCCCCGCCATGCGGAAGTACACTTCCGCCCGTTTCGCCTTCTCGGGATCACCGTCCGAATAAAAGACCTTTCCGTTGGTTCCCGCAGCGCGTGCCAGCCAGACGGTCGAGTATCCGATCGCTGACCCCATCTCGAAGATTCGCTTCGCGTCAGACACTTCCACGAGCAGCGCCAGCAAGCGCGCCACCGCCGGCCCGATAATGGGAATGCCGTGCTCCTCCGCATAATCTTCCATTTCTTTGACCACCGGATCGCGGTCCGGCAGCAGTTGGTAGAGATACTCCTCGACGTCGTCCTGGATATAGCCGCTGCGCAGGTTCTCGCTCCGAATCATAGTTGTTCTCCTGGTTTCAGCGCGTAAATCTTCAGCCCTTTGATCGTCTTGGTTTCTTTTTCCAGCGCTTCGACGGTCCCCGTCAAGAACTCGAACGTCGCGTAATGCATCGGGATGACCTGTTTCACGCCCAGCAGCCGGATCGCATAGGCCGCCTCTCTCGGGCCCATCGTGAAGCGGTCGCCGATGGGCAACATCGCTAGGTCCGGTTTGTAGAGTTCTCCAATTAATTTCATGTCGGAGAAAACCGCCGTGTCACCCGCGTGGTACACAGTGAACCCGCCTGGCATTCGTATGATGAAACCGGCGGGCTCTCCGCCGTAATGCCGCACGCCATTCTCATCGATCGAATTCGAATGAAACGCGTGCGTCATGGTGATTTCAAAATCGCCGATTTTCTGCGAACCGCCTTTTCCCATCGGGCAGGTTTCCTCGGCAAAACCCTTGCTCTCGACCCACAGACAGGTCTCAAAAACCGCCACAATCTTCGGCCGGTGCTGCTTGGCCAGCGCCAGCAGGTCGCCCATGTGGTCGGTATGAGCGTGGGTCAGGAAAATCGCGTCCAGCCGTTCGACGCTCTTTAGTTCCCCCGGACACCACGGATTGGTCATTACCCAGGGATCAACGAGCGCCACCTGTCCGGATGAGGTCGTCAGGGAAAACGTGCTGTGGCCAAAATACGTGATTCGATTTCCCGTGGTATTGAGCACAATGAACCTCCAGCAAAGACGCGACTGAGCGCACGTACGGTGAATCTCCTTGTAAGGCGCGCCAGGCTGCGCCCTTGGTTAGCCGGAGCGCATAATATTCCGACGCTGCGCTTGCGGAGTGCCGTGAGTTTAGCCCGACTTCCGTCGGGCCCCCGCCCCTGTTTTGCCCAGTCTTCCTGTTATTCTGTGCGCCGCTAGTTAGACAAGTTGAGCAGGGAGCGGATTGCTCCCTCGTACGTTTCGCGATTGCGCTCGCCGACAAAGCTTCCCACCTGTCTTCCGTCCTTTGTGTAAAAGAAGGAGGCCGGAAGCGTCCCATTCCAACCTGGCAGTATGGCTTGCAGGAAGGCGCTTTCTTCGCTGCCGCCTTGTTCGGTTGGCTTCTTCCGGTAATTTGGAAAGACCGGCTTGTAGCGCGCCATGAACCGCCGCATCAGAATCAAATCGCCGTCCTGATCCAGGTTTACCCCCACGACCTTCAGGCCCTGCGGTGCATACTGCTTCGCCAATTCATTCAGCATGGGATATTCGTCGCGACAAGGCTCGCACCACGTCGCCCAAAACGTGACCACCAGCGCCTTCCCGCGGTACTGCTGTACGAGTTTTTCGTATCCCTGTGTGTCAATCAACTCCGGATCGCGTGGCGCCCCGTTTTTTGGGGCTTGTGGCGCACCTGGCGCCGCTAACACTCCCACTCCAGCAAGAAAGCACAACAGTACCAACCCGTTTCTCAAGGTCATGGCTTTTCCTCTCCCTTCATTCTATCCATTGCCCTCCCGGTTGAGAAACTCATTCTCCCCGCGTAAAATGAACCTTAGCTGCTTGTCGCTCCAAGCAGCCTCGTGATATAAGGATTTTTCGCCGGTCGTGCCGATTCGCAGAAGCCCCGGCTCAGTCGGATAAAGGAGACCTCGAATGGCCTACGTGATTGCCGAGCCCTGCATCGGCACAAAAGACACCGCCTGCGTGGATGTCTGCCCCGTGGACTGCATTCATCCGCGCAAGGATGAACCGGAGTTTGCCGCAGAAACGCAGCTCTATATTCATCCCACCGAATGCATCGACTGTGGCGCCTGCGTTCCCGTTTGTCCGGTGACCGCCATCTTCGCGCTCGAAGATTTGCCGGAGAAATGGGCCAGTTTCACACCCGTCAACTCCGACTGGTACGCAAAGCGCGGCAAGTAAGCGAATCGCTTAGGCGCAGCTCGTAGACTAGGAATTCGAAGCGGCACGTTCTTGCGTGCCGCCTTCTTTTTGTGTGGGGGACGCATGCGGATGTCGGAGGCCGGACCTTCTGGTCTGACATTGGCGCCTGCGCCGGCCAACCTGGGTGCAGTTCCCGCGGAACTGTTCTCGTTTCGCCTTTATTTGGAACCTGCTAGGGTGAAGCGTTCACTCGTGCAAGATGCCCATTCCGTCGTGGCTTGTGTCAACTCTTTTTGCCGCGCAGTCATCTATAACGGAGTCCATCGGCAGGAGGTCTTTGTTTGAAGGCCATTCGCATATGTTTGGTTTCATCGGCTGCATTTCTGTCTTTCGGTGGCTCGTTCTTGATCGCTGCCAAGGCGCAAACTCAAGCGCATCACAGGCCGCCACTCTCCAACACTCTTGCAACCCTCGAGGGCAACTGGGCCGGCTCTCTTCAGGCCGGCGACGCTGTGTTGCATCTTGTCCTGCACGTTGTAAAAGCCCAAGACGGCTCGTTGAAAGCCACCATCGACAGCCTCGATCAGGGCGTTTACGGAATTGAAGTCACCGACTTGACGCAAAAAGGTTCGGAGCTCCGCTTCAACGTTTCTTCCGTGGGCGTTCTATACGAAGGGAAGATTTCCGCGGACCATTCTGGAATTCAAGGGGTTTGGTCGCAAGGCAACGTCGGTCTTGCACTCTCCTTCCATCGCCAGGCTGCCGGCGCCGGCGCCAGGAAGCCGGGTGACGCCATCGCCGGCGCCGAGGGCGTGTGGCAAGCGGCCCTTGAAGCCAACGGCCTGCGTTTGCGTTTTCAGCTTCACGTTTCGCACGATGATCAAAAACATCTTGTTGCGGCTCTGGACAGTCCGGACATGGGGATCAGCGGTCTTCCGGCCGTGAAAGTCAGCCAAAAACTCGACGTTTTTCATTTTGAAATTCCGGTCGTCGATGCCGTCTACGAAGGCACGATAAACCCCGCGAAATCCGTCATGACCGGGACCTGGACGCAGGGTAGCATCACGCGCAACTTGAGGTTTCAGCGCTCGGATCAATTGCTCGAGCTCGTGCGCCCCCAAAACCCTGTAAAACCTTATCCCTACCGCGAGGAACAAGTGACTTTTGCGAATGCGCAATCGCAAGTTTCGCTCGCGGGCACCCTCACCCTCCCGCCCGGGCCGGGTCCGTTTCCCGCGGCTATTCTC
>DATAIH010000097.1:0-28289 GCA_036262755.1 Candidatus Acidiferrum sp.
TTCAAGTTACCGCGTGGCGGTCAACGATTCATCTTCGGAGGAAGGTATGCCCATCAAGGTCGGCATCAACGGCTTCGGCCGCATCGGACGCAACATCATGCGCACCGCGATCGACGACAAAGAGATCCAGTTTGTCGCGGTGAATGACATCACGGATGCCAAAACGCTCGCCCACCTGCTGAAATACGATTCCGTGCTCGGCAATTTGCCCCATAAGGTGACCCACACCGAAGACAGCATCGCGGTCGACGGCAAGAGCTTCAAGGTGTTCCGCACCAAGGACCCCGCCGAACTCGACTGGGCCTCAGTTGGCGCGGAAATCGTCGTGGAATCCACCGGCCTGTTTACCAAGGGCCCCGACGCCAGGAAGCACCTCCGCGCGCCGGTGAAGAAAGTCATCATCTCCGCGCCCGCCGACGGCCCCGACGCCACTTTTGTCCTTGGTGTGAACGAGAAATGCTACGATCCCGCAAAACACCATGTCATTTCTAACGCATCCTGCACCACCAATTGTCTGGCACCCGTCGCCAAAGTCATCCAAGACACCTTCAGCATCCACAGCGGCACCATGACCACGATCCATTCCTATACCAACGATCAGCGCCTGCTCGATCTGCCGCATAAGGATTTGCGCCGCGCTCGCGCTGCCGCATTAAACATGATTCCCAGCTCGACCGGCGCCGCCAAAGCCTTGCATCTCGTGATTCCCGAACTGAAGGGCAAACTCGACGGCTACGCCATGCGCGTCCCGACGCCCAACGTCAGCGTGGTTGACCTCACGGTTTTCGTCGACAAGGCTGCAACCAAGGATTCCGTCAACGAGGCTTTGAAAGCCGCGGCGAACGGCCCAATGAAGGGCATTCTCGGTTACACCGAAGAGCAGCTTGTCTCGGCGGACTTCAAAGGCAACGCGAATTCCTCCATCGTCGATGCCGAATACACGAAAGTCGTGGGCGACCGTTGCGTCAAGGTTTTGGCCTGGTACGACAATGAGTGGGGCTACTCGTGCCGTTGCCGCGACCTGATCAAGCTCTTGGCATCCAAGTTCTGATTCGTAATTCTGCCATCCTTCGGCGATCCGATCGGGATCGGCGAAGGATCTCAGTCACTGCGTCTTGGGGGACAGCGCCCGTAGTCTCGAGCGCAGTTCACGGGTCACGGGCCACAGGTCAGGACGAATGACTAAGCTCAGCATCAGCGACCTCGATCTCAAAGGCAGACGCGTCTTCATCCGCGTCGACTTCAACGTTCCTCTCAAGGACGCGGTCGTCACCGACGACACGCGCATCCGCGAAACCCTCCCCACGCTGCGCCTCGCCATCGAAAAGGGCGCGCGCCTCGTTGTCGCTTCGCATCTCGGCCGCCCCAAGGGTGGTCCCGATCCGAAATATTCTCTGCGGCCCGCCGCGAAGAAACTCGAGGAACTTCTCGGCAAGCCCGTGGCCTTTGCGCTGGATTGTGTCGGTCCGGGAGCGGAGGGCCAGAGCAAAGCCCTGCGCGACGGCGAAGTGTTGGTGCTGGAAAACGTCCGCTTTCACGCCGAAGAGGAAAAGAACGGAGAAGCTTTTTCCAAACAGCTGTCTGCTCTCTGTGACGGCGTGTTTGTTTGCGACGCTTTCGGCTCGGCCCATCGTGCGCACGCATCCGTGGTCGGCATCACGCGCTTTGTCCAGCAGGCCGCCGCCGGGCTGCTTATGGAAAAAGAACTCGCTTATCTGGGGAAGGCCGTCACGAGTCCCTCGCGTCCCTTTGTCGCGATCTTGGGCGGCGCGAAAGTCAGCGACAAGATTGAAGTCGTGGAAAATCTCATGAACATTGCCGATGTTATGCTCATCGGCGGCGGCATGGCCTACACCTTCCTCAAAGCCGATGGCCAGCCCATCGGCAAGTCCCTGGTCGAAGACGACAAGCTTGATCTCGCCCGCCGTCTCCGCGAAGAAGCCCAGAAAAAGAAATTCGCGCTGCTGCTTCCCGTGGATCACGTGGTTGGCGCCGAATTTAAGGCCGATACGGCGGCTAAAACCGTTGCCGTTTCGGCCACACCGGATAGCTGGATGGGCTTGGACATCGGCCCGAAGACCATCGATACCTACAGGCAAAAGATCGCCGGTGCGAAGACGATCGTTTGGAATGGCCCCATGGGTGTTTTTGAGATGCCCGCCTTCGCCAAGGGCACGCTTGAAATTGCCAAGGCCGTCGCCGACGCGACCGGCAGCGGCGCAACTTCCATCGTTGGCGGCGGCGATTCTGTCGCTGCCGTGCATCAATCGGGTGTGGCCAACAAAATTTCGCACATCTCCACCGGTGGTGGCGCATCCCTCGAATTTCTCGGCGGCCGTAAACTTCCCGGCGTCGAGGCCCTCACCGACAAATAAATGAACCCAATCGTTCTTGACGAATCCTCTCTGTGGTCTGAGCTTCTGCGCTATCTTTTTCCTTCTTTTCGTTTTGCTCGGAGGTTTGCATGCGCCACGGCGTGAGCGCCCCTTCCACGTGTCATCGCGGGGGACGACGAGGGATCTCTGATCAGTTTATGCTTCCTTGGACTGGCTTTCGATGGAGGATGCAATGAGCCGCCGCCGCGTGATTGCCGGCAACTGGAAGATGTTCAAGACGCAAGCGGAAACGCGCGCGTTCTTCTCGGTGTTTGGACCGCTCGTCTCGGGCGCAAAGCATTGTGACATGGTGATCGCTCCGTCCTTTACGGCAATTCCCGTTGCCGTTGAAGCCGCGAAAAACAGCAACGTGGCCATCTCCGCGCAGGACGTCTACTGGGAACAAGAAGGCGCGTTCACCGGGGAAATCTCGACCAATATGCTTGTCGAAGCTGGCTGCCGCTATGTCATCATCGGCCATTCCGAGCGCCGCCAGTTTTTCGGCGAAACCGACGAGTCCGTGGCCAAGAAAACCAAGGCAGCGCTGGCTGCGGCACTCATTCCCATTGTTTGTCTCGGCGAAACCTTGGCCCAGCGTGAATCCGGTCAGACCCATCAGTTTTGCCACAAGCAATTCCTTGGCGGCCTGGGCGCGTTGACCCCGGAGGAGTTCTCCCGTATTCTGATAGCTTACGAGCCCGTATGGGCCATTGGGACGGGCCGCACCGCTACGCCGGAAATTGCCGCCGATGTTCACCGGTTTGTTCGCCAGTGCGCGGCGCAGAAATTCTCCGCCACGCAGGCCTCCGATTTGCGCATTCTCTATGGTGGCAGCGTTAATCCGGACAATATTCGCGGCCTGATGGCGCAGCAAGAGCTGGACGGTGCGTTGGTGGGCGGAGCGAGCCTCGACCCACAATCGCTTGCGACCATCGTCGAAGGTTCTCGCTAGCAGGCCACAAATTGGCGTCTCGGAGATTCGAGCTGTCAGTCCCGAAATGCTCGGGATCGTGCATAAGGAGATAGAAATGCCGTCTTGGATGAAATGGGCCATCGCCTTGGCCATCGGATTCGCGATCATAGGGATTGGCTTTCGCCTCTCCTGGGGTGGGACCTGGATCCTGAAACCCTTCTTTATTCTCAACTGCCTTGTTCTTGTGGTTGTGGTGCTGCTGCAGAGCGGCAAAGCCGCTGATCTTGCGGGCGCTTTTGGCGGCGCGGGCAGTCAAACAGCTTTTGGCCCGCGCGGCGCGGCAAACGTTCTCTCCAAGGCTACCACCTGGTGCGCGGTCATGTTCATGGTTTGCTCCTTCGCCATGGTGGTGCGTACGGACAAGGCGGTCGAGCAGGGTGGCTCGATCCTGCAGAAGGTTTCGCAGCCTGCACCCAAACCGGCTCCCGTGACGACTCCGGGTGCGCCGCAACGGGATACGCACAACCCGCTGCCGGCCGGTCAGCAACCGGCAACTCAGCCGGCCGGCTCGCAGGCTCCGGCGAGTTCACAGCCTGCCCCGGCAACGTCCAATCCAGGCACGAATCCGCCGGCCTCGTCTTCGGCACCAGCCACCTCGAAGCCCGCGCAGAAAGCTCCCGCGACTCCGTCGTCTGCCCCTGCGCCAACGAAAAAACCGTAGCGCGGTCAGGAACTTGTATCGTCATTTTCCTCCGCCTGAGAGCTGAAAAAACTGAAGACGGAAGGCGCTTCGCGGTTGCAGCGTTTCGTTTCGATCGTTAGAATGGTTTAGTCAGTGCGGTAGTGGCGGAACTGGCAGACGCACCAGCTTGAGGGGCTGGCGGTAGCAATACCGTGGAGGTTCGAGTCCTCTCTACCGCACCATTCTTTCCAGCAGAATCTTTCCCGCTGGCTACTGCCATTCACTCTTAGGCAGCGGTTCCCAGAATCGATGCGGTTGCGGTCGGGATCCATGATCGAGCTAAACTTTCCGTAATCGTATTCCACCACTTTCGAGGCCCACCGACACGCCTTCCTCGCGCAGCGCGCCCAGCACGACGCGCAGATCATTCACAACATGATTGACCATCAGGTCTGGTGCCCCAAATACGCTCTGGAAGCGGGAAAAATGCGCCACGAGGTGAAATTAGCCTTTGCCGAACTATCCGGCGGATGCCTGCGAAATCCAGTGCCTCGCCCCCCTTCGCTCACGATACCCGATTTTTGGCCTACCACGCCCGCAAAACCTCCGAATTCCTCGCCTTAAAGAGATTCATCCGACCCCCCGTGCACTCCTGCCATAGCCCGCGCATCCATGCGCTGTGGCCGGCAAGCGATACGCGAAGCCCGTGATAAACTGATTTGCATTTCGCGTTTATAGCATTCCCTAGGGAGTGCGCCCACAAGGCGAGGCAAGCGAACATGCGCAAACCGTGCGGAATTTTCGTCTTTCTACTGACGTGCATGACGTTCGCGGTCTCCGGCCGCTGTTTTGCGCAGAATCTCGGCTCGGCCATGCTTCAGCCCGCTTCAAAGGAAAAGGTCATTATTGATACGGACATTGGCGACGATATTGACGATGCTTTTGCCGTAGCTCTGGCCCTGCGGAGCCCCGAACTGCAGATCCTCGGCATCACCACCACATTTGGCGATACGGAAATGCGTGCCAAGCTGCTCGACCGCTTGCTCGGAGAAGTGGGGCGAGCGGATATTCCCGTTGCCGCCGGCCCGCCTACGCAGCCTAAGACCGCCTTTACGCAGCTGGAGTATGCCGAGAGCGGGAACTTCGCGAAACCATCGCATCCTGATGCGGTCACTTTTCTACTCGACCAGATTCGGCGTAACCCGGGAAAAATCACACTTGTCGCCATTGGACCGCTCGTGAATGTGGGCACTGCCATCGAAAAAGACCCTGACACCTTCCGGAAGCTCAAGCGCGTCGTGCTGATGGGTGGGTCGATCTATCGGGGATATGGCGACATTGGCGCCGTACCGCCTCGTGGTCCCGAGCCCGAGTGGAACATCAAGAACGACATTCCTTCTGCCGAAAAGTTGTTTGCCGCAGGCGTGCCGCTGTTTGTCATGCCGCTGGATTCCACGCAATTAAGGATGGATGCGGCAAACCGCAATTTCCTGTTCGCCCGGGGCACGCCGATTACGGCGGCGCTCAGTTTGCTCTATCACGAGTGGGGCAAGGAAACTCCGACGCTATTCGATCCCATGACCATTGCCTATATCGTGGACTCAAGTCTCTGTCCGGTTAGGCCCATGCACCTTCGCGTGGACGAGAAGGGATTCACTCGCCCTGACCCTGGGCCTCCCGACGCACCGCATTCGCCAAATGCGCAGGTATGCCTAGATTCGAATCCCGACGCCTTCTTCCACTTCCTTATGCCCCGCCTCGCTGCGCCGTAGATCGCGTCACATCACCGGGGTGTAGCCGGCAGCGCGGCACCGCAGGAACTGCAAAAGCGGGCTCCAGCCTCGCAAGGCTTTCCGCAGGCGCTGCAGAAAAAGCTTGCTCCCGCGGCGGATTGGGGAGGGGCTGGGAGTGGTGCGGGGACCGCGACCTGCCGCCCCTGCCCCGAAGAAAGCGCCCAGACCAAGGCGATAATCCAACCGATAAAGGTCCAACCGGCGAGCAGATTCAAGACCAAGATAGCGGTGAAGTCGGACCTGTTGCGCGCCAGATAGGCGGGCAGAAAATAGAGAAACAGAGAAACGAGCATGAAAACGGGATGGAAATGAAAAAAGGGGATGAAACGCAAAGAACAGATCAACATGGAATACGCTCCGCCAAGACTCAGGGTGTGTTTTACCACGGATTGAATCAATTTGAGCACCGGAGTCGGCAGGAACGGAAGGCCAGCTCCTCAAGGGGCAAAGCCCGGCCCGGCATCCCCGCCGGCACTCACCGGCTGGCAGGGATGCCTCTTGTCTTTTTACATCCGATGTATTCTATTGTCTGCCCCGCAGGGACGGAGGTGAGCTTCTTAGGACAGGCATGGTGACCTACGACAGCGGCGGAAATCACCCAGAAAAACCACAGGACAGCTTCCTTTCCCGCTACCTGTTTAGTACCGATCACAAGACCATTGGCTTGCAGTATCTTTGGCTGGCGCTGCTCAGCGTTTTTGTGGGCATGGCCATGTCCCTGGTCATGCGCATGCATTTGGCCTGGCCCGGAATGCACATCGCTTTTCTTTTCGCTCTTGGCGGCTCGCCAGAACGCTACGCCACGCTGCCGGTGCTCCACGGGTCGCTGATGGTCTTCCTGGTCCTGACGGCGGCGCCGCAGCTGGGATTCGGGAATTATTTTCTGCCCTTGCAAATCGGCGCGCGAGAAATGGCATTTCCCACGCTCAATCTTTTTTCCTTCTGGGCGACGGTGGCCTCGCTGTTCGGCATCACAAGCGCTTTCTTGATTGCTCCGAGGGCGGGGATCACTCTGTGGATCGTCAGCGTGTCGGTTTTTTGTGCCGCGACTCTCTCTAGCGCTCTCAATTTTGCGGTCACGACCATCGACCTGCGTGCGAAGGGAATGACGCTTCCACGTCTGCCGCTGACCGCGTGGGCTTGGTTCCTCAACGCCATCCTGGGCACGCTCATTTTCAGCATTCTTCTGGCTGCGTGCCTGTGCCTGCTTTCCGATCGCTTGTTCAGCACGCATTTCTTTTCCGCGGCAGATTTTCTCGCCTCGCAATCCGCAAACGTCGCGCCCGATGTCTTGCCGGCACTTTGGCAACGCTTGTTTTGGTTCTTCGCGCAGGCGGAAGTGTACGTTGCGATGCTCCCGTGCTTCGGCATCGTTTCCCATCTAATCGCCACATTTTCTCGTAAGCCCGTTTGGCGGGAGCGCCTTGTCGTTCTTGCGCTTTGCGCGGTGGGCCTGGTGGGGTTCTGCGTTTGGGGCCAACACATGTTTTCGAGCGGCCTGAATCCTTTCTCTCCGCTGGTGTTCTCCGTCCTGGCTGCCTCTCTTGGGCTGCCGGCCACGATTCTGCTGGTCAGTTGGTTTGCCACGCTTTGGAAGGCGCGCTTCCCGTTGAACACTTCTTTGCTGTTTGCTCTTGGCTTTGTTTCGCTCTTTCTCTCCGGCGGGATTTCCGGGCTCTTTCTCGCGCGACAGGATTTCGCTTCCACTTCCGTTACGGAAGACTTTGTCACCGGACATTTTCATTTGGTCATGGGTGTGGCCGCGACGTTTGCCATTCTCGCGGCGCTGTTTTTCTGGTTCCCGAAACTGTTCGGGCGCCGGCTGAACGAGCCTTTAGGTAAGCTGCACTTCTGGCTGACGTTCGCGGGTGTGTACGGCGTCTTCATGCCCATGCACTGGCTCGGGTTGGTCTCGCATGTGGCCAAGCATCCCGGCGCAAACCTCGCCGCCATTGCCTCGTGGATTGGCCCCACGCGCTCGTTTATTACCGCTGGCATCGTCATCACGGTTTGCGCGCAAGCCGTCTTTTTGTTCAATTTTCTCTGGAGCTTGTTTCGCGGTGACAGAGTCGAGGAGGACAACCCTTGGCGAGCCACCACACTCGAATGGAGTATCGGATCACCGCCGCCCCGAAACGGCTTTGGCGCTCGGCAGCCAGTAGTTTATCGCGGGGCTTATGAATTCAGCGTGCCAGGGGTAGCGCAAGATTTTATTCCCCAGCACGTTGCTCCGGATCGCGTGGTCAGGGCAAACTAGAGACGAGAAGCGAAGAGGAAATGGGGAATTAGCATGCCGGTTGCAACGGCAACTCCGGACGTCGAACTGACTATCGAGGATTCCCGCGGGAACGGTGGTGGCGGGGGAAGGCCGCCGGACGGCGGTGATGACGGTGACGACGGCGATTACGGCAAGGGCCGGCGGAGGGAGCCACCTTCGCCGCGGCGATTTTCGACGGGAATCGCCATTGCCATGGTGTCTATCCTCATGTTCTTCATGGCGCTGGCGAGCGCTTTTCTTCTTCTTCACCACAGCAGCCGTGTGTGGGTCGCCGTACACCTGCCACGGATTCTCTGGGCGAACACCGCCGTGCTCATCGCAAGCAGCTTTAGTCTTGAGCGTGCGCGTTTACGGCTGTCGAATGGAGATGTTCCGAGTTTTCGCAAGCTGTGGTTGGTGACCACGGTAATGGGGCTCCTCTTTGTAACTGGACAACTTGTGGCCTGGCGCGAGCTTGTGGCGCAGGGCGTGTACATTGCGAGCAACCAGGCCAGCAGCTTCTTTTACATTTTCACGGGCGCGCACGGCGTGCATTTGCTGGGTGGTCTGGCGGCGCTGCTGTTTGTTTTGCTGCGCAACTTTGAAAAGTCGCAAGTCTCGATGTCGCTGGCGGCGGAAATCACGTCCTACTACTGGCACTTCATGGACGGCCTGTGGATCTTCCTTTTCGCGCTTCTTTATCTCGGCAAATAGATGCGAATAGGGCCGACTCTAGCACTTCACAAATTCGGAGATAGCTTCCACCACGCGAGCGATCTGATCCTTTCGCAATTCAGGGTACATCGGCAGAGAGAGAACCTCTTGCGCAGCACGCTCGGCGTGCGGAAAGTCGCCACCCTGGTGACCCACGTGAGCGTACAAAGGTTGCAAATGCAAGGGATAGGGGTAGTAGACGGTGCTGCCGATTCTGCGCGCAGCTAAATGCCGCTGGAGAGCGTCACGCTGCTCGGTTCGAATCGTGTACTGGTGGTAGGCGTGTTCGAGACCTTCGGGTTCGTGCGGCGGCATGATTCCGGGGACTTGCTGTAGCAGGCACGCATACTCGGCGGCATTCGAACGCCGGGCGCGCTGCCACTCCGCAAGATGGCGAAGTTTGACGCGCAGGACGGCGGCTTGAATTTCGTCGAGGCGGCTGTTCCAGCCGGGCTCGCTGCTCCGGTATTTGGCAGTTTGGCCGTGATTGCGGAGCGTACGAAGGTGCGCGGCGAGTTCCGCGGAATTCGAAATGATCATTCCGGCATCTCCATACGCACCAAGGTTTTTTGTAGGGTAGAAGCTGAAGCACGCCGCGTCGCCGAAGGAACCGGTGCGGCGACCTTTATAGATTGCGCCGATGGCTTGCGCACAATCCTCGATAAGCGGCAGCTTCCGGGACTTTGCGAATGCCAAAATTGCATCCATGTCTGCGGCGAGGCCGTAGAGATGGACCGCGATGATGGCGCGCGTGCGCGGGCTGACGCGGCGCTCTAATTCGCAGGGATCGAGATTGTAGGTCTCCGGACGAATGTCGGCAAAGACCGGCTGGGCTCCCGAGGCGCTTACCGCGCTCCCTGTAGCGACAAATGTGGACGTCGGCAGGAGCACTTCATCGCCTGCCCGCACGCCGCAAGCGCGCAACGCCAGAATCAGCGCGTCCGTGCCGGACGCGACTCCTACGCCGTGAGCCACGCCACAGAGCGCGGCAATTTCTTCCTCGAGCGCCGCGCCTTCGCGCCCGAGCACAAACTGCTGGGAAGACAGCACGCGTTCGATGGCGGGGCGAATCTCCGCGCCAATCGCCGCATATTGGGCCGACAAATCAAATTGCGGAATGGGCTCGAGCGCAGGATTGGCTTGCGGGTGTGTGCTCATGGGTTCATTGCGGGCGGCCTTTAGTATACGCGACCGCGAGGCCCTCGGGCTTTTCGGGCGTCGTGGATATAATGCCTGCCTACCGCAGACGGGCCTGCCTCCGGCAGGCAACCTGCGGCACACTTCGCCTGATCATGTTTGCGGAACGCACCCAATGGAATCTGGCGCCGAACCGCTTGAGCCAAGCGCTCGAGCGCCATCGCGCCGCGGGGAAGCCGCTGGTGGATTTGACCGCGTCGAATCCGACGGAATGCGGTTTTGCTTATGACCAGAGCGCAATTTTGCAGGCGCTCGGCAATCCCGCCGCGCTCAAGTACGAGCCGGCGCCGCGGGGGCTCGCCTCGGCACGGCAAGCGGTATGCAAATACTACGCGGAACACGGGGCTGCGCCCGGTGTCGAGGACGTTCTTTTGACCACAAGTACGAGCGAAGCCTACTCGTATGTGTTTCGGTTGTTGTGCAACCCCGGCGACGAGGTTCTCATCCCCGCACCTAGCTATCCGCTCTTTGATTTTCTTGCTGAAATCCAGGACACGAAGCTGGTGCGCTATCCGCTGATCTATGACCATGGCTGGCAGATCGATTTTCACGCGCTGGAACAGGGGATTACGTCACGCACGCGCGCCGTTGTTGTGGTGCACCCCAATAACCCGACGGGGCAGTACGCAAAACGTGCGGAAGTAGAGAAGTTGAACGCCATCGGCTCCGCCAGGAAGCTGGCACTGATTGCGGACGAGGTCTTCCTCGATTTCTGTCTTAGGAGTGAGGGGATTGCGAGCTTCGCAGGTAATCGAGAGGTGCTGACGTTTACACTGAGCGGGTTATCGAAAACTTGCGGCCTGCCGCAAATGAAAGCGGCGTGGGTGGTGACCAGCGGTCCGCAGGAGTTGAAACGGGACGCGCTTGCTCGACTTGAGCTCATTGCCGACACCTATCTATCGATGAATGCGCCCGTGCAACTGGCGCTGCCGTCGTTTCTCGCGCAGCGCCGGACGTTCCAGGAGCAATTGATGGGTCGCGTTCGCCGAAATCTGGCAGAGCTTGATCGTCGGCTCGCTTTGCAGCGGGTTTGCAGCCGATTGGAAGTCGAAGGCGGCTGGTACGCGGTGCTGCGGGTGCCCGCAACGCGCTCCGATGAGGATCTTGCGCTTACCTTGCTCGACGAAAAGGGTGCGTACGTTCATCCTGGGCACTTCTATGATTTTCCGTCGGAAGGACACTTGGTTGTGAGTTTGATGGTCGAGGAAGTTGCATTTTCACAAGGTCTATCGTCCATCCTGATACTTTTCCACTAGCTGGGCAGCCCCGAAGGGGCCTGCTATTGACAACTCGACCGCAGAAGTCTTCAGCACCGTTCTGGCACGGCGTCGCCCACAGAGCGTTCAAGGTTTCGCCGCGGAGCGGGCCAATTCGATCCTGGATCACCCTCATCGCTTGGGTTCCCGAACGAGCCCGTTTCAGCGCAAGCGGCCGGGGGGATCGGCGGGGGCGGGCATGGGGGCGGACCTACTGTTCGCAGGAGCATTTGCCGAGACTTTGGCGGGGGCGGGATTCGGCAGGCCGATGCCCGTGTTGAGCCCAAGATGATCCTTCCCGCACGCGGGGCAATAGCCTTTGCCTGTATCTTCATCGCGCAAACTGGCTAGTTCGTAGCAGCCGCAGATGCAATCGCAATAGCCGGTTTCCGAGGCTGTTTTGATGGGAACGAGAGCCATGGAGCTCCTTCTATGGCCAGATAGTACGATGCCCACGGGTTCGATGCAAGTTGGAGCAGACCAGGATTCTGCTTTTTTCTCCGCTCCCGAGGCTATAAGTTTCGGAGGTGCGCTAACCGGAACGGGGAACCAAGGTGTTCGCGCAACTCAATCCAATGCTGCTCCGGGATTGACAAGAAGACCTTCACAACTTCGGGATCGAACTGGCTGCCGGAGCATCGTTTGATCTCCTGCCGCGCGTGTGACATCGGGAGTGCCCGCCGATACGGCCGGTCGCTGACCATGGCATCGAGCGAGTCGGCGATGGTGAAGATACGTGCCCCGAGCGGAATCTGATCACTTCGCAGGCCCCTAGGATAGCCGGACCCGTCATAAAACTCCTGGTGCGCAAGCACAATTTCCGCGGCATCGCGAAGAAATGGGATCCGAATCAGCATGTTGTAGCCGATTTCGCAGTGCGTGCGCATGATTTTCTTTTCCTCGTCGGTAAGCGGGCCGGGCTTTCGGAGGATGCCATCAGGAATAGCCATCTTGCCGATATCGTGGAGAAACGCGGCACGTGCGAGAATCGGCAAATACGTATCCGGAACGGGCATGGTTTTTGCGATGGAGATGCAGAACGCGGTGACGCGCTGGCAATGGCCCTCGGTTTCCGCGTCCTTCAAGTCCAGCGCGCTGCCCAGGGCTTCCAAAGTGTCGTCGTAAGACTGTTCGAGTTGGTCGAGAGCCTCTTGGAGCCGGGCGGTGCGATCTTCCACCTGCTGCTCGAGATCGCGCTGATATTTTCGGTTTTCGTTGACGAGCCGACGATGCTGCAGCGCGCGGCCCACGCCCAGGAAAAGCTGGTCCTTTTCAAAGGGCTTCAAGATGTAGTCGTAGGCTCCGCGACGGATGGCTTCGAGCGCCGTGGAGATGTCGTGGATCGCCGTGACCATAATGACGGGCACATCGGGGTCAAACTCCCGCACCCATTCGAGAAGCTTGATACCGTCCATCTCCGGCATGATCATGTCGCTCAAAATCAAGTCGGGGGTGGTGCGCTTGATGTGTTCCTGCGCAACGCGGCCGTTGTGCGCCACGGTGCAGCGGTAGCCTTTGGATTCGAGCATGGTCGAAACAACCTCTCGAATCGCCTCTTCGTCGTCCACGACGAGTATGGTCTCGATATCCACCCTGGTCAGCTCCAAGCACACATTATAAGTGACGGCACACCGCACTGTCCGGCCCTTGCCCTGTCGGGAAATAGCATGTTAGCGTCAAGCAGGTCGTCCATCCAAAGTTTCTCGCCGTCCGCCCGGTTTCGGGGCACCTTGAGCACCTTAGTGACGGCATGTCCAGCCGGGAGGCGGCGCATCGTGTTGGAGAACCAGGGCCTGCTCGGGATCGCCTTCTTCGAAGCCAGTGCCTTCGTCATTCTTCTAGTCCTATTCTCCCTTTTCCGCCGCCAACAACATGGAAGTTATTTCCGCGCGTGGCTTGCAGGGTGGTTGTGCTTAACGTTCTCGGCGGTGTTTGAAGTGATGTTTCTCGCGCGGCCGCTCGGTGGATTACATCTAATGTACTTGGTGACGCAGACCGCCGCCATGCTGCTTTTCTTGATGGCCGCCGTGTATCGGGTAGCCGGTCCCGACCGGCGGATTTATTTGGCGCTTCCGGCGATCACGTTGGTGCTGGCAGTGGTTTATTACGTGGAAAGAAGCGCAGCCCCGCAATTTGCCTCCCTGCACTGGGGAACCGCTATCTTGGAAAGCGTCGTTTGTCTGGCCGCCGGTTTGCTGCTTTTGCGATCCCAGGCGACACGGCGAGGGCACGGTTTGCAGCTTCTGGCCGGGGCTTTTGTCCTCCTTGGTCTGCATGGCCTCGATCGGCCGCACTGGCTCGAGCATCCGTACTTTCTTCTGCGTATTGCCTCCGATCACATTCTGGGTGTAGCCCTGGGCATCGCTATGGTGGTTGTGGTTCTCGAGAGTGAGCGGACACGAAGTGAAGAGTTAAGCGATAAGATGCGGCGGCTGTCGCTCCTGACCGCGGCTAGCACGCAGGCTCTTTCGGTGCAGGACGTAATCGACCAGGTGCTGACGCAGGTGGTGGGAAGTGTAGACGCCACGCACGGCATCGTTCGCCTAAAGCAGGGGGAGGGCAAGGATGCGCAACTGGTGGCTCGCTCTTCCGTTGGCTACGAACCGCAGTTTCTTGCGAAGTACGTCAAGGTTTCCGCCTCGGAAGCCTGGGCCCAGCGTGTATTGAAAGAAGAATGTCACTTCGTGGAATCGCGAGAGGAGTGGGATCCGGCTGCGCAAAAACGGCTGGACGAGGCAGGGTTGAAGTCGCAGGTAACGCTTGCGCTTCCCGGGAAGAATGGGGCTCTGGGTGTCATTGCTATCGGCAGTACCGGACGCAAGCGCTTCGCTCCCGGCGAACTCTCCTATCTCGTGAATATGGCCAACCTGCTCGGGATGACCCTGGAAAATGTTCGTTTGTTTGAGCAGGTTGCCACCGTGCGCCGCCAGTGGGAATACACCTTCGACTCGATTGGCGACCCCATCCTGGTTCACGACGCCCAGGGGCGCATGTTGCGGAGCAACCAGCGATTGCGTCAATTGCTGGGCCGCGAGCGCGAGGCCATGGTCGGTTGGAGTGTTGCCGATCTTCTTCCCGTCAAAAACGCGGCCTATAAGGTTTGCCCGTATTGCGAGGAAGTTGCCGGCGAGGGAGACACTCGAGACCCTTGGCTTCCCGGATATTTTCTCGCGTCCAACTCGAAATTCGCCGATCCCACCGGGCGGGACCTTGGCACCGTTCATGTTTTGAAAGACATTACCGATAGAAAGCGGGCCGAAGAGAAGTATCGAACGCTCGTTTCCAACGTTCGGGAAGGCGTCTTCATTTCCACGCCACAGGGTCGGTTTCTTGACTTTAATGATGCCTTGTTGCGGATGTCGGGCTATGAGAGCCGCGACGAGTTGATGGCCATCGACATTCCCGGGGCGTTCTATAAGAATCCTGCTGACCGCGAGAGGCTCAAGAGACTCCTAAACGAGCACGGCGCGGTCGCGGACTTCGAATTTGAAATGCGGCGCAAGGACGGCGAGGTGCGCATCATGCTGGAGTCCTCCATTACCGTGCGGGACGCCGGCGGAAACGTCACTGCTTACCAGGGGTTCCTTCAGGACATCACCGAACGCAAGCAGGCGGAACTGGAAATCCGCAGGCGCAACCGCGAGCTCATGGTGTTGAATTCGATCGCCCAAACACTGACCGAGTCTTTGGATCTTACCGATTCGTTGCACCGTACGCTGCGGCAGATGGCCGAGCTTTTCAGCCTCGACGCCACCTCGCTTTACCTGTTTGACAAGAGCGGCGAAAATTTGCGGCGGATGGCGGCCGCCGGCCATCGCTCCGAATACTCGCGCCACTTTCCCGCGGTTTCCGTGAAGCCGGAGTTGCTGCAGCATATCAAGGACGCACACGCAACATTCATCTCCGCCCAAGGCCTTCCGATGCCGGCGGTTTTTCGCGATGCTCAAATGAAAGAAGGAATTGCGACCGCTTACATTGTGATCCTTTGGTCCAAGGACCGTGTGATCGGCGGTCTCGTCGTGGGAACGCGCACGCCGCGCGAGTTTTCCCCGGCTGACGTGAACTTGCTCATTGCCGTCGGCAGCCAGATTTCCAGCGCGATCGATCGTTCTATCCTTTACGAAGAAACGCGCCAGGCTTACGAAAACCTCCGCCGGACCCAGGAACAATTGCTTCACAGCGAAAGGCTTGCCGCGGTGGGTCAGCTCATCTCCGGTGTCGCCCATGAGCTGAACAATCCGCTTACCGCCATTCTCGGGTATAGCCAGCTGCTGGCCTCCAGCGGGCAATTGGGGCCGCAAGGCGTCGAATATTCCGAAAAACTGTACAAGCAAGCGCAACGCACTCACCGCATCGTACAAAATCTCCTGAGCTTCGCCCGGCAGCACAAGCCCGAGCGAATTCTCGCGAACATGAATCAGACTCTTGAGGAAACCCTCGCGCTGCGGGATTACGATTTGCGCATGAACAACATTCGTGTTCACCTGGATCTGGCAAGCGATCTCCCCCTGACGGCAGCCGACCCTCATCAGTTGCAGCAGGTCTTTCTGAACATGGTGAACAACGCCGTTGACGCCATCTTGGAGCGCTCCACCGAAGGTGATCTTTGGGTTCGCACCGCGAGGGAGAGTGATCGGCTGGTCATCGAATTCACCGACAGCGGCCCCGGAGTGAAAGACCCTTCGCGTGTTTTCGACCCGTTCTACACGACAAAGCCAGTTGGGAAGGGAACAGGCCTCGGCTTGAGCATCTGTTACGGGATTGTTACCGAGCACGGAGGAACGATTCGTGTGCGAAACGCGCCCGCCGGAGGGGCCTGTTTCACGATCGAGCTACCTTGTCAGTCTGTCGCGACATCGCGTTCAGAACTGGACTCGCCCAAGGCCGATCCGGGAAGGAGCGCGCACATCCTCCTCCTGGATCACGACGAGTCCGTTCTGGAAGCCGTAAGCACCTTCTTGTGCGCCAGCGATCATCATGTCCACGCGGCCAGGAACATGCGGGAAGCGCGGGCGGTGCTGGCACGGCAGGACCTGGACTTGGTTGTGGCCGACTTTCAGCTAGCGGACTGTTCCAATGGCGGTGGTCTGGAGAGTTGGCTGGCTCAGCATAAGCCCTTTCTTTCTCGAAGGTTGATCTGGATGTGTGCGGTTGCGCCTGCGGGTGAGGCCGCGGAAAGAATCACCCGAAGCAATTCGCGAATCCTGCAAAAACCCTTCAAAGTGAGCGAATTGCTAGCCGCGGTGGATGAACTGCTTTTAAACGGGGTCGATGCGGCGCCGATCGGGCGATGAGACCATCTCCGCTACCATCGCGGCGCGCTCGCCCAGTTCTCTTATAGCCTCTTCCAGGCGAACACTGTGCGCGCTGAGCAAATCGCCGAGATCACTGATTTGCGGCAGCGGCGTGAACCCTGCCCACACGCTCATTCGAATCGCCCAATATCGGCAAACAAAGTTCAACGTCAAAACGATTCTTTCTAGCTCTTGTCCGCCGGCAACTTCCGGAGAGAGCGAGGCAACAATTCTCGCGGTGCGCAGCAGTCTTTCGAGTTCCGCCCGCAAAGCGGACAGGTACGCCAGGGCGACGTTCCGGCGTTCTCTCTGCATTCGCCGCAAGGCCTTCGGCGGGATTCTTTTCGAAGCGAACACAAAATCCGCAGGCGCCAGAGCCCTCCGGATTTGCGGCAGGTGCGTGACATGGCTCCCTTGTAGGTCTTGTGGAATCACAGAGGATGCGGCAGGAAGGGCATGTCGCTTGGGGTTTCGCAGCGACCAACAGAATAAGACAAAGAGCAGCGCGATGATTGCGAAGAAAAAGTACGAAACGGGGCTCAAGTCTTTTCTCCTTCGGCGCGCCAGAAACGGCCCAGTTGCTCGTCGAGGGCCTTCAAGCGAGCGTTGATCGCAGGAGACAGCACACGATAATGATCTCTCGGAAGCAGTTCCGGTGGCGAAGAGGCCTGTTGCGGGATTACACGCAAAGCCCACCCCCACAGTAGCATGCTCGCCAGAAAGGTGACAGTTCCGAGGAGGGTCCAGAAGCCCTCATATTTCTGCAACCAGCGCTCCAAAATCGTGTCGTTCAGAACCCCGAAGCAAGAGTAGAGGAAAAAGCCGATTGCAAGAAAGCGAGTTGCAGGCTCGATAACCACCTGGTAGTAGTGAGCAAAGAGCAGCAGCGCAAGGAGTGCAGCGGCGATCGCCAGTTCGATACTGCGATCCGCAGTCACGGCGAACAACTGCCGACTATGTGCTCCCACCGCCCATGAGTACGCTAAGACCAGGGCGGCCACCGCAAGGGACAGCCGCCAACCGAGCCCCCAGATTCCCCGGTACTTCGCCAGCGCATGCCGGCAAACCTCGGCGACCGAGAGCGCCCGGGCTGTGATTACCAAGCCTTGAGTTCCCCAGCCTATTTTGAACAAAGCGGATGAATGATATCCCCACAGCCCTAGGCTTGCGAAAAGGACAACGCCTTGAAAAAGATTCACCACCGTGTACAGGAGAAAGCAGGGATAGACGCGGTAGTTTTTGCGGTACAACAGCAAAAAGACCAGCGCGAAGTTAAGACAGAACGTGAGGCCCCACAGAACCCATTCGAAAGCGCCCATTTCGGACATTCCGGGCGCATAGTACCATCGTGGTGCCTTCTAGTAAACAGATAGTTAGTAGGCGCCCGGTAACGTCCAAAATTTACCCCAGCGACAGCATCCGCGCAATCGAACTCCCTTACGCGAGCATCATGCGACGGAGGTGTTCGAGATCGCTGAGGGGGGTTTGGGAGGATTTGGCGGCAGCGGCGGAAAGGGGTTGCCGTCAGCCACAGCAGCAGGCTTACTTACATGGTCCTTCCCAACACTGGACGCGGAAAGTATGATAAAAGGAGCTAAAAGTGAAAGAATCGATACGATCGCCAGTTTTCTCATGGATGAACCCTCCTTCACACACACACTGGGGGTTCCCGCGGGGGCTCGTGTGAAGAGTCGAAAAATGTTCTGATTTCAGAACAGTGGAACCTATGGGAGTGCTCAGTAAACTTCAGCAGAACCGCAGAGTGGTTCAGGACTTCACTCTGAATACGCTGGCGGGAATTGACGGGGCGTTTGCAAGGCTTGTGTACGTGGCGTCGCTGCGGGATCTATCGAGCGGCGGGTATGAGCACCACGGGCTGGCGGCGCTGTACCCGGAGGGAGCCGTGCAACAGGCGCTGGAGTTATGTCACGAGCAGATTTTCGAGCGTATCCTGGAAATGCCGCTTGAGAAACAACTGGACGATTTGCGCAAGTGTCTTTCGGCCATGGACGGAGGGCTCGCTACTGTCGTTTCACACTGGCGGCAACTGGAACCGTACCGGGTTCTCTTGCCGGGAAACGCCCCCGATTATCTCAGGGAACTCTTTTTCTCCAATCTTCGGGCTCTCTTGGAGATGCTCCACGAACAGTGCAGCTCGCCTCATTCAGGCGCGTAACAATCCCTGCAACCTGGCCGACAACCTCAGCTTCTTCCGGCGTGCGCCACGCTTCCGGCACGCAGCGCGACAGGGGGTGCGGCTGCATAACCAGCCTCCCGGCATCCTGGTGAAACCACCCGCACCGGTAGCCGGCCCTTACGTCCACAAAGTATAAGGGTCGGTCATGCTCCGTGGTCCAATCGCCATCCTCAATCCTATTTCTTGAAGTGTCCACCAGAACGATGCTGCCCGGGCGGAGGATGGGCACCATCCGTCGGTCGTTCATCCCGATATATCCGTAGAGGTGGCGGCTATGGCCGTTGGTGAGTACGCCCTCGAAGCGTCCCCACTTTTCCACCATCCTTGACAGCAATTCTGTCCTTCGCGGATCGAAGGCTGGGTCAAACTTCAGAGGAACGCGCAAGGAAGTTGGCGCGGCCATAGGGTGAGTTTGAGGCACGTCGAAAGAGACGCCATCGTGGAAGCATTCCTCAACAGGGGCGTCGTACCAGCGAAAGATCTCGAGCGGATTCAGGTGGTAAACCGTCGCGAGCGTGTAGACCTTGTGCAGGCCCGGCACGACACCGCGATTCTCAATGTCTGCTAGCCGGCTGATGTGCAGAATGAAGTCCGGGCGCCCTCGGTGCGCGGCCAGTTCGTAGCTAGCTCGCTCTACGTCTCGGTAGGTCAAGCCCAGTTTTTCGCGGGTTTGCCTCAGACGAAGCCCTGGTTGCATCAGTTCTCCCCCTTGGCAGGTGGAAACTTCAGGGTACTACAGAACTACCAGGGGTTAAAAATTCGAAACAAAACTCTGCCGGAGGCTAGTTTCAACTTGGCAAGTTTCATTCGAGGATCGGTTACACGGTTGACATCTCTGACTGCGTAAGTTCTTGGTTTTCCGTGAGGACTTTGTTTGGGAACCGGAGCATCCGAACGCCGCCCGGACCGGAAAGGCCAGCCGCAGAACTGCCAGGGAGGGCTGGGGAAGGCTTGGCCCTTCAGAGTGGTTGCTCTCGTGGCGGTTCGCGCCTCAGCGCCTTCAGGGTCTCAAGCAATTTCGACGGCCCGTCTTGGCTAGTGAGGATTGCATCGAACCGGATTGTTGGCGACGCGAGGTTTGCCAAGGCCGTCGACGAGGTGCTGACGCCAACGATCTTGACATGCGGCAGCTTGCTACGCAGAACCGACACCGTCTCCGGACTATCCTAGAGCCTCGTCAGTGGTCATAGGCGCGAAAAACGACTACGGTTGGTCGCCAAGAACGATGCGGAAATTCGTACTTTCCCTGCTAGACGTGGCCCCAAGCAAATTTGGAAGGCATGAAGGCGCGTACGCCTCTTTGTACCTTTGCTGCAGCCTCCGAGCAGGGGCAGTGCCCCGGAATCGTTCATTCATTTTCAGCGAATTCTCGAAGAGCTTGGATGTTCTGTACGGAGACGTATTCACGTCCGGCGGTCAGTACGCCGCGCTCGGTCCACTCGGAGAGCCGGCGGCTCACGGTAAACAAAGTCGTGCCCGTTAAGTGCGCCAACTCCTCGCGAGAAAGGCTGATCTTGAGCGCGCCATTCCGGTTAACGCGATGCCCCAGTTGGTTAAACAAGCGCAGCAGCTGACGACTCAGTCGTGTCGCCACCTTTTCCGTGGAAATCTCGCGGTAACGCTCCTCGAGTTCTTGCAGGCGCTGCGCCACCACTTTTTGGATATTCCGCCGCAGTGCCGGGAAGCGCTCTTCCAGAGCCTGGAATGCGCTGGCCTCCCAGATCAGGGCGGTGGAAGCACTGAGTGCTTGTGCCATGGAGCAGTGACGACACTGGCCGGGGAGCCCCGTCACCTCTACTACGTCACCTGGCCCAGCGAGCCGGAGAATCACCTCCGTGCCATCCTGACCAAGTTTTATGACTTTGGCGCTACCGGAGGTCAACAGGGTGACGTGGCGGATGGGATCGCCTTCCAGGAAGATGGTGTCACGGCGCGAGAATTCGCTCTCGCGCGCCCCGGCTACGATTTCCCGGCAGTCGGCCGGGGGGATGTCGGTGAACAGCGGGGAGTGCTGAACCAACGTCACCTTGCGCAAGGTATTGTATTTTCGCGCAGGCGCCACCGCTTTCGGCGCCATACCGCCATAAGATCCTGCAGATTGCACTTCGGGCATGGGCTTCACCCCTCAACATTGAAATCGGAACCGACCACTTCTTGGAGCCTTGCTTCGAGGGCGCGGGGCAGGGCTTGCTTGCGATCTCGTGCGGTCTTCCTTGCTGCTACGAGAATTGCGTATTTCCGCCGCTCGTCCATGAGGTCCTCCAGCGGAAACGGGAAGAGCAACGTACCGCAATACTGCCTCGCAGGCGCGAAAGTCGGCTCTCCATCTATCCCTATAGCTCACTTCCTGCGTGAGTATCTCTAGCTAAGTCTTTTGAACGTTCAGCAACGATGATGCGCAGCTGCTCCCAAGGCAGTCCGTCCATCCATAGTTTTAGCTCAAAAGCCCACAACATTAGCTGAAAGAATGCCCATCTAAACTGCTTCATGTTGAGCCTCCTAACCATTAGAGGCCGCGAGAACTATAGCGCTATCACGTCTGGGGGAATCCACGAAGGTCACGCTCTCACTCTGGCAACGGATGACTTGCCTGACGCCTCGCGGATTGGCGACTCAAACCCCCACTGGAGTCACTTCCTCTGGTCGGGAAATAGTAATCACGTCAGGAAAGCAGTCACCTGTCAACTTTGACAGGTGCGGCATGTTCGTCTGGAGGCTAGCTTGTCGTCTCTAATCTAAGTATGGAGGCAGTCGCCCCAGGGCCGACTGTGCGGGGCGGAACCGGACCCCGGGTAGACTGTCTCCATTCTTAAAGCCTCTGCAGGTTGCGGTGTGCGGTCTGCATGTCTGAGCAAACGGGGTGCTTGCTGTCCGTTTTGACACTTCCTATAAATGCTCGGGTGAACTAGCCATTGTCCCTCGCGAAGCCGCAGGAGCCGGCCACCCCCTAGGCTTGTTTGTCTCTGGAAAGCGCAGGTCGCCTCCTTCATCCTTTCAGGAAATACCGATAAGGCTCCGGCGTTCCGCCTGGAATTAGCGTTAGACTTTACGGCCCTGAGCAGACTCCTGCCACTCCTGAACCAGTCACGCGGCTTTGTTTCCTGCGCCGGAAATTCACACCCCCCAGACTCTCGTCGGGAACCACCGGCGCGACAGCAACCCAGGAGAACCACCATCCGTGGAACGAGCGGTACCAACCACGCGCCTGAGTGGATTGGCCGGGAAAGAAGGTTGATCAGCTCCAGGTTGCCGCCGACCCGAGCGGTAGACTTTCATGTCCGGTAGACCACCACGAGCGTTTACCTCCCTCGCTTGGGCGGCTTTTTTGAAGATCTTGCCGCGAGGCTCTTGCCACCTCACCTCTACAGGAACAACCACAGGAAAACGCCCGCTCTTCGATGGTTCCGGTTTCGCGCGTGCCTGGTCCGCAGCCATGGCGGGGGCCTGCGGCAAATCGGTCAAAAGCTCTTATACCGTAAACAGCTTTTGGGGAGCCCCTGACAGGTGCGCCGGTCCCGCGACGGGTGAGAGCGGCTATGCCCTTTGCCTGATTAGCGTAGAGTGCGTTCAACACCCCCAACCCGGTCTTCCGCCACTGGTCGTTGGAGCCCCTCTCATTCTCCAGCGCCAACGGGGGCCGACTCTGGCTGAGGTTGCTGGGAAAAGGGTCGCCGCTCGCGCAGAGCCGTTATTCTCGGGGAGGTTCTGGCATCAGGGCCTTCAGAGTCGCGACCAGCTCCGACAGTCCGTCTTGGTTGGTGAGGACCGCATCGAATCTGGTTACTTGCGATACCCGATTTCCTAAGTCCATCGAAGCGCTGAAGCCGACAATCTTCACGTGGGGAAGCTTGCCGCGCAGAAGCGCCACCGTCACCAAGGTGTCTTGAAGCGCCATGCTGAGATTGAGGAGTATTACGCCGCAGCGGGCCTCCATCGCTTTGTGGATCGCGGACACGCCATCGCCTACTGCGTCGCACACCTTGTAGGGCGTTGTGGCTTCGATGAAATGGCGAACGGCAGCGCGCACGGCGGCACGGTCGTCAACGACAAGGAGTCAGGGCCTGCGCTCGCTGGTCATAGGCGCGGAAGCTACTATGGTACGCCGCCGAAAACAACACAAGAAAATCTCATTTTTCGGCATTGAAGTGCCTCGGTGTGGCCTTATTGGATGGGGTCTTCCGTCTCTGCGACGCTTCCGATGTTCCGGCTTCTTCGGTTTGGCTGGAAAGAACTCCACATCTCGCTCTGTTTATTTTTGACGGTGCCATCGAGACTCCCGGCGAACTAGCGTTTTTCCGGCAGCGAACCCAAACGAGGTGGCCCCCCCAAAGCTTCCCTCTTGAACGAAGGCTCAGGCCGCCTCCTTCATTCTTTTGAGAAAGTACCGCTAGGGTTCCCGCGTTCCACTCTGGCCCATGCGCTGAATCTGCCAACGGTGTACTTCCAGAAGGGATTCTAACGTTTGCCTTACAACTTCCGTGCCTAGGTCTTGCTTGGTATGCTGAGAAACAACTTCGCCAAGGTGCAATTTGTCTCCCGAGCATCGTGCATCAACAAGTATGGTTACGAAAAAGCGGGCCAGCCTGATTGTCCACTCTTCAGGACATTCAGAAAGATCTCCCTGCCTCATTGTTGATAGATCACAAGGTGGTTTCAGACTGCGCGTGAGTTCCCGCCTGAGACGAGGGCAAGTTGTCGAGGTCATTTTGGACGAAGACCCCACTAACTCGGTGCGGTGCAGCGTTGTGTGGATCGGCAAGCCAGGGTCTAAACAGGAAGGTGAGGCGGGGCTACAAACAGTCTGACCTGCGCGGTGTGCCGGATGCAACGAACAGCTTTTTTCACTGCGTCCCTTCTTTAGCCTTTTTGCGGTTCGCAACCATCTCGAGATACGTTGGTGATTTGTTGTCGCCCCACACTGTCCCGTCCGTGTTAATTACAAACTCCACTTCGACCTGGGCATAAGTGATGTGAAGTGGTTTCCCACTGCGATCCGTTTTGCCGGACGCCATCCCTTTGCCTCCTGCGTTCACGATCTCGCCCGGCTTGTAAAAACGGCCAGTGGGTTGAAAAGAACCGTCAGGGCGTCCCGTCGGTTCGATGCTTCGATCGGCCGATTGGCGGAACGGCGTTTTGCTGCCGTCATCGAGGGTGACAGTCCAGAGAAGCCCATAACCGTCCCAAGTTTCCCTGGTGTCCGCGAATTGAAGCGTTGCGCGGCAGTAGTTCCCATGTGCATGCTGGCCGCAATGGGCCTCACTAATTTGCAATGGGGCGTCGGTTTTGTTCGTGATTATTAACGGGCGATCCACCTGCGCGAGACTGCCGTAGGCTAGTGCGAAAAGGACTAATGGTTCGAGAAACAGTGTCACTCTCACAGCTTTGTAGGGCGTTGCGGCGTCGATGGAACGCCGAACAGCACCGCGCACGGCGGCAGGGTCGTCAACAACAAAGAGTCAGGGCCTGCGCTCGCCGCTCATAGGCGCGAAAACTACTACGGTACGCCGGCAAAAACAATAGTACCGGGAGCCTGGGGAATGATGAGCCGTGAAGCGTATCGCGTGGCATGTGGCAGGCATAAATACCTGCTCAATGCTGCCCAGGAATTGGTTTAGCGGTGCAGCCGTGAGCGAACCGCGAAAAGTTCAAAGTGCTTGCGCGGCGTTTTTTGTACCGTCTTGGTTGTGGCATTTCGACAAAAGGGCGCGAGGCTGGAACGGAATTTGGGCCTTTGATTCCGACGTGCCGATTCGACCATCAAAAGGTACAGCAGGTAGGCGGGCCATCTTCTCGATCATGCTCTCCGCCAAGCACTGCCTAGCGGCACCGTGACGCACGTTGCCTGTCGCAGCCCAACGGCGCGGAAGCGACCCTGACCGGAGCGACCGAGGACGACCAAAAAGTCTCTGATCAGTGCCCGACAGCTTATCCCCGCCTACGAAATCAAGAGCCAGTAGAACGAAAGTCCTGTTTATTAGTTTGAGCCAATAGAACGAAAGTCCTATTGATTGGTTCTTCCGGTTCCCGCAGTTTCGGGCTGATAGGTACTTCAATGTTTGTAAGTAACATCAGAATAGGGGAGCGCGGCTGTGTAGGGACATCAGTGCCGCCTCCCCCTGGGCGAATTACGGGGCTCTCCAAGCAAGGCTCGAAGCCGTGGTTGGTACGATTTCAAAATGAGGGGGAAGCCCATGCCCGAGTTGCAATCTGCAGGAGCTTACGGCGGTGTGGCCCGGAAAGCGGTCGCGTCTGCGCGAGATTGCAATACTTTGCGCAAGGTGACGTTGGTTCAGCACTCCCCACTGTTCACCAACGTTTCCCCGGCCGACTGCCGGGAAATCGTATCCGCGGCGCGCGAGAGCGAATTCTCGCGCCGTGACACCATCTTTCTGGAAGGCGACCTCATCCGCCACGTCACCCTGTTGACCTCCGGTAGCGCCAAAGTCATAAAACTCGATCAGACTGGCGAGGAGGTGATCCTACGGCTCGCTGGGCCAGGTGACGTAGTAGAGGTGACGGGGCTTCCCGATCAGTGTCGTCACTGCTCCATGGCACAAGCACTCAGTGCTTCCACCGCCCTGATCTGGGAGGCCAGCGCATTCCAGGCCCTGGCAGATCGCTTCCCCGCACTATGGCGGAATATCACAAAAGTCGCTGCGCAGCGCCTGCAGGAACTCGAGGAGCGTTACCGCGAGATTTCCACGAAAACGGTGGCGACACGGTTGAGCCATCAACTGGTGCGGTTGTTTAACCAACTAGGGCGTCGCGTCAACGGGAAAGGCACGCTCGAGATCAACCTTTCTCGTGAGGAGTTGGCGCAATTGACGGGCACGACTTTATTTACTGTGAGCCGCCTGCTCTCCGACTGGAAGGAGCGCGGCTTACTGACCGCCGGACGTGAATACGTCTCCGTACATAACATTCAAGCTCTTCGAGAATTCGCTGAAAATGAATGAACGATTCCGGGCGCGCCGCGTCTACCCAGCTTTTCCGGCAAAGATCCGACTTCATCCCATAAACAACTGGTTTGTAGACAGGTCTGCGGCCCAGCCATTCGCTTGTGTTTGCAACGCAGAGTGACTCGCGCTTCGCAAGGGCTTTGTGGACAAGGTTGCGGGAACACCCTTCACGGCGTAAGGGGCTGGGACCCTCAGATCGTGCCGCAGGGGCGTTCCAAAACTGTAGGTACGAGCACTTCCCCGTCGAGCGGGGCCTAGCTCACTGCGCCGGTCGCAAATGCTTCGCCAAGTGTCCGCAAAATCAAATCGGGCTTCGCTCTCAGTAAGGTCACACATGCCGAGAATCAGTGAAGCGGGAAGGGGATAAACGCCGACCTGCTAGATTCGTCGAGCTTACCGACTAATTCGACCTGCACGAGCGGATAGCGGTTGTGATATTTCCGCCTGGCAGGGATACGCAGGTATCCGACTCGCTCCGAAAGTGAAGCAGCTTGGCCATGTCGCCAACCTGGTCAATCCAAGACTTTTTGACGTAGAGGACCACCGTCGGCCCGGAAGAATAGCCAGTTGTTTGATTGGCTCAGATATACACTTTCAGAATAAGGCTTTCACCGGAGCCGCGTTTCAGGTCTTGGCTTGATTGATTGGCAGTCGTACGAAGGGAACAATGCACCGAGCGGATCAAGCTCTCCCACCTACGGCTAAGGATTGCGCTACCCGCTATAGCGTTTAATTCGCCTGCCTTTGCCCGACTCGAAGAAAGACCGAAGAGACTGAGAGGGTAATATGGAGAAACGCGTTCCCGTCGCGATCGTGGTGCATTTAGCCCGCGCGGAAGATCACACGGCCCAGGGACCAGAACTTACCTATACGGATAACATCAGCGGCCACGGTGCCTGTGTCATCTCCTCGCGCCAGTGGAAACCAGGCGAAATAGCAGAGGTCACCTCCTTGAACGACCGGATTACCCTCCGCGGCAGAATTGCCTACTGCGCCGAACGCGAACAGGGGCAGTATTACGTTGGTCTGTACTTCAACGAACAGGAGGTCACTTGGAATCCTTATGTCAAATATGCCGGCTCCCCGGTAGGAGCATCACGGCGCGACTCTGCTGCTAGCGTTCGGTCCGCCTGAGATCCGGTGAATCCCTGGATCTGCGTGGGCTCTCTCCTGATTGACCTCATGCCTGGAAACCAGTCAGATGGCTGTGCCCCCTATACTCAGTTGCAAGAAAGAAGCAGCATGTTGCTGGAGCGGTCTTGGGAGCCCGGTTGTTATGCACGGCACAGAGCTGAAGCTGGAAAAGCTACTCAAGTCCCGCGGTTTCGCTGGTTAATTCTTGGGCTGCCCCTCAGAGTTGGGGACGCTCGGGCATCAGGGCCTTCAGAGTCGCCACCAGCTCCCACAGTCCGTCTCGGTTGGTGAGGACCGCATCGAATCCGCTTACTTGCGATTCCAAGTTTCCTAAGTCCACCGACGAAGCGCTGAAGCCAACAATCTTGACATGGGGAAGCTTGCTGCGTAGAAGCGCCACCGTCACCAAGCTGTCCTGAAGCGGCATGCTGAGATTGAGGAGTATTACGTCACAGCGAGCCTCCATCGCTTTGTGGATCGCGGACACGCCATCGTCTACTGCGTCGCACACCTTGTAGGGCGTTGTGGCTTCGATGAAATGCCGAACGGCACCGCGCACGCCGGCACGGTCGTCAACAATAAGGAGTCAAGGCCTGCTTGTGCTGCTCATCGGGGCGGAAACCTACAACCGTGTTCCCGCAAAACCAATAGTACGGAAGTTTGGGACAAGCTCCCGTGAATGTTGGGATGATCTGCGAGGCTGGGGAACGAATCAGTGGCGGCGCCTCGCGCGCATGCGCACTCAAACCCGCCGATGGAGCGGTCATAGGGGCGAAAAACGACTATGGTACGCCGCAGAAACAATTGTACCGGGAGCCCCAGTAAGCCCTGAGGAGATCCGAGAGCTCGGCGAACGGGCAAAGCGCGTTATCGAAAGCGGTGAAGGGCTTGAGCTAACGGGCAGACAGCAGCACGGCAGAAGGCCGACAAAGAAGGAATACAGCGAGAACAGAGGAGTCCGTTACGCGCGGCACAGAAATTGTGATTCTCCGGTTTGGTCCAAACGGCCATCTGCACAAAGCACTTACACAAAGAAAAGAACTTACCATGTCAGCGATGTCAACTGTGTCACCCATGCTCGGATAACGGGCACAAGGTGGGCACACCTACTCTGCGGCATGGCCCTGCTAGGCGTTTTCGTTCTCGTCGGCGCCGCGGTTGCCGGTGAAGGAAAGACCTACCGCATTCCGTTCCGCGAGATCAACCACCGAATCCTCATCGACGTAGAGGTAGAAGGCAAACCTCGCGTCCTCTTGTTCGACACCGGAGCGCGCGTAAGCCTGCTAACCAAATGTTCAGGCTGCAACCTGCCCCTCGAACGCCACCGTGAGAACCTCAGCTTCTCGTGCGGCGATGAAGCCGTTACGGCTGCCTTTCAAAGAGCTGAAGTCCAATTTGATGGCTTCCCGGGGGCGGATCTGTTGAGCAAATTTTCGTCGGTGCGGATTGACTATAAGGCTCACGTCGTAGAACTCGAGCAGTAACCAAAAGCGCATGGATGCCTGCTCTCTTGGCAGA
>DATAIH010000098.1:0-26238 GCA_036262755.1 Candidatus Acidiferrum sp.
GGATTGCGGCCGTTCTTGCGGCAACTGGATTGGGAACAGTGGCAGTCGATCCTGAAGAGGCTGCAGGCCATCAGCGATCACGTTCACACGGCGCCGACCACTCTCCGCCCGATCGGTAATCCGGCGCGGCTTCCGCAAAGCGCTCCGGCAAGCGGCCACGTGGCCGGACACATCGCAACGGGTCATGCGAATGGCGCAGCGCATGCGCACATGCCTCCGCAGGGCTACGCGCCGCGGCGGGACGAGCCCTTCGCGCCTGATGCGAAACCGTTCGGGACTGCGAGCAGGCCGGCGTTTCTGAGGCCGCTGGCACGATAAATTCCATTTCGAGTTTGCAGAATTTGACGCGGCATGACCCCGGTTGTGCGCGCCATTTTTCCCAGAAAGACGCAGATCAGCAAAGAACAAAAGCTGAAAGCCATGGAGGTGCTAGGACAACAGTCCGAGATTGACTGTTAGGGTCGTATCGCCTTCGATGACTTCGCCATTCAAAACGTGGACTGCTGCGCACGGTACTGGTTCAAGCTTCCTGTAACGGTGAACTTACCCGCAACGGGGTTTGGTGGCCATCACTAGTGGCTGACAGAATCCAAGCGGACTAACAGTTGGGAAGGATCGAGAACGCGTCCCCGCGCGATGACGAGAGAAATAGCCCGAGTATTTCTGATGTCCTTTGTGGGATCTTTGTCGACAACGATCAGGTCGGCTCTCTTGCCCACACTCACAGTTCCCACATCTTTCAAGATGCCGAGCGACTCCGCGCCATTGCGAGTCGCGATGGTCAGGACTTCGAGAGGTGATAACCCCGCTTCCACGAGTAGTTCCAATTCAGTGTGCAGGCTCGGGCCTGGCACGACCCATGGATTCGGTTCGTCGGAACCAGCCGTCAAAAGGACCCCACCGCGTGAATAAGCCTGAACAAGGGCTTCCACCTTGCTCCAGGAATGCCGGCCGTGTTCAAAATCCTGAGGCGTCCAATCACGAACCAGATTCAAAGTGGCGAAAGACGACCGCATCGCGGCAGGTGCAAGCGTTAAATCCGGGCTCTCGAGGAATCGCTTGTCCGATCCTTTGAACTTCGTTGCATAGGCCATCAGCGTCGGATCAACGGGAATTCTGCGGCGTGCAAGCTCTTGAATCATGGTCCTGATCTCGGGACCTTCCACTTGAACGTCATCGAGCCATTCCAAACGGGCGCGCATGGCGCCGCGTTGCTCGATGGCGCCGAGGTATGCTTCCCTCTGATCGGGCGGCAACTCCTCGACGGCCCATGAGGCGCCGTGACAAATGCCATCGATCCCCAAACGGGCAGCTGCTGTCCAGCTTGTCGCTTGCAAGTGACCGATGACTCTCAATCCCCTCTTGTGTGCCTCGCGGATCGCGGAACCCACAAGGTTCCGAGGCATGTTGCTATAGACTTTGACGAAATCGACCCACGCGGCAGCTTGGGCGGTTACCTCGCGGCGGACGTCGTCTTCGTTTGAAACTGGGCGCGTCAATCCATCAAAGCGACTCGCACGATTCAGAATATAGCCAGCGGTCAGAATGGTCGGTCCTTCGATTTGTCCGGCGGCAACCCGGTCGCGCAACGCTGTGGCATCGCGCGTGGGCCCGCCAGGATTGCGCACCGTTGTTATTCCAAAGGCCAGAAGCAGCTCGAGCGTGGCCCGCGAGACTCGGTCGTTATAGAAGGCGGTGCTCGCATATGTGGGTCCGACCCAGTCGAGATATGTCACATGGGCATGGGTATCAATCAGCCCCGGCAATAAGAATCTGTTTCGTCCATCAATAGTCCGTGATACGACAATTGGGCCCTGCTTCGCCGTCGGCCCAACATGGGTAATGCGCCCGTTCTCGACGGCGACGGTCATATCGGGTTGCGGTTGCAACCCGGTACCGTCAATGACCGTGATGTGCTCAATTGCGAATGAACCAGCCGAGTCGGCCAAGTCGGGCGAATTTTGAGTCCTTCGTTCGAGGCCTCCGGCAACGCAACCCACGAAAAGCGCTAGCAGGAAGAGTCTGTTGCCGAGGGTCGCAGCGAACATAGAAGGGTATCGTAGACGCAACTTGTCGAAAGGTCTTCTAAATCCTTAACGTTCGTGCCTGGGGACGCGGTTCTCACCGCGTAACGGGTCCGTAATCGGATAAGGGAGGGTTGCCGACAAACTGCCTGCGACGTTCCTTTGCGGCTCACAATGCCCTTCATCGCTTCGAGTGGAGCGACATCCGCGTTCAGTCCGCAATCTCACAGCGCCTGCTTGTACAAAGCTACCAGCTTCCCCCAAGCGCGCTCGGCGTCCTGTTCGTTCTCCGCCGCCCTGCTGTCGGGCACGCACCAACCGTGCAGCGCATTGGGGTAGACTTCTATTTCCGCGCGGACCCCCGCCTCCGCAAACGCCTCCCGGAGCTTCGTCTTCACCTCGGGCTCGCGCTTGTCGTCATCGGCCGCGATCGCAAAATACAGACGTGCCTTGATCCTCGGTGCCAGCAGATGCGGGCTATTCGGCTTGTCGGTGACCAGAAAGCCGCCGTGGAACGAAGCTCCGGCACCCACGCGATCAGGCACTGCGGCCGCGGTCCTCATAACGTACGGGCCACCCAAGCAGTAGCCGTGCGTCCCGATCTTCCTTTTCTTGTTAACCTGCGGTTGCGAATCGAGGAACGCAATGTAAGCGACAGCGTCTCTCTCCGCAGCACCGGGGGCGAGGAACGATGCCACCGTGCGCGCGTATATCTCTCTGTCGGCCGGATTGTTCGCATAGTCGAAGGACGCATCGAAGACGGGAGCCCGGTGTGCGCGGTAGAAGAGATTGGGGACGAGCACAGAGTACCCTTCTGCAGCGATGCGCTTTCCGAGATCACGCATCACGGGACGCAGCCCCGGCGAATCGTGCCACAGCAATACCCCAGGATGGGAACCTTGCGCCGGATGAATGAAGACCGCATCGCAAATGCCGTCCGGCGTCTTAAGATCGACGTCCAGGTCGACGACCGGCTGCTTTCGATCCGAGGCCGTGCCGGTCGCAACGGCGGTGAGTCCAGCGGCGAACGCAATGAAATCGCGCCGTGACAGGGCGGGCATAGCGTCATTGGCTTTTCGATCTTTGTTCTCGCTGGGCATAGGAGGTTTTCGGCTTTCGGGAACGCCTTGTCACCAGATTGTAGCGCGGCTTGCGGTGAGCCGTGATGCTTCGCGACAAAGAGCCTGACATCATCTTGTCCTCCCCTCTTTCGCTACATGCCTCCGGTAGTGAGCCAGGTTCACTGTGGCTCACTACCAGTGCGCATCCGGCTAATCACCGCGGTTGAGGTGGTTGAGTAACATTTGCCTTTGGAGCTTGCGGCACGTTGACCCGCGGCACTTGCGGGATGACCGGCTTGGGAGGCTGTGGGACATCAGGCCGTTGCGTCGCGCGCTGAATCACCGGCGGCGTAACAATTTGAGGCGCTTTGAGGGCTGCGGTCCTCTTCGGCATGCCGGAACTCACAAATTCGCCAAGATGTTGGCGCGAAGCATCCGCAGTCTTCGCATCGCGCTGCACTTCGGCCATGCGAATCGCTTCATAGCCGCGGCGCCTTATGACGATCCGATAGTCGAACGCCACGTTGGAGCCTCCGCCTCCGTGCTCTCTGACTTCGAAGCCCGTAGCCGTCTTGCGAGCCACATAGAGCCCATTGGAATCGCCGTTCGGAGTCAGAAATACGTGATACATGACCGCCGCATTTGTTGCCTCTGCAAAAGAAGCGTCGAGCGGTACCCACGCCACTCCGCTCTTCAACTCGGCACTCCCGAAATCCTCGAACCAGTTTTCCGGGCTCTCCACGGCATACAGCGCTACCTCCCGTCCGTTCTGGAGCTTCGCGGTGGAAGACTTTGTGCCGCTGACAACGAGATTGCCGCTAACGTTCAAGTTGCCGTTGGCATCCACGCTGAAGACCTGGTTGAAGTTGGGGCCTGATAAGCCTTGCAAGATCAGACCTGCTCCGGTGTGGGCGACGAACTGACCCGCCACGCCACCTTGCGGGCTGTCCAGAAATCCAACCACAGCGGTCGGAAAACCAGAGGTTGAGGCAGCGGTTCCAAACACTGCGGTCCCGTTCGGGCTATGCGCTTGACCAAACACTCCGAACGCGGTGCCCGTGGTCGCGAACGCAGCGCCAGCAACGCCTGCTCCGAAACCTATCGTTTGTGTCGAGCCATTCACGCCGTATGCGTTACCCGAAGTGCTGTTATTGATGCCTACAACGCCGTCATTGAAATTTGCGTAACTTGAATTACTAACTCCCATGATGCCGTTGCCATCTGGGCTGGAAGTTTGCCCGAAGACACCGGTTGTGTGTCCCGAGGTCGCATCGGCGAACCCAGCGACACCGCTGCCCTCGGTGCTCCGACTGTCTCCCCAAACGCCATACGCAGGGCCGCCGGAAGGCGCAGTGGCTTGGCCACCAACCCCAACCCACTGGAACGATGATCCAAACACGCCGGTTCCATTAGGGCTGGGACTGGCATCTCCGGATACACCACTTACAAAGCCGGACGTGGCAATAGTGTTCCCAGCCACGCCGGACCCGCCCGTACTGGCGCTTTGTCCTTGAACTCCATTCACGAACCCAGAGGTTGCTGTCGCGTTACCGACAACCCCTGCTCCGCCGGGGCTTGCAGTTTGCCCGAAAACGCCATTGGCAAACCCGGAAGTCGCCAGGGCGTTACCGAACACACCGTTCCCGCCTGGGTTCGCACTCTGTCCATAAACACCGTTCGCTCCGACGGAAGTGGCGTTCGTCGCGCCGACCACGCCCGCTCCACCCGGGCTATTGGTCACTCCCAGCATGCCGGTTGCGGAGCCGGAGGTCGCGACAGCGTTGGCGAACACGGCGACGCCGTTCGTGCTTGCAGTGAATCCACTCACACCGGTGGCGAATCCGCTTGCGGAGTTGTTGACCCCGTTGACGCCTATCCCGTCCGGGCTTACAGTTTGCCCGGTTATGCCGCGTGTGAAGCCTGAAGTCGCAGTCGCGTCGCCGAACACGCCTGTGCCACCCGTACTGCTGCTTTTCCCAAACACGCCGGACCCAGTGAGAGAGTTGGTTACCCCTATAACGCCCGTCGCATTACCAGCAGTATTGGAGGCCTGTCCTAGGACGCCAGTTCCGTTGAGACCAGCCGAGGAACTGTACAGCCCGATGCCAGCCCCATTCTGCTGAACTGAGACAATCTGGGTAGCATTCGTGCCGCTAAAACTGCTGGGCGGAAACATCGGGCCCGCCGCCCCCGTCGGACTACTCGACGTGCTACTCGCCTTGGGTTGAGCTGGCTGGGATGCCGCGTTCGAAGTCGCTTGGCTCGCGATAATCGTCTGCCCTTCGATCACCCGGCGGACCTGGTCGCCGAGGCTCTCTGACAGCACGAAATCGGACGCGGACTTCCCTGCCAGCTTCTCCGCTTCGACAGCTTTCAAAGCGTAGGGAACACTCACCAACAAGGTCCGCGGTTGCTGGGTTTGGCCTTGGACCTGGACACCAAGCCAGCGCGCCTCATCCGACCGGAACAGCTCCGCCGGTACGCCGGTGGCCTGCGTTACTCCAAGCAGTGCCGTATAGCCGCCGTGTTCATCGGCGGTTACGCGTTGCGTTTCTGTCCACAGCGGCTCTTCGTCCCCTTCTTGCTTATAAAGCGCGAAAGTTGCTTCCACTTCCCCGCTCAGCGGCTTGCCCGAAGCGTCAAGCAATACTCCGCTGAACTTCAACACGCGCGGCGCAGCGGCCTGAGCCTCTCGAGAAATGCTCCCGTCTATGGCAATCGAATTCGGTTCCGCAGCCAGCTCGCGGCTGCTTGAGCCCGTCCGCTCACTTGCTGGCCTCGGCTCCTGCCCTCGGATCGGCAAAGCGCACAACAGACTCACTCCTGTGAACAACCCTAGTATTCGGTTCCTTGTCATGATGACACCTCTGCTCCTTCGTCTCTTTCTTCTCTCTCGTGGGCCTTAGGAATCTGTTCAACTACCGATTGCCTGCGGGTTTATCTTTCTCCTTGTTCGCCTCTTTCTTCTGATCCTTCTTCTCCTTGTCCTTCGCGTCCCCGAGCATTTCCACTTCTTTGCCGGTATGCGTCTTCACTGCCTCGAAGATCTTCTTGTAATCGCCTTTGTCCATCCTCAGGACCACGCTCTTGGGCATGTTCTGCTCGTGGTAATCGATGTAGAGCCAGTGGCTCTTGGACTTGGTCAGCATGACAATCGCGCCCGCGCCCAGGGAGGCCACCATCGTTATGGCTCCCGCCGTTATGCGGTGTTTCTTGGTGTATTCGTAGGAGAACTTATCGAGCTGGTCGTAAGGAACCGTAAGCAGTTCGCGATCGGCCACGTGTACTGACAGGTTTTTATTCTCGTCGCTGAAAGTCAGCCTCGCGTCAGCTTGTTGCCCTTTCGCGTCGGCCAGCTTTACTTTGAAAGCGTCATTGTCCGCGAAACTGAGATTGCCCATAGCTAGGGTGGTTACTAGCGCAAAGATGACTTTTTTCATGGCTTGCTATCTCCTTTATGGATTGTCTTGAGAACCCGGAACCTTGCGACCAACCTAACAGGGCCCTACCGCTTCGCAAGCGACAAGGAACGACTCTGCCGTTTTGTAGGCAAATGTCGCTGTTTTTCGCTTCGGGCACACCCAAGTCGCGCTACACGCCTGCTCAACTCCCTCATGACAATTGGACCTGTTCCCGGTTCGTTAATCGGAAGGAGGGAATCGAGTGGCTGCTTGACGCAGAAGTCTAGAGAGGGCTAGGCTTTAAACAAGTGTCCTAAAAGACTACCCCGGCATCTCGCTTGGGTTCCAGGTCGTTCCCATGGCAATCACCTACCGGCCGATGCGGCCGCCCGACGTTCATGAGTGCGTCGAGATTGTGGCAGCCAGCCCCGTGCAAGCCGCGCGATACGGCGCTGCCATCTACGATCTGGAAACGGCTTGGAAACAATTGCTCGGCCGGGAAGCCCTCCGCGCCGTCGTGCTTGAGGAGACCGAAAACCACTCGAAGCCCAAGAAGGTTGGCCTCGGAGTTAGCTCATTCATTTCGGACGATTTCCTTCACGTTATGAAGACCCCGCCCTTCGTCTGGGTTTACCCCGAACTGCTAAAGCGGATCGCGAACGGTGACTCTCCCTTGCTTTCCGACAAACAAACCCGTGAGGCCAACGCGGACGGTGGACTCAATCTTTTTGTTTGGGAAGGTGCCCTCAGAGCTGAGTACGAGGACCGCCCGGAGGTTCTCAACGGCGTCCTCTCTGCCTTCCTAGAACAGCACCGTGGTTTTCTCCTGAAGGAGCTGATCAGCCACGGTAACAGCATCGAACGGGTGAAGGCTATGCTTCGCACCGGGGGTCAGTTTTTGAACGAAGATGGCAAATACGTTGATCAGTTGCAGAAACCCCTTAACGAGGTTTTCGAGCTGCCGCACTACATCGGCTTAACCCGGGAGGTGGCACTCTCCCGTCTGGGTTCTTGGGTCGGCGTACTGTTTCTGCATGAGCCCGCCCGGTTTGGTTTCCGTCTCAGCGAACAGCGCCTCTTGCTCACAGCTCTCCGGGGCGGCACCGATCAGGAACTTTCCGATGAATTAGGCATCTCGCTCTCCGCCGTCAAGAAGACTTGGCTCTCAATCTCTGACCGCGTGTCTCCCGAGCTGCCCGGCTTCTCGTCAAACCGTGAGCACTTGGAGGGAACAACCGAACGCGGCAAGGAGAAAAAGCAGCGCCTTCTCAATTACTTACGAGACCATCCCGAGGAGCTTCGGCCCGCCTCGCCTTGAGAGGGTCGACCGCTCGAGCCTCGGCGACTTCCTAATCGTTCGATCGCGCGAAATAGTTTGGCCGATTGAACGGCACGCTGACCGGCTGGACCAACCGGCATCGTCGCGCCTAGTTCCACAAGTTCTGCATCGTATCGACACCAGCATGCCGCGCGAGCAGACGGTCGACTTGCGAGCCGCAAGCTGTGAGGCAAGCCCTGCAAGTTCCCGAGAGAATTTCGTTCTAACCGCATGGCCGCAAGCAACCCGGTATTGAGAAAGTCAACTCTAATCACGTAACCATGAAGAGTGAGCAGCCGCTAGCCATCAAGCGGCGACTTCTTGCTCATTAGACGGTTCTTCGTTTACCGGATTACTCAAGAAATCGGCCGAGGTATTTCCTGATTGCTAGGAGTGTCTACGATGAATGCTATTCGTGTTTCCCGTTCGTTTCTCAAGCGAATTCCCAGTCTCTTCAGCCAGTTCATGCTCCTGATCGTCTCGAGTGCACTCGTAGGTTCTTTCCTTTCGCCACCCGCTTGCGCGGAGGGCGACTCCCCGGATTCCGGATGGGTCGTACTGACCATCAATGAATACCGTACTCTTTTCGCCAAAGCGCATCCGGGCGAAGTCGAGCCGGAAGCGCTTCCTGTCGACGCAACCTTGACGCGCGTGGACTACGATCTCCGCATCGATGGCGAACTCGCCACCGGCCGTGCGAACCTCACCGTGGACGTCCTCCGAGACGGCTGGGTCCGCGTCCCCATCCCGCCGGGCCTGCTCGTTCGCGAAGCTCGGCTCGATGGGAAGCTCGTCTCTCTCGTTCCCGAGGCGACGGGAAAAGGCGGCCGCCAGGTCGCCGCGCTTCTCTCTCATTCCGGCCGTTCCATCTTACAGTTGGACATCGCATTGCCCGTCGTTTCGACTGCCGGTGAAGAAAGCATCTCGCTTCCCTCGTCCACTTCTGGCGTGACCAAGGCCTCCGTTCACCTGCCTCGCAATGGTGTGGACCTGCGCCTTAGCGGCGGCCTGCTCGCCGACAAATCGGAGACTGCCTCGGAAAGCAAGTGGCTGGCTTACGCACGCGGCAACGAGCCGCTAACCTTCAATTGGAAGCGAAAAACCGATGACCATCGCAGCACGCAAGCCTTGCGCCTCCGCGGCTCGCTTACGGAACTTGCCGGCCTCGGCGAAGACTCGACCACGATCGCTGCTCAGGTAAACGTCGAAGTCCTTCAGGGCGCCGCGAAAGAAGTTCGCATCTCCTTGCCCGATAAGGTCGCCATCAATTCAGTCGCTGGCGCGCTGCTCGCCGATTGGGAGGCGAAGGACGGTCAACTCGCCGTCACGTTTATCGAGCCTGTCGAGCAAAGCGCAAAATTCGTAATCAGCGGGGAACGCCCCAGTCCCCGCGACGGTGAGATCGAGATTCCCATCCTCCGCCTGCTCAACACGGAACGCGACACCGGAGGCGTCGCCGCAGAGGTCCTCGGCGCGGGCGAGATCAAGAAGTTCAAGTCCGCCGGGCTCGAAAACGCCGATGCTTCGGACCTCGGCGAACTGGTCGCCAACCGCCAGTCGACTTCGCTCACTGCCTTTCGTTTCCGAGCAGGCGACGCGAAATCCACCCGCGCGCTTACCGTCAGCGTTGCCCGCTACACGCCGCAGGCCATGCTCACGGCTAACGTCGCCGAGGCTCGCTACAACGTCCTCATCAGCAACGACGGCAAGACGCTCGTCGAGGCGCACTACGCGATCCGCAACAATCAGCGCAGTTTCCTGAAGGTCACGCTTCCCGCGGGCGCGACTCTCTGGAGCGCCGCTCTCGCGGGAAAGCCGATCCGCCCCGGGCAGTCGCCGGATAACAGCAGCATCCTTCTTCCGCTCGAAAAATCCCGCGCTGGAGAAGATGCGCCGGAATTTGCTGTCGAAGTGGTCTACCTCAGCCGAGGCACCGCCTGGAACGAGAGGGGCGATTTCAAGCTCGCCTTGCCTACTCTGGATTTGCCCATTTCACGCACGGGACTTCTCGTTTTTCACCCGCCGCTTTTCAAGGTGATCCCCGAGCCAGGCTCATTTCACGTCGAGCCGTACGAAACTCCTTCATCCGCGGCGCTCAATCAACCACCTGCGCCCGCAATCACCGCCTCCCTCAGCCCCAGTGCAGCGCCTCAACCCACGTCCGTCATCACCGGCACGGACACTGCCGTCACAACCGACTACGACGCTAACCCACGCATGGATAAAGATGACAAGGAGAAAGCTACCCAGACGCTGCTCGACAATTTCCGAGCCACGCTGTCCGGCGGCAAAGCCGTCGGCATCTTGCCCCTGTCCGTTTCATTCCCGGCCTTCGGTCCTTCCATCTTCCTGGTTTCCGAACTCACCGGCGAAAACCAAACGGCGAGCACGAATTTGAACTATTTGAAAGAAAAAAAGGCAGGTGGGCGATGAAAAACTTGAAGAAATTCTCCTTGGTTCTCGCATTTTTGCTGGCCGCGCCCGCATGGGCACAGGACAAAATGATTCCCGTGCCGCCCTCGGGTAGCGTCACACTTACGCTCGAAGAGTACAACCGCCTCGTCGAGCTCGCCAGCAAGCAGCCAAAGCACATCGAAGCTGCCCCGCTCCCGTATTCCATCAAGCGCGCCGAGCTCAAATTCAAGGTTGCCAACGACAAAGCTATGGGCGCGATCGAGTTGCAAGGCGAGACGTTCGCCAAAGGCGAAACAAAAGTTGCCCTGGCCTCCGGCATCACCATCCTCGATGCGCGTCAAGAAGGGAAAAACCTTCCTCTTGAACAGGAAAGCAGCACGCAAACCGCCATCCTCAATGGCACTGCGGAGTTTTCTGTCACGCTCGACGTCGGCCTTCCGCTCAATATCGAAACCGGACGCGCTTCGATGAGCATGCCTGTTCCCCCAGCCGGTAGCGCGCAACTTACCCTCGAAGTTCCCGGCGATCACACGAACGTGCACCTCAATCCCGGCCTCATTACCGGCCGCACCTCCGCAAACGGTGTCACCACCATCGAAGCGACGCTCGTTCCCGGTCAACCCGCCAATCTTTCCTGGGCTACCCGCGAAGTCGTTGCCCCGGTCGTACCACGCGAAGTCCGTTTTCTTTCGAACGTCAAAACGCTGGTTTCGGTAAGCGAGGCGGACATTCGTCTGGCGGTCCTCGCCGACATCAGCGTCGTGCAAGGCGAGCCCGCTCAATTCGAAATTGCCATTCCGGAAGGGTATGAGGTCACGGGGACCACCGGAGCGTCCGTGGACACCAGCGAAGTGCAATCCGGCACGCTCACGCTCAAGGTAAATTCGCCCGCGCAACGCACGCAGGAATTCCTCATCTCCCTCGAAAAAGAAACCGGCGCGACCAAGGCCGAGGTTCCATTTCTCAGCGTCAAGAGTGCCCAGAGCGAGACCGGCGAAGTCCTCGTCGAAGGCGTCGGCACCATGGAGCTCACCGCAACGGAAGGCGGCAGCCTCAAGCGCATGGACTTCAAGGAGACGAATCCCTATCTCCGCTCTCTAGCCCGAGCCACCATGCAAGCGGCATTTCGCTATCACCGCGGCGCAACGGAAACTCCCAAGCTCGCCCTCGAATGGACGCGTTTCCCCGATAGCAGCGTGCTTGCCGCTGTCGCCGAACGTGCGGTCATCACAACCCTGGTGACCAACGAAGGCAGATCGCTCACGGAAGTTCGCCTCACCATGAAAAATCAGGCCCAGCCGTTTCTGAAAGTCGAATTGCCTCAGGGTGCCAGCATCGTCTCCGCCGACGTAGCCGGCGAAAAAGTGAAACCGGTCGAGGGTTCAGACGGCAACCGCGTCCCGCTTTTGCGCCCCGGTTTCCGCCCGAGCGGCGATTACGAAGTCTCCTTCGTCTTCATGCATTCCGGAACGCCATTCGCAAAAAAGGGGGGCTCCGAAATTTCTCTCCCGAGAATGGACGTGCCCATCAGCATCCTCCAATGGGAAGTCTTTCTGCCCGAGCAGTACAAGGTTAAGGATTTCGGCGGCGATGCTATTTCCGCCAACCTCGTGCCCGCGTCGTACCCACTGATGGAAGCCAACGGCGGCGCTGACCACCTAGGCGCTGCCAGCGGCTTCTACCACCGCAGAATCGCGCCGCCTCCGCCACCTCCCTCAGCCCCGCTACTTTCCGGCCAAATCGCAGGCTACCTGGTTGACCAGAGCGGGGCGGCGATCTCGAACGCCGAGATCTCAGTCACCCAACTCGACGTCGGCGTCACGCGAACAGCAGTCACTGACGACTCGGGGCACTGGGTTGTCTCCGGGTTGCCGTCCGGGCGAATGCAAATTCGAACCAATGCCCGGGGCTTCCAATCGGAGATTCGCAGTCTGCAATACGACGCGAACAGTCCAACCTCGCTCAGTTTTGCTTTGTCCGTCTCCTCTGTCAGCCAGAGCGTGACCGTGATGGCCGAGACTGGTGAAATGCAGACGGAATCCCGCCGCATCGAACGCGACCTAAAAAAACAGCAACAAGCGGCCCAGAACGCCGCTTCCCAGAATGTATTCAATCTCCAGCAACGTGTGGCCGGAGTCCTGCCGGTACGCTTCGACGTCCCCCGCGCCGGAAAGTCCTACCGGTTCGTCCGCCCGCTCGTCCTGGACGAAGAAACCAGGGTCACCTTCACCTACAAGACCAAGTAACCCAACTCTTCTGGCGATCGGTAACCGAGTGTCGAATGCGGGCTGGGTCCTTTGTCTTGCCAAAGGCATTTGGGCCGATAGCCGAACTGATACATCGGTATGTTAGGTCCGTGGACTCCCTCCGCTTCTGACTCTCTCGATGCGAAGCCCGGTGCGCCAGGGGCCCGTAACCTGTGTTCACAAGCCCCAACAAATAAAGGAGCGGAAAACTCGTTATGGCGAGGCGCGTGCCACAGGAAGATCGAAGACAACCTTCATCTAAGAGTCGGAACTAAAGCACTACCCCAAACGCCTTCCGGCAAAATCATGGGCCCGACACCAAATCTTGCTTCCCTAATTCGTTGACAGGAGTCTATACTGTTGCCTTGTCATTTATCGACAGGAGAGCCGAAATGTTGACCTGAAGGACCTCCCTCGAGACCTGACGGTTCTGGGCCATTGGGCTGGTCCCGGAGATGCCTTAAGGAGGTAGGGCCATGCGATGGTATTACAAATTACCGCTCCGCTTGCGCTCGCTGTTTCGCAAGAACAAAGCTGAGCTGGATCTCCGCGAGGAACTCCAGTTTCACCTGCAAAATCAAATCGATGAATTCGTCGCGCAAGGCATGCATCCGCAAGAAGCTCGTCGCGCCGCCTCGAAATTCCTGGGCGGGGTGGAGCAAGTCAAGGAAGAATGCCGCGACGCCCGCCAGGTCAACTTCATCGACAATTTCCTCGACGACATCCGATTCAGCCTCCGCTTGCTGCGCAAGAGTCCGGGCTTCACGGCCGTGGCAATACTGACTTTGTCGTTCGGCATCGGAGCTACCTCGGCGATTTTCGGTGTGGTCGACGCTGTCTTGCTGCGCCCGTTGCCATATCCGGACGCTGGACGCCTGGTGATGATCTGGGAAGTCGGCAAGGCACCGGGCAAAGCTCCGGAAACGCTATCGGTTTCCTGGCAGGACTATCAGGATTGGCGCACGCAGGTGCGCAGCCTCGAACATTTGGGCATCTTCCGATTCCAGAACGTGAACCTGACTCGCGCGGGCGCGCCGGACCGCCTGCTCGTTTCCATGACTTCCGCGGATGTGTTCACCGCACTTGGGGTGCACCCACTGTTGGGTCGCACGTTTCTTCCTCAGGACGACCAGCCCGGGGCTACACCGGTCGCGATCCTAAGTGAAACAACCTGGCGGAACCGTTTCGCCGCCGCGCCGGACATTCTCGGGCGCGAAGTCACGCTGGACGGGGCCAACTATGAAGTCGTCGGAGTGATGCCGATTAGCATGCGTTTTCCTGCGCAAGTCGACGGATGGTTGCCGTTAGGGCCTTTCGTCGCGAGCATGCCGCGCGAGCGCGGGAACCATCCCAATCTGACCGCACTGGCGCGCTTGCGCTCGGGTGTGACGTTCGAAACAGCACAGGGGGAACTCGACACGATCGCGGCTCGCCTTAGCCAGCAGTATCCCGATTCGAACACATTCATGGGTGCGCGCGTGCGAAGCCTGTTCGAGGTGATTGCCGGCGGGATACGGACAAATCTGCTGGTTCTCCTGGCCGCCGTTATTTTTGTGCTCTTGATCGCATGCGTTAACATCGCGAACTTAATGCTCGCCCGTGGCGAGACGCGCTTGCGCGAGGTCGCTGTGCGCCGTGCGCTGGGCGCATCGCGCGCGAGGCTCGTGAATCAGATGCTCACCGAAAGCGTGGTTTTGGCTTTGTGCGGCGCCGTGCTCGGCAGCGGCATGGCGTGGGCAGCGCTCGAGCTACTGGTCAAGTCCAAGCCGACCTCGATCCCGCGAATCGAAGAGGTCGGGGTGAATGCGACGGTCGTGGGTTTTACATGCCTGGTGTCGCTGATCGTCGCGGCGCTGTTCGGGCTCTGGCCGGCGCTCCGCATCACTTCGCTGGATCCACAACTATCGCTTCGCGACCAAACCCGCACGTCGTCAGCCGGTTCGCGCCTGCGGCCGTTCCTGGTTGCGGCGGAAGCGGGTCTGGCGACGATGCTGCTGATCAGCTCCGCACTGCTTATCCGGAGCTTCACACACCTCGCGCGACTCGATCTGGGATTCCAGCCGGAGCACGTGCTGACCATGCGCGTCGCCTTGCCGGGGCAGAGTTATCCCTCGCCAGAAAAGGCGGCGGCCTTTTACCGCGACGTGCTCGGGCGGGTTTCGGCCCTGCCGGTGGTGAATGCCGTGGGAATCAGCAGCCTGGTGCCGCTAAGCGGGGGCGGAGCCGAGTCCAGCATCATGCCGGAGGGAGGCCACTTCGACGTGAATAATCCCGGACCAGGCTGCACCTTCGGTACGGTCAGCGGCGGTTATTTCCGTGCGATGGGCATTGCGCTCGACAAGGGCCGCTCGTTCGACGAACACGACGCCGCAACGAACTCGCCGGTCATCGTGGTGGACGAGGCCGCTGCACAGAGCTTGTGGCCGGCGCAGGATCCCTTGGGCAAGCGCGTCGCCTTTGAGTACCGCGGCACAAGCATCGCAGATCCACAGCCGATATGGCGAGAGGTCGTGGGAGTGGTGCACCGCGTCCGCCATTACAGCCTCACCGGTGCTTCGGCACGAGTCCAGGTATACGTGCCGTACACGCAACCGCCTCTGTATTTTTCGAGGTTGCCGACGATGGCGCTCATCGTGCGCACGAATGACGCACCGGCAGCCGTGACGGCTAGCATCCGCCGCGAAGTGGCCGCCGTGGATGGGAATTTACCGGTGTTTCTCGTCCGCACCATGACGGAGTATGTCGACAGCACGCTCGAGCAGCCACGCCTCAGCATGTCCGTTTTGGCTTCCTTCGGCGGCCTGGCCCTGTTATTGGCTGCAGTCGGAATCTATGGCGTGCTGTCCTATTCGGTTTCGCAGCGCACACGGGAAATTGGCATCCGCATGGCGTTGGGGGCCACGCGCGGCAGCGTGCTGCGCTACATCCTGCGGCAAGGCGCGATCGTCAGTGTGGTTGGTATTGTTGCGGGAATGGGAGCCTCGCTGGCCTCGATGCGTCTCATCCGGGACCTGCTGTTCGGGGTCAGTCCGACGGACCTGGCCACGTACATCGCGATCCCGCTCCTGCTGCTCGCCGTGGCGTTTTGCGCAACGATCATCCCTGCGAGGCGAGCTACGAGGGTCGATCCGATGGTGGCGCTGCGCTATGAATGAGGCCCGACAAACAGAGAGGTTGCGGGGAGAGGAAAGCGACGAATCCGAGGAAAGCCTTGCTCTCGCGATTGCCTTGGCGCGACATTGTAGCGCGGGCTTGCCTTCGCAGCTGTACGAGGGACTTGCTGTCGAAGTCGGCCGGTGCGAGGCAACTTGCTGTAGCGCTACCTCCCGGCCAGCCAGTTTTCGACTGATTTCATAGTACTCTCTAGCGATGCGCATTTTTGCTAGGTTCTGGCTCTCAGCGCCGATTGCGCTATGTTTGCTACTCACGACAGTTAGCACCGGGGAACCAAAGTCTGCCCCGATTGTTATTACTCACGCGACCATCATCAATCCGGGCACATCATCGGTTCAGGCAAATCAAACCGTTGTTATCACTGGCGATCGCATCACGTCTATTTCTGAGACGGAACAATTCCAGGCGCCGAAGAACGCACGGGTGCTCGATGCTAGGGGTCAATATCTGATTCCCGGGCTTTGGGACATGCATGTGCACTCCGCCTTCGGCGATTGGTTCCCCGGCGGACGCGACATTATCCTGCCACTCTTCATCGCCAACGGTGTCACTGGCGCGCGCGATATGGGCGGAGACACCCCGATTCTCCTACAATGGCGCAAGGAGATCGCGGATGGCCGGATCATTGGCCCACGCATGGTCATCTCCGGCCCCATGCTGGATGGGTATCTGCCGGACGGTAAACTTCGCTTCCCGAGTTCCGTCGCCATCACCACTCCGGCCAGCGCCGTCGCTGCCGTGGACCTGCTCAAAACCGAGGGCGTGGATTTCATCAAAGTCCAGTCCGTCATTTCGCACGATGCTTATCTTGCCGCAGCGGCGGAAGCGCACAGAAAAGGCTTGCCCATTGTCGGTCATGTGCCGGACAAAGTTCGCATTGCGGAGGTTGTCGAAGCCGGACAAAAGAGTATTGAGCACCTAATGGGCATCTTCGAAGGCTGTTCCAAGGAAGAGGACAAATTTATCAAGGGCGAAGGCAGCTTGAAGCTGCTGCTCACGACACAAGACCAGCAAAGATGCGACTCGCTCATCAAACTTCTTTCGCAGAACCAGACTTGGCAGGTACCAACGCTCGCATGGCAGCGTGGGGGAACATTTCTCGACCAGCGCGATCTGAAGCACCAGCCTCTCGACAAGTATGTTCCGGCGTATTGGCGCGACGTAACTTGGCGCCGCTTCACCGAGGAGATGATGTCCGATCTCCTGCGTGATCCACTCGAGTTGCGCCAGGACTATTTCGCCCGCAACCTGCAAATGGTCGGCGCGATGCACCGCGCTGGAGTGCCGTTCATGGCAGGCACTGACACGGCGCCGGGGGTTTACATCATGCCGGGCTTCAGCTTGCACGATGAACTCGCCAATTTTGTTGAAGCGGGTTTCACGCCGATGGAGTCGCTCGAGACGGCGACCAGCAACCCGGCGAAGTTCCTGGGGATGGAAGGCCGCCTTGGTTCGGTCGAACCCGGCAAGATTGCTGACCTAGTGTTGCTAAGCGCCAACCCGCTCGAAGACATCCGAAACACTCAGAAAATCAACGCCGTTGTCGCCGATGGGCGGCTGTTTGATCGTGTTGCCCTCGACCAGATCCTGGCGAGCGTAGAGGCCGCTGCGAAGCGGCAAAAGTAAGATCGGTTTCCGCTCTAGAACCACGTGATCATTCTTTCGGTGTACGGACGCCGGTCCATCGCGCCTTGCGCGTCGACCCCATTGTCGCCTTGCGCCACGAATGAACGATCGTCTTGCGGGCCACGAGCGATCACGGGCAACTCGGAAGTAGATCAAGAATCCGAGATTTTCTCGCGGTGGCTATTTCGGGGCGTAGAAGACGTAGTCAGCGGAGTAGGGCACCCGGACCTCTTGCCCAACGTGCGAGGCGTCGCAGCCGGACGCCGGCGCCTTTCCACCCTTGGTGTTCAGTCGCTGGATGCTGGTGGCAGGCGACAGCACGCCGGTACCATCGTGGCGGATGATATTGATGAGCAGCCAGGGAATGGAATCGGGGTCCGGCGAGCTGGCAACGACTTTGCCGGTAACACGACTTCCGTCGTTTGCCTCCCAGGAGGGCCCCGCGAAATGTCTACCGAAGGGCTTGCCATCCTTATCGAAGAGCTTTGCGTCCGGAGCCGTTAGCGTCCAGGTGAATTGCGTGCCGTCAGCTTTACACGTGTAAATCTGGTCGCCCTTGGCATGAACCTCGAGGAGAACGCGTTCCCCCGCCGGTGCCTGGAGCTGTTGCGTTACTTGTTGTGCGGCAACAGATAGGCAGAGAGCGGCGCCTGCCGCGGCGAGCACAGTCGAGCGTACAAATCTCAGAACCCGTTTGCGCATAGAAACATTTCCTTCCGTGAGTGGATCGCAAGTTCGCTTTTGAAATCGCTCAATACTGTCCATATTTGCCCCTAACGGAATTCAACAGCTTCTGCGAGTCGTAACCAATTCCATCCTTGAAGACAATCTCGACGTTTTCGATGTCCGAGATCTGTTTCGATGGATCTCCCCTAATCACGACCAGGTCTGCGTTCTTCGGAACGGCCACAGTGCCGATCTCTTTCTCCCGCCCCAGATAAATTGCCCCATTCAGAGTCGAAATTCTGATTGCCTCTAGCGGAGAAAACCCGGCCTCAACCAATAATTCGACTCCGCGTTGGTCACCAAATCCGGGAAGTACGTCGCCTGCTCCCGTGGGGTCAGGGCCGGAGAGGAGCAGTCCTCCCGCGGCGACAAACGCACGCTCCAACGCCAGGTCGTGCTTCCAAAGCAGCGCTGGATCGACTTTGGGAGCAGGCGCTGAAGGAGGGTGCTGCCGGAGCAAAAAGAAATCCTCACGCGCCTGCGGAGTCATCGCCTCCAGAGCTTGTTGCCGCAATGGTGGACGTCCGCCGCCCAAAAAATCCTCGAAGACTGGCAGCGTTGATGTAATCGCCACGTGATGGCGGATAAGTGTGGCGATTAAATCCTTGGCCTCAGTCCCCTCAGGCTCCATGCGCACGAGAGTTTCCCGGCCGGCACTCTGACTGCAAGTGTCGGGCTTTTTGTCTGAATCCAACTCGGTGTTTTCAAAGAACCCGTGCTCGAGGTTATCGATACCGAGTTCGGCCGCCTCTTTATAGGTGACGGAGCAGAGATGCCCGGTGATTTTGATCCCGCGCTTGTGCGCGGCCTCAATCGCAGCTTTTAATTCGGCACGAGTAACGTTCGTGTAGGCCTTGAACGACGTCACGCCGCGACCGGCCCAATACTCCACTAATTGTCCTGCATCTTCCGGAGTGGTCAGGTGCGGCATCTGGATAAAATGGCTCTGGCTCCCTTCCAGATACGGCCCGGTGACATCAATATGTGGCCCTGGTAACTTGCCGGCATCGATGTCGCGCTTCAGGTTCAGATCGGCATAAGTTTCGACGCTGCCGGTTGTACGCAGGGTCGTGACGCCCGCAGCGAGATACAAGCGGGGAGCGGAGAAAGTCATCTGCGGGATAAGCACCGGTTGCTCGTATTGGCGGTCGCTATTCAGGTTTGGGCGGGCGATGTAGAAAAGGTGGTCGTGCATGCCGACGATACCGGGTATGACGGAATATCCGTGCAGGTCGAGAACCGTCGTGCCATCGGTCGCTGTTACGTCGGCGCCAGAATGGATGGCTGCGATCTTGCCGCCTTCGATCACCACGTTTTGGTCTTCTATCGCAGGCTTTCCGGTGCCTTCAATCACACGCACGTGAGTGAGAACAATCCTTGGAGCATGCACGCGCACAAACTCCTCGACCATCTTCGACAGTTCAGGAGATTGCGCCTGCACGCCGAGCGGCAGGCAAAGGAGTGCAAGAAGGCGCAGTATCGTGCGATATGCCACGGAAGTCCCCGAGAGAAGCGCGCTCATTATACTTGCCTTTTTGGAGCTCGGATTGTCTATCTCTTGTCAATGATTTGCATTTTTTGTCGCGGCAGAGGAATGGATTCTGATGAAACCAGGGAAACATTGCGGCCCGACAACTCGCCAGAAGAACTTTATAAGAGCCGTGTTCTCACTCGTGCGCGATTTCCCGCCGTCGTGTCTGTGAGGTAGACTCGTTCCGCTGTATCGGTGCAAACAGGAAGAGATAGAAAGCAGTGGCCGACCATTTGCCTGACCCCATGTAATGTCGCTCCGGGGGTCGATGGGTGTTCTCACACGATGGGTGAACTCTCCCGACGAGAATTTGCGAAATTGATAGCAGCTGCTGGTGTGGCTTCAAGCTTTCCCGAGCCTCCGACGACCAGCCCGACTATTGGCATTCAGGTGGGAGCCGTCTCCTTTGTCGACGAAGGTGTTGAGTCAGTTTTGGACCGCTTCGAGCGCGATGCCAAGGTCAACGCGCTGTTTATCGCGACCTTCAGCTACGGGCGCGGCATCGCCGGCCGACAGGTTCCCGGCCAGCCGTTACCCGATCATGGCAAGCAGGAATACGATGCCGAATTTCACGGCGGCAATTTTGCCCGCACGCACGATCAGTACTACGCAAACACTTCTTTGAAGAAGATCCAAGCGCCCGACCACCCCGGGTTCGACGTTCTTGCCAACGTTCTACCCCGGGCACAGTCGCGCGGCATGAAGGTCTTCTGCTGGTATGAAGACGTCTTTCGCCGCGATCTAGAAGGCATCGAGAGCTTGCAAGAGGTGACGCTGTCTGGCAAGAAAGCGGGCACTCTTTGCTTCCACAATCCCGAAGTGCAGGCGTTTTGGCAGGCGCTCACCGAAGATTATGTCCGCAGCTATCCGCTTGACGGCATTATGTGGGGAAGCGAGCGTCAGGGCCCGTTCGGCAATGCCATAGGCGCCGCGCATGGCGGAGCTCGATCGAATCCCCTGGAAGTCACGTGCTTTTGCGATTTCTGCAAACGCGAAGCAAAGTCCCGCGGCATTGAGGTACGACGGGCGGTCGAAGGCTACTCCAAACTCGCTGCACTTGTCCGTGACTGCAGGGCGGCTAATCGTCCGGCGGATGGGTATTTCGTCTCCTTTTGGCGGCTGCTTGTGAAGTATCCGGAGATACTCGCCTGGCAAAAGCTCTGGAACGACGGCCAGAAGAGCACATACGCCGCCATCTACCAGCTTACAAAATCGATTCGCTCTGATGTCGCCGTGGGCTGGCACGTTTGGCACAACAATTCATTCAGTCCGTTCTACCGAGCGGACGAGGACTACGCTGAGTTTCGCGAGTATTCTGACTTCTTGAAAGTCGTGATGTATAACAATTGCGGCGGACCTCGGCTCGCTTCCTATGTAGACAGCGTCAGCCGCACAATCTTTGGCGATCTCCCTCCTGAAGCCGTGCTGGAGCTCACCTACGAAGTGCAAAACTACAAAGAACCTGATCTCGCTGAGCTTCCTCGCAAGGGGCTCTCTCCCGGTTATGTAGAAAAGGAAACCAGGCGAGCAGTGGCTGGCGTTTCTTCCCCATCTGCCGAGCGAGCGGCTCCCGCGAATGCCTCGGGCGCAACGAAAATCTGGCCTGGAATCGATATCGACATTCCGACGGGTCAGGGCGAAAAGAAAACCGAGCCACAGGATGTGCGCGACGCCGTTCGAGCGGCTCTCCTCGCAGGCGCAGACGGGGTGATCCTATCCCGCAAGTATTCTGAGATGCGTCTCGCGAATCTGCGGGCGGTAGAGGAAGCGTTGCGCGCCTGAAAGCGTAAATGCGCGTGTGAGCCCTTCGCGAAAAGTTATAACTGGCCAAGCGCGCTTGCGATAAGCGGATCGGAGTCTCCGACCAACGGCTCGTGCGGCCTCGACGCCCGATCACGAACTGCAGTTGTAGCCCCCGATCGAGATCGTTCCGAGCGTCGCCTCAAGCCTTCGCTCGTTTGGCCATTGTCGTGACTGTTCCCCAGTACAAAGTCCGACTGGACCAGAAACTGGCCGCGCGTACAGTTGCCTCGCCGCTCGAGTCGGCACAAAGTGCACGCAACCTCAAGGGCCCCTTTCCAGCGGGGGAACTACCTGCCCGCCACAGAAGGGGGAACTTACGCCGGCCACGCTCCAGCTCGTTTTGTGGACTTTGTTGGCCTTCGCCGGTTTGGGGAGCGCGCCGCCACAGCGTGCGCAAACCACCAAGGCTGCACAGCCTACCCGTGAAGAGATCAGGGCGAATACGCGCAATCCTCACGGGCCGACGCTCACCATCCCTTGCGAAAATTGCCACAAGGTGAGCTCGTGGCGCCCGATCAAGACGAATCTGGAATTCGATCACAACAAGACCAGCTATCCGCTGCGCGGTATGCATGAGAAAGTAGAATGCACAAAGTGCCACGTAAAGCCTGTTTTCACGGATGTCGGGAAGAATTGCCGGGACTGTCATAGCGACGTGCACCAGAGAAGGATGGGCACGAACTGTGCGCAGTGTCACACCGTTCAGGGCTGGAATATCGCGGTGCAGCAGGTCAAAGATCACCAGAACCGTTTCCCGCTGCTCGGGGCCCACGCGGCCGCGCAATGCGAGGATTGCCATAAGAGTGCGGCGGTCGGCCAGTTTCAGGGGCTTTCAACCGCTTGTATTTCGTGTCACCAGAGGGATCTCCAGCAAACGCAAACCCTGGGCGGGAGCGTGCCAAACCACATCGCTGCGCAGTTCCCCCAGGCCTGCGAGACCTGTCACACCTTCGACAGCTGGCTCGGCGCGACCTTCAACCACGCTTCGCCTCCGATCAATTTCCCTTTGACCGCCGGACACGCGAATGTTCCCTGCGAGAGTTGCCACGTAGGCGGAAACTACAACCTGCAAATTGCGGCTACCGATTGCGGACACGCGGGCTGCCATCTCACGACCTGGCAGCAGACGACCAATCCGGCGCACGCCTCGGCACCTACGATATTTCCGATCGCCACTTGTTCCAGCTGCCACACGACCGCTTCCTGGCTAACCGCGACTTTTGATCACTCGACAACTGGTTTCCCGCTGACGAATTCGCACCAAATGGCACCCGCGGGCAAGGTGAACGCCTGCACCGACTGCCACATCAACAACAATTACAATCTGACGATTCAGTCGAACGACTGCGGGAATTCCGGATGCCACCTGACGACCTGGCAGCAGACCAATAACCCGACGCACTCGGCAGCGGGCACGGCGTTTGCAGCCGCGAACTGTGCCACCTGCCACAACAACACACTATGGACCAACGTCACCTTCGACCACACCGCCACCGGCTGGCCTCTGGTTGGTTCGCACCAGATGGCGCCCGCAGGCAAGGTGAACGCCTGCACCGACTGTCACGTCAATAACAACTACAACTTCACCTCGGCGAACACAGATTGTTACGGGTGCCACCAGGCCGCCTGGAACAGCACGCCCACCTTTGGCGGAAGTGTGCCGAACCACATCACTGCGGGATTCCCGACATCCTTGTGCGGCCAATGTCATGACACCATTGTGTGGACGGATTCGACTTTCAATCACGCCAACACGGGCTTCCCGCTGACCAATTCGCACCAGATCGCTCCGGCGGGCAAGGTCACGGGTTGCGATCAGTGCCACCTGGGCAACTACTCCTCTCTGGCGATCCAGCCTACCGATTGCGGGAACTCGCAGTGCCACCTTACCACCTGGCAGCAAACCAACAATCCGACGCACTCGACTGCCGGAGCGCCATTTGCGGCAGCCAACTGCTCGACCTGCCACAACACGATCACCTGGACCACGGCCACCTTCGATCACAGCACGACCGGTTTCCCGCTAACGAATTCGCACCAGCTGGCGCCCGCAGGCAAGGTGAACGCCTGCACCGACTGCCACATCAACAACAATTACAATCTGACGATCCAGCCGAACGACTGCGGGAATTCCGGATGCCATCTGACGACCTGGCAGCAGACCAATAACCCGACGCACTCGGCGGCGGGCACGGCGTTTGCAGCCGCGAACTGTGCGACCTGCCACAACAACACGCTATGGACCAACGTCACCTTCGACCACACCGTCACCGGCTGGCCTCTGGTTGGTTCGCACCAGATGGCGCCCGCAGGCAAGGTGAGCGCCTGCACCGACTGCCACGTCAATAACAACTACAACTTCACCTCGGCGAATACGGATTGCTACGGGTGTCACCAGGCCGCCTGGAACAGTACGCCCACCTTTGGCGGAAGTGTGCCGAACCACATTACCGCGGGATTCCCGACGTCCTTGTGCAGCCAATGTCATGACACCATTGTGTGGACGGATTCGACGTTCAATCACGCCAACACGGGCTTCCCGCTGACCAATTCGCACCAGATCGCTCCGGCGGGCAAGGTCACGGGCTGCAATCAGTGCCATCTGGGCAATTACTCGACCCTGGCGATCCAGCCTACCGATTGCGGAAACTCGCAATGCCACCTTACCACCTGGCAGCAGACCAACAATCCGACGCACTCGACTGCCGGAGCACCATTTGCGGCAGCCAACTGCTCGACGTGCCATAACACGATCGCGTGGACCACGGCGGCCTTCGATCACAGCACGACCGGCTGGCCTCTGGTTGGTTCGCACCAGTTGGCGCCGGCGGGCAAGGTGAACGCCTGCACCGACTGCCACGTCAATAACAACTACAACTTCACGTCGGCGAACACGGATTGTTACGGGTGCCACCAGGCGGCCTGGAACAGTACACCCACGTTTGGCGGAAATGTGCCGAACCACATTACCGCAGGATTCCCGACCTCACTCTGCTCCACTTGCCACGACACGGTACTCTGGACCGATGGCAAGTTTGATCACTCGACGACGGGGTTTCCGCTGCAGGGGCCGCATATGCTTCCGCCTCGGACCACGGTTACGGGCGCGATTGGGCCGATGGTCAACGCCTGCACGGATTGCCATACCGGCAGCAACTACAGCGCGGGCTATCCGACGACGGACTGCTACGGTTGTCATCAGAGCTATTTCACGAATGCCCAGACATATGGAACGACTGTACCTAACCACGTGGCTGCTAACTATCCGACGACCTGCATTACCTGCCACACGACCTGGGTGACCACCGCCTGGCTGGGTGCGGTTTTCAACCATACTTACTTCAGGATTCCGCACAACGGTTCGAGCTGTTCCGATTGCCATATTAATTCGACCAATTATGCGATCTTCTCCTGCATCAGCGCTTGCCATACGGGAAATTCGCCACATACAAACCAGACGCAAACAAACGCAATTCACAGCGGCATGAGTGGGTACACGTATAACGCCACGATCTGCGTGAACTGTCACAAGGGTTGAAGAGGCTGGCGCCTCCCAAGGCGGGCGCCGCCGAGTTTTCGAATATCAGAAGGTGTTTTCGACAGACCGGAAATGGAAGGCGTTTTTAGCTCGCCTCTTTTACTCCCTCTCTAGCCACAAACCGGAAGGCAGTTGGCAAGCTCTCAAAATTCAGTCCTGTGCATTTCGGAACGGCGGGGATATCCGTCGTTGGGCAAGTGGCGATTTGAAGGCAAAGGAGGTCGTCCGAGCGCGGTGCGACGCATCACTCGTGAATCCTGGCGGCGGTCAACAATAAGGCCGGGACCATGGAGTTGCTGCGCGAGATTATTGCGTTATCCCGCCGGGACCCGCAGCGTGGTTGTCAGATTCAGGCTGCTCGTCGGTGTCCGTAGACGGGGTTGTCGGCGTGCGTTGTGCTTCTTCTGCGCGTTTGGCGGCTTTTCTCTGCTGACGCCTTTCCGCCTTCGCCCGTTGCTTTTCCTGACGCTTGAGTTCCTTCTGACGCTTTTGGAAGGTGATGCTCATGGGTCTCCTCAGAAGTCCGCTACTATTCTACCTTCATTGATAGTCGTAGGCTTACCAGCGCGGTTCGCGCGGCTGGCGGGCAGACTCCCGGTAGTCCTCGTGCGAGAAGCCGCCGCGACCACGACCACCACCGGGGCGTCCGCCACTGCTATTGCTGCGCGGGGGGCGCTCTCCCTTGGGCCGTGCTTCGTTGACCTTGAGGTTGCGGCCTCCCATTTCCTTTCCGTCGAGCGCGGCAATGGCCTTCGCTGCCTCCGCGTCATTGGGCATTTCCACAAAAGCAAAACCGCGGGAACGGCCCGTTTCCCGATCGGTGACAATATGAATGCGCCCGACCTGCCCAAAAGGCTGGAACAACGCCGTCAAATCGCCTTCCGTGGTTTGAAAATTCAAGTTTCCGACAAAAAGACTCTTCATGCGATCTCCCTTCCTGGACACCGGGTGCAGAATTTGGGTAACCGAAACTGCATCAGAACGAACCTTCGAGAAACGTGCGGACGGGGGTGGAGCGCGACGGGTGCCGCAGTTTGCGTAGCGCCTTGGCCTCAATCTGACGAATGCGTTCACGGGTAACGGCGAAAACCTGGCCGACTTCTTCGAGGGTGCGCTGATTGCCGTCCTCAAACCCGAAACGCATGCGGATGATGCGTTCCTCGCGAGGGCTGAGCTTCTTCAGCACACCGGCTATCGTTTCCTTTAGGCTGAGGCTGATGGCCGCATCCGATGGCGAGACAACATACTTGTCTTCGATGAAATCGCCCAGATGAGCGTCTTCCTCCTCGCCGATAGGAGTCTCAAAGGATACCGGTGTCTGAGCAATCTTGCGCGTCTGCCGTACTTTTTCGATGGTCATGTCCAAGCGCTGGGC